>JAHCJK010000001.1 GCA_026184295.1 Planctomycetota bacterium
AACACCGTTCAGGCCGCGCGCAACGAAGAGGCCTACCAGAAGGCCCTGGCCGAGGCGCGCAAGCTGCTGGCAGGCGAGGCCCAAGGCGCCGACGGGCGCTATACCCAACTGAGCGCCGAGAAGCGCAGGCAGGTCGAAGCCCAGTTGGACCAGGCCTTGAAAGTCCGGCCCAACGACGCCACGGCGGCGAAGCTCCGCGCGTCGATGGGCGAACCGGCCGCGCTGGCGCTGCCGCTGGCCGACGGAGTGAAGATGGACTTCGTGCTCGTGCCCGCGGGCTCGTTTTCCATGGGCGCGGAGGACGGCGACAAGACCGAGAAGCCCGTCCACAAAGTCGCGCTCACGCGGCCGTACTACGTGGCCAAGTTCCCCGTCACGGTGCTGCAGTTCGCCGTCTTCCACGCGGAAAAGGGCTACAAGACCGAGGCCGAGAACAACCTGGGGCGCGACGGCGGCGACAAGGGCTACAGCGCGGGGGACACCACCGCGTGGAATTCGCCCGGCTACCCCAGGCAGGACCAGGCGCCCGTGACCCTGATCACCTGGAAGGAAGCGAACGACTTTGCCGAATGGCTGAGCGCGAAGTCCGGGCGCACGGTCCGTTTGGCCACCGAGGCCGAATGGGAGCACGCCGCGCGCGCCGGCACGCAGAAGCGCTTCGGTTCCGGCGACGGGGAGGCCGACCTGGAAGCCGTGGGCTGGTGTTCGTCGAACAGCCGCAAAAAGGCCCAGCCGGTGGGACAGAAAGCCGCGAACGCCTTCGGCCTGCACGACATGCTCGGCAATGTGAACGAATGGTGCGGCGACAACTTCGATTCGGAGTACTACGGCGCTTCGCCCGCGCAGGACCCCAAGGGCCCCGAGAAGCAGGGCAACAAGGTCTACCGCGGCGGTTCGTGGAAGGACAAGCCCGAGGCCTGCCGGGTCTCGGCGCGGGGGAGCGCCTCGCGCGTCACCTACCGCAACGACCTGGGCTTCCGGCTGGTCGTGGAAGCCAAGTAGGCGCTACATCCCCGTCAGCGTCGCCTTGCGGACCTTCGCCTTGGGATCCTTGTTGCCGTTCAGGCCAAGCATCAGGAAACCGAACTGCGAGAACTGCGGCACGTTCTGCATCCGTTCCTTGTAGACGCTCTTCTGGTTGACGCTCACGTCCACCCAGCCCTGCGCGACGGTGATCTGGAGCGGAATCCAGCCGCCTTTGCTCCCGTGGGGCTTGCCGGCCTTGTTGTCGAACTGGACGTTGCTGCCCTGCTTGGTCTGGTCGAAGACGCCGGGCAGGAGGTGCGTGGGCGTGATGGCGAGCAACTGCACGCCTTCCTTGGCCGAACCGAGCATCAGGGCCAGGCCCGAGAGCCCCGCGACTTCGACTTCCAGGTCGGCGCGGTAATCCTTGAACGGGAAGCCGTCGAGCGTCAGGCCGCACTGCCCGTCGATGTTCATGACCCCGTTCTTCACGCTCCAGCCGTCCAGCTTCATGCCCATGTAGGACCAGCCGTCGAACTTGGTCTCGTTGATCCCGGACTTCTGCCCCTGCTGCATCGCGGGGCTCTGGTGATCGACCGTCTTGCTGTCCACGCCGGCCGGGAAGAGCGTGAAGGCCTTGCCCTTTTCGAACTTGGGCTTCGGCTTCTCCTCGGCCTTGGGGGCGTTGTTCTGTGCGGGCGGTTGACCGGCGGGGCGGGCGGGTTCGGGCTTCTTTTCCGGCTTGAGCGGGATGTCTTCTTCCTCGTCGTTGGCCGCCCATCCGCGAACGCAGGTCAGCGTGAGCACTACCGCCATCGCGGCTCCCAGTAAGCGCGCCGAACGATTCATGGTCGATCCTCCAAGGTGCGTGGTCACGCCGTCCTAAAGCCGTAAAGCTGGTGTCATCTTTCTCTACCGTGTGAGCGTCGTTACGCAAGTCAGACGCAATATTCGTCACATCGGACCCAAAGGTTCGTCCAACGTGCATGACCCAGACCGATGCCCCCGTGTATGCCGAATCCGTCCAGCGGCGGAGCCGTTCGGCGCCCGCGCTGCCGATTCCGTACGCGCGCCCCAGCGGAGCGCTGTTCGTGGCCTTGGGCAGCGTCGGCTTGCTGCTGCTGTGCGTGGCCGACCCCGGCGCGCTGAAGTCGTACTGGACGGTGGGGATGCCCGGCCTGTACGGGCTCGGCGCAGGGACCGTGATCGCCGGCGGGTTGATCCTCCTCTATGGAACCTTCACGCTGCGGCTGCTGCTGGTCGCCGTCATGCTGGTCGCGAGTTCCGCGATGCTGGCGCAGGCGACCGCGTTCGCTCGTACGCGCGTGACCCTGGTCGGCGCGGGGTACGAGGCGATCTCCCTGGCCATGCCGGACCATTGGAGCCCCATGTACGAGGACGAACGGCTGGTGAACGACGGCATCTTCGGCACCTTGGCCCGGTTTCGCGTCTTCCCGCAGGACCGCAGCGTCGCTTGCGCGACCGTCGTGCCCGAAACCTGGGAACTCTACTTCCGGGCCAAGGAGCACAGCCAGCCGGCCCTGAAGGGCTTTGAAGAGGTGCTCCGGATCTACATCCGGCAGCGCAACCGGATGCTGGAGAGCCCACAAGGTCCTGTTCGAAAAGAACTTGCGCGCGAATGCGTGGGCGCGGTCTACGAGGGCGTGGCGGCTCGCTGGGGACCTGAGGCCGCCCGGATGGTCTGCCGGGCCTGCGCGCCGCTGGTGCGGGATGCGGAGCTTCGCGAGGCCTTCGGCTTCGTGGACCGTGGTCTGACGTATTGACGTAAATTCCCGCTAAGCGTTGCGCTCGTCGTTGCTTGCAGGCTCATACCGGGCTTGCAAAGCCCCGGAAATGTTCTACTATACGCGCCGAAACAGGACCGCGAAGGCGGCCCTGGTTTTTTTGTTGCCTGACGCAATCGAACAGAAGGATTCCGCCATGGCCACGCTCGCGCGCCGCATTCTTGACGTGAAGCCCTCCGCCACGCTCGCCGTGGACGCCAAAGCCAAGGCCATGCAGGCCGAAGGGCAGGACGTCGTCGGCTTCGGCGCGGGCGAACCGGACTTCAACACGCCTCAGCACATCGTCAGCGCCGGCGTCGCGGCCATGACCACGGGCGACACCCGCTACGGCGCCAAGCGCGGCGCGGAACTGAAGAAGGCCATCTGCGAGAAGCTGGAACGCGACAACGGGCTGGCCTACGCGCCCGGGCAGGTGGTCGTCAGCAACGGCGCCAAGCAGAGCATCTACAACATCATTCAGGTGCTGGTGGACGAAGGCGACGAAGTGATCATCCCCATGCCGTACTGGGTCAGCTACCTGGAAATGGTGCGGCTGGCCGGCGGCAAGCCGGTGATCCTGCAGACGAGCGAAGCGACGGGCTTCAAGATCACGCCCGAGCAGCTCGAAAAGGCGATCACGCCCAAGACCAAGCTCTTCATGCACAACAGCCCCTCGAACCCGACCGGCGCGGTCTATTCGCCCGACGAGGTCAAGGCCGTCGCGGCGGTGGTCGAAAAGCACGGCGTCACCACGATCTCGGACGAGATCTACGAGCACCTGATCTACGGCGACATGTCCCATCAGAGCATGGCCGCGTGCGCGCCGAAGCTCCATAAGGACCTGGTGATCACCGTCAACGGCTGCTCCAAGACTTACGCGATGACCGGCTGGCGCATCGGCTACGCGGCCGGGCCCAAGGACATCATGGACGCGGTCTCGAAGTTCCAGAGCCACGCGACGAGCGATCCCGCGGCGTTCAGCCAGGCGGGCGCGGCGGAAGCGCTGACCAACCTGCGCATGTCCGACGAGGCCGTGATGCATATGCGCGAGGAGTTCGACGCGCGCCGCCTGCACATGGTCAAGCGCCTGAACGCGCTGAACGGCGTGACCTGCCTGGAGCCCAAAGGCGCGTTCTACTGCTTCCCGAACGTATCGGGCACCTTTGGCCGCACGATCGCGGGGAAGAAGATCGGCAGCGCGATGGAGTTCACCGCGCTCTGCCTGGAAGACGCCAAGGTTGCGCTGGTGCCAGGGGAGGCCTTCGGGTCGGGGCAGCACGTGCGCCTGAGCTACGCGTCGAGCATGGAAAAGATCGACAAGGGGCTCGACCGTATCGAAAAGCTGTTGAAGTAGGTTTCACGGAGGAAGAAGCGGACGCGCCGGGTACGGCCGCTCCGTAGCGTTAGGAGAGATTGGCATGGCGACGCCCATGACGCAGGAAGGACTGGAAAAACTCAAGGCGGAACTCGCCGAACTTGAGGCCCGCCGTCCCGTAATTCTGCTCGCGATCAAGGAAGCCCGCGAGAAGGGCGACCTTTCCGAAAACGCCGAATACCACGCGGCGCGCGAAGAACTCGCCATGACCGAAGAAAAGATCACCGACCTGCGCTACAAGATTTCCCAGGCCGTGATCGTGGACAAGACCAAGATCGGCGGCGACGCCATCGTCTTCGGCGCGACCGTCAAGCTGCTCGACATGGCCACCAAGGACGAAGAAGAATACACCCTGGTGGGCGAAGGCGAAGCCGACCCGCTCGCCAACCGCATCCTGACCACCAGCCCGATGGGCCAGGCCCTGCTGACGCACAAAGTCGGCGACGTGGTCGAAGTGCCCGTCCCCAAGGGCAAGCTGAAGTTCAAGGTGCTCGAGATCCGCTTCGGGTAGCCAGATGCCCGCGCCCCGTGCCTCCAGACGCCGTCCCGTCCGCGCGCCCGCGCGCGGCAACGGCTCCGGCGTGCCCGCGGCCTCGCCCGAAGACCTGGCTTCCCTGCGCGCCAAGATCGACGAACTCGACGCGCGCCTCGTCGCGCTGATCAACGAACGCGCCGGCTACGCCAGCCACATCGGGCGCCTGAAGGCCCGCGAAGGCGTCAAGCCGTACGCGCCCTCGCGCGAGATCCAGGTCTACCAGCGCGTCGCGAAGCTGAACCGCGGCCCGCTCCCCGACGACGCCTTCCGCGCCATCTACCGCGAGATCATGTCCGCGACGATCGCGCTCGAACATCCCACGCGCGTCTGCTACTTCGGGCAGCCCGGGTCCTTTACGCACCTGGCCGCGCACACCAAGTTCGGTTCTTCCGTCGAATACACGTCCGCGCGCGACGCCCGCGACGTCTTCTCGGCCGTCTCCCGGGGCAAGGCCGACTACGGCGTCGTCCCGATCGAGAATTCCACCGAGGGCGGCGTCAACGAATCCATCGACCTGCTGGCCGAACACCGATTGAAGATCGCGAGCGAGATTTACCTGCCGATCCACCAGAACCTGCTCTCGCTCAGCCGCCCGCGCGAGATCAGGACGATCTACAGCCATCCGCAGGGCTTCGCGCAGACGCGCCAGTGGGTCAACGGGCACCTGGGCAACGTCGCGCGCCGGCCGGTGGGTTCCACGGCCGAAGCCGCGATGCTGGCCTCCAAGGACAAGACCGCCGGCGCCATCGCGGGCGAACTGGCCGCCGAGATCTACAAGGTGCCGATTCAGGTCCCCAACATCGAGGACCAGCCGGACAACATCACGCGCTTCTTCGTCATCGCCGAAAAGATGGCCGACCGCACCGGCAACGACAAGACCTCGCTGGTGATCTCGGTCTCCGACCGCCCCGGCGCGCTGCTGCATCTGCTCCAGCCGTTCTACAAGAACGGGATCAACCTGACGCGCATCGAGTCGCGCCCGAGCAAGCGCCGCGCGTGGGAGTACAATTTCTTCATCGACATGTACGGGCACGTGACCGATCCGGACGTCAAGAAGACGCTGGACCTGATCGACAAGCACGTGCGCCACATCGAAGTGCTGGGCAGCTATCCCGTCGCGCCCCGCCTGCCGGCCTCGGGCCGCCGGGCCGGCGCGAAGGCGCGGGCCTAGCGCGGGCCTAGCACGGATCGGAGCAGGGCGGACGCGTTTTTTCGCAGGGAGCAGGGCCGCGGCACCTTAAGGAGAGGAACGACATGGCACGCCGGAAATTCATCGCGGGCAACTGGAAGATGAACAAGTCCCCGGACGAGGCGCGCGAACTGGCCGCCGGGATTCGCAAGGGCCTGGAAGGCTTCGACAAGGTGGACGTCGCCGTCTGCCCCACGTTCGTCTGTCTGGCCGCCGCGGGCGAGGCGCTGAAGGGCAGCAGCATTCTCCTGGGCGCGCAGAACCTGTACTGGGAAAAGTCCGGCGCCTTTACCGGCGAGATCAGCGGCCCGATGCTCGTCGCCAGCGGCTGCAAGGCCGTGATCGTGGGCCACAGCGAACGCCGCCAGTTCTTCGGCGAGACCGACGAGACCGTCAACAAGCGCCTCAAGGCCGGCCTGGCCAACAAGCTGAAGGTGATCGTCTGCGTCGGCGAGTCGCTGAGCGAGCGCCAGACCAACGTCACCGAGCAGGTCGTGAAGACGCAGATCGAAGGCGGCCTGGCCGGCATGACGCCCGCCGAAATGGCCGAAGTCACCATCGCCTACGAGCCCGTCTGGGCCATCGGCACGGGCCTGACGGCCACGCCCCAGCAGGCGCAGGAAGTGCATGCCTTCATTCGCGCGCTGCTTAAGCAGAAATTTGGTGCAGGCACGGCCGATGCCGTGCGGATACAATACGGGGGCTCGGTCAAGGCCGACAACGCCGCCAAGTTGCTCGCGGAACCCGACATCGACGGCGCGCTGGTGGGCGGCGCGAGTCTGGTCGCGGGCGATTTCGTGCAGATCGTCAAGGCCGGCGCGTAGTCCAACGTCTTACAGGCAAGGCAAGGGGCGATAGGAGCCGTACGTCATGGAAATGCTGATCGTGATCCTGAAGGGCGTGATGCTCTTCGTGGCCGCCATCATGACCTTCTTCATTCTGCTGCAGGAAGGCAAGGGCGGCGGGCTGGCCGCGCTGGGCGGCACGACGGGCGCGCAGATCGAAGGCGTCACCAACCCGATCCGCCGCGCCACGGCGTACCTCGCGGGCCTCTTCCTGATCCTGTGCGTGGTCATCGGCTTCCTCTCGCGAGGCGGCAACAGCCTGGTGCAAGGCGGACTGGGCGAAGACAAACCGGCGGTCGGCCCCGGCACGCTCCAAAAGGGCCCGGACGAAGGCGGCATGGGCGCCCCGGTTTCCGAAGGCAAGCCCGAAGCGGTCAAGACGGCGGACGTGAAGGCCGGCGAGACCAAGTCCGGCGAGGCCAAGACGCCCGAGACCAAGACCGACGCGGCGAAGCCGGGCGAAGCGGCTCCGGCCGAAACGAAGTCCGGCGAAGCCAAGCCCGCCGAGGAAACGAAGTCCGGCGAGAAGCCCGCCGAAGCCCCCGCGAAGGCCGAGGAGGCCAAGAGCCCCGCGAAGGCCGAAGAGACCAAGTCCCCGGCCAAGGCCGAGGAAGCCAAGACGCCCGCCGCGGCCGAAGACGCCAAGACGCCGGCGAAGGCGGAAGCGCCGAAGGCCGAGACGCCCGCCAAGGCCGAAGAGGCCAAGCCGGCTCCCGCCAAGACCGAACCGGCGAAGGAAGACGCGGCCAAGACGGAAGCCCCCAAGTAGACCCAATGCCCAAAGCCTCGAAGAGTCCGGAAAAGCCGGTCGCGAACGCCGTGCGTTCGATGACCGGCTTTGGCCGCGTCGAACGCAGCGACGCCGACGGGCGCGTCTGCGCAGAAATCCGCTCGGTCAACGGGCGTTTTCTCAAGCTGAGCGTCAAGCTGCCGCCGCGCCTGGGCGCGTTCGAAGACAAGATCAAGACGCTCCTGGCCGAACGCGGCGTGCGGCGCGGCAGCGTGGACGTGATGCTCTTCGTCGAGACCGCCGGCGCGTCGGAGAACGGCTACGAGATCAACGCGGCGGCCGTGAAGGCGTACGCGAAGCAGGCCAAGGCCGTCGGCAAGGCGCTGGGCATCAAGGGCGGCCTGACGTTGCAGTCGCTGCTCGGGCTGCCGGGCGTCGTCGGGCGCGCGGAAAGCACCGAAGACCTGGACGCCGCCTGGGCGCGCTGCGAAAAAGCCCTGAACGAAGCGCTCGACCGCTTCGACGAGATGCGCGTGAAGGAAGGCGCGGCGCTGGTGCAGGATGTCCGCGCGCGGCTGAACGAGATGCGCGCGCACCGCGACGCGCTGGCCGTGAGCGCGCCCGAGGCGCTGAACCGCAACGTGGTGAAGTTCAAGGAACGCGTCGAGAAACTGCTCCAGAAGGCCGGCATCGACCAGCCGCTGGACAAGGAGATTCTCGAGCGCGAGATCGTGCTGGCCAGCGACCGCATGGACATCAGCGAGGAACTCGCGCGGCTCGACAGCCACTTCGCGCAGATGGATGCCGCGCTGGCCGACGGCGCCGAGGTCGGCAAGAAGCTCGACTTCCTGACCCAGGAACTCTTCCGCGAGACCAACACCGTCGGCAGCAAGGCCAACGACCAGTCGATCACGCACCGCGTGGTGGACATGAAGAACCTGATCGAAAAAATCCGCGAGCAGGTGCAGAACCTGGAGTAGGCCGGCCAAACGCGGCCCGGCCCGCGTAAGACGCGGGCATCTTCACGGAGGCCGCATGCGCACCGAATTTCCCCGCACCCCCAAGCAGCGCGCGGCCGTGGCCGAGATGTGCGCGAGCGTCTTCGCGCCCGCCTACGAGGACCTCGTGGCGCTCTTCGGCCGCGACCTCGAACTCGATCCCGCCTTTAAACCCCAGTACAGCCGCTTCGTCCGCCGCAAGGGGCGCGTCGCCGCGCACGTGGGCCTCTTCGAAAGGACCGTGCGCATCGGCCGCGCGCGCTTCCGCATGGCCGGCATCGGCTCCGTCACCTGCCGCAAGGAATTCCGCGGGCAGAACCTGCCCAGCGTCTGCATGGACGACGCCCTGGCCGTCGCGCGAAAGGAAGGCATCCCGCTCTCGTTCCTGCTCTGTGGTGAACGCCTGAGCGGCTTCTACACGCGCTTCGGCTACACCGAGGTCATGCCGCGCAGTTCGCTGCGCATTCCGGCCAAGGCCCTGGCCGAACTGAAGAACCCCTTCGCCGTGCGCGCGTACCGCAAGGCCGACGCGGAGGCGCTCGCGAAGCTCTACAACGCCGCCGCCGCGGGCACGCCCGGCAGCGTCGTGCGCGACGCCACGCGCTTCCACTTCGGCGTACTGCGCGAGGACCTGCTCGCGGCTTCGAAGGCCGATCAGCAGGGCCGCGTGCGCGTCTTCACGGTCGAAGGTTCCAAGGCGCCGCGGGGGTACGTCGCGGCCCGCGACGGTGGCCTGCTGGAAGCCTTCGTCGCGCCGGGTGACGCGGAGGCCGCCGCAGGGGTGCTCGCCTGGCTGCGTGACTACCTGGGCGGCAAAGAGATCGAACTCGCGAACTACGCCGATACGCACCCACTGGCCGCGTTCGCGCAGCGGTTTCCGCACACGTACGAGACCGGCATGCGCTGGTCGTGGGGCGCGATGGGCCTGATCCTGGATGTCGCGGGCATCCTGGACCTGCTCAAGCCGGAACTTGAGGCGCGCATCAACCGCGAGGGCATCGAGTCCGAAGGCCACCTGCACCTGATCGTGGACGGCAAAGACCACAGCCTGATCCTCGGGCGCGCGCACCACATCTCGCTGATGATCTCCACGCACCGCCACATCCTCTCCGCGCGCGTGGAGTGTTCGAAGCAGGCGCTGCTGCAGATGGCGCTCGGCACGCTCCCCTGGACCGCGATTCCCGGCGTGAAGGTGGACGGCGACCAGGCGCTGCTCGGCGCGGTCTTTCCGCAGGCGCAGCCGCGGTTGTACCGATTGGATTATTTTTGATCCTTCCCTCTTTCGATGCGTTAAGTACGGGCATGCGAAAGTTCCTACTAGGCCTTGGGATGTTCTGTGCATGGCATGGTCTGTGCGCGGAACCCGCACCCGTGTCCTACCCCGACGATCTGCCCGCAACCTACGATAGCAACGAAGTACACCGCGAGGCCGTCGTGGATGCCGTGCAGGTTTGGCGGTTGGGAAACGCTTACGCCAAGTCCTGTCCTGGCGACCTGGTCGGCGTGCCGCCGGATGAGCGCGACCGCGGAAGTTTCAATACCGCGGACTTCCTGCGGGGCGACAAGATTCAGCCTGCCGTGCAGTTCACGTGCGTGCGTTACATGGGCTTTTATGAAGACGCTTTGGCGAATGCGCTCACAAAGGGTGCATTCGAGGTGAAGATCAAGGCATTGACCGTCTTGATGCACGTGCGGGCCCCTCGGAGTGTTCCCGAACAGTGGGCGGCGATCCAATCGCTGCGCAACGACCGCGAGCACGGTGAAAATGGGCTGGTGAAGTCGCTGTGCGCCGACCTCGACGCGGCTTTTTCCAAGGAGAAGATCGCAGCGGCGCTCCAGGAGGAACCGCCCCCGGAATCCATGCCCAAGAAGGTGGATTCGACCGTCGAAGAGATGGACGCATTCGAACGAAAACGCAACGCTTACCAATGGTACCTGCGGGCGGCGGGAGTGACCCAACAGACAGGATTGCTGTCGCGCCTGGCCCAGATCGCGGCCAGTCAGGACCTATATTTGAGCCTGGCCGCCGAACGCAGCTTGGAAGATTTTGAAGGCCCCGAGGCCGAGCAGGCGCTCGCGAAATGCATCAAAGGGTGGTGCTACAATACGTATATCCATGCGGCATCCGCACTGCTTAAGCGCAATAAGCCGCTTCTGGTGAAGACCCTGAAGGAAGGAGCGGTGCCTCAGAAGGCCTTGTATCAGCAGGGTCTTTTCCTGGCGCGCTGCGACGATTCCGACGCCGTGCCGATCCTGTGCGAGGCGCTGCCGAGATATCAGATCATCGACGGAGAGATGTTCTCGCAAGTGGAGCGGCTTGCGCGGCCCGCCCATGCGGAGGCCCTTGAAAAAATGGCGGCCTCGGTGCGTGAGGAACAGAAAGCGCGGGCGAAAGTGGTGCTGGAATCCTGCCGGCAACGCTGGAAGAACGAGTAGCTTACAGGCGCCCGCTGGCTTTGGCGCCGACGAGCGCGGCTTTGCCGTTGCCGTTCGCGTGCTTGCCGTTGGGAACTTCTTCCTTCTCGCGCTCTTTCTCGCCCACCTTCGACAGCGCCTTGGTCGCGTAGAGCACGGCCATCGGCGGGAGCGGCGCTTCGTGGTTGCGCAGGCCCGCTTCCTTCAGGTAGCCGGCCAGTTCGGCGGAATCGTTGTAGGTCGCGCCGTCCGCGCCGGCGTCGATCGCCTTCTTGGCCGTCTCGAGGCTGTTCACGCCCCAGACGCGCACGGCCATGTTGAGGCGGTGGGCTTCGTCCACCATGTCCTTGGTCACGTCTTCCCAGTGGGGCAGGGCCGCGGCGCCGCCCATGTGTTTGATTTCGGCCACCGTGATCGTGCTGTGCGGTTCCAGCAGCAGCCCGACGCGGCAGCGGCCGTCGAGCATCAGCGCGCTGACCAGCAGTTGGCGGTTGAAGCTCGTCAGCAGCACGCGTTCGAACGCGCCCTGGTCGGCCTGCTTCTGCAGCGCCTGGATCGTCGGGACGACCGCGCCGAAGGCCTTGAGTTCGATCTCGAACGGAATCTTGGGCAGGTACTTGGTCAGGGCCTCGTCGAGCGCCGGGACGCGCGTGTTCTTGAACTTCTCGGTGCTGAAGTTCGCCGCGTCGAGCTGCCGGACTTCCTCGAAGGTCAGGTCCTTGACCTCGGCTTCCTTGCCGGTGGTGCGGAAAAGGTTCGCGTCGTGGAGCAGCACGGCGACGCCGTCCTTCGTCACGCGCACGTCGGTCTCGATCTCGTCGGCGCCGCGCTTGATCGCCGCGTCGAACGCGCAGAGCGTATTCTCCGGAGCGTTGGCCGAGTCGCCGCGGTGGGCGATGATGTGGAAGGTTCGTGAAGCCATGGCTGCGCTGCGCGTGCTCTCCTGAGGTCGCTGATTTAATAGCGAATCCCTTGCCATAGTTCAAGATGAATCCGACCGCGCGCTCGATTTTTCATTGTTGCCCCCCGGCGCTCCTCTATAGTGGGTCGCTTTCAGGGGAGAGGCCATTCATGAGCAAGCCCGACAAGAAGAAACCGTCCGCCGAGCCGGAGATCATGGAAAAGCTGGTCGCGCTGAGCAAGCAGCGCGGCTTCGTCTTTCAATCCAGCGAGATCTACGGCGGCCTGAAGTCCTGCTACGACTACGGTCCGTTGGGCACCGAACTCAAACGCAACGTCAAGGCCGAGTGGTGGCGCGCGATGGTGACCACGCGCGAGGACATCGTCGGCATCGACGCCAGCATCATCATGCATCCCAACGTCTGGCGCGCCTCCGGGCACCTCGCGACGTTCTCGGATCCCATGGTGGACTGCAAGGACTGCAAGGAGCGCGGCCGTTCGGACAAGTGGCCGAAGGCCGAGAAGGGCGCCGAAGTCGAATACAAGGTCGTCGTCGACCACCAGTCCGGCAAGAAGGAGACGCGCAAGGGCGCCGTCGGGGACCTGGCCATCGTCTGCCCCAACTGCGGCAGCCCGAACCTTTCCGACATCCGCCGCTTCAACCTGATGTTCCGCACCTCGCTGGGCTCCATCGACCCGCTGGAAACGATCTCGCGCCGGCTCGAAGGCAAGGCGCTCTCGGGCGAGGAACTGCGGAAGGTGCTCGCGGACGCCATTGACGAGACCGCCGTGTACCTGCGCCCCGAGACGGCGCAGGCGATGTTCACGAACTTCCTGAACGTGCAGCAGGCCATGCGCATGAAGATTCCGTTCGGCATCGCGCAGCAGGGCAAGAGCTTCCGCAACGAGATCACCGTCGAACACTTCACCTTCCGCTCGTGCGAGTTCGAGCAGATGGAGATGGAATTCTTCTGCCATCCGCCGGAGTTCAAGCCCGAGGGCGAGAAGTCCGACATGGAATGGTTCGAATACTGGAGCAACGCGCGCCTGGCGTGGTACTCGAACCTCGGCATCCGCAAGGAAAAGCTGCGCCTGCGCCCGCACGCGGCGGACGAGCTTTCGCACTACGCCAAGGGCTGCAACGACGTCGAGTACGACTATCCGTGGGGCTGGGGCGAACTGGAAGGCATCGCGCACCGCAGCGACTACGACCTGAAGCAGCACGAGAAGCACAGCGGCAAGAAGCTGACGTACTTCGATCCGCAGGCGAACAAGCACTACCACCCGTACGTGATCGAACCGGCCGCCGGTGCCGACCGCGCCGCGCTGGCCTTCCTGATCGACGCGTACACCGAGGAGCCGCCGCCGCCCGGCACCAACGAAGGCCGCACGGTGCTGAAGCTGCACCCGCGCCTTTCGCCCATCAAGGTCGCCGTCTTCCCGCTGGTGAAGAAGGAAGGGATGCCGGAGTCCGCGCGCAAGATCGTGGGGGAGTTCTCGAAGAGCGGCATCAAGGCCGTGTACGACGAGAAGGACGCCATCGGCCGCCGCTACCGTCGCCAGGACGAATGCGGCACGCCCTACTGCATCACCGTGGACGGGCAGACCGCGCAGGACGGCAGCGTCACGATTCGCGAACGCGACAGCATGAAGCAGGACCGCATCCAGGTCGCCGACGCTGTGAAGGTCGTCCAGAACCGGCTCGCGGAATAGCGCCGCAACCCGCCGCGATGGAAGAACCGCCCGAACCGCCGCGCGCCGTTCCGTCGGACGACGGAGCGGTGCCGCGGATGGTGGCGGGCATCGCGCTCTTTCTGCTGGCGGGCTTTCTTTTCCAGAACGTGCCGGCGTTTCCGCCCAAGGCCGGCGTGGCCATGGGCGTGATCGGCATGGCCTGCTACGCCTGGGGCTGGTGGCGGGCCTTCCGCGCCAAGATCAACGCCGACTGGTTCAGCCGCGCGCTCAACATCCTCGGAGCGGTCTTCTTCTACATCCTCGGCGGGATGCTGCTGGCGAAATTGCTCGCGGCGTGATCACGCCAGCGCGGCGACGCGCTTTTCCGAATAGATCAGCGGAAAGACCTCGTCGCGGTCCATCTTCTCGCCCGCGGCAGGCTTAAAATCCCCCTGCACGCCGTGGTAGCGCCCGTTGCAGACCGAACCGTCCGGCATGTAGGCGCAGGTCATCGCGCGGCGCGGCTTGGCGGTCTTGTTCGGGCCCGCGTAGTGGTAGGTCAGTCCGGTGTGCCAGACCGCGGTGCCCGCCTTCACCGGCACGGGAACCGCTTCGAGGCCGCTCAACTGCGGGACCTTTTCGCGCACGTCTGCGTCCTTGCCCAGGTCCACGCCGCCGCTTACTTCGGTGTACTGGCTGCCGGGTACGTACCAGAGACAGCCGTTCTCGACCGTCGCGTCGTCGAGCGCGACCCAGATCGAGATCGCGGCGCGGTGCGTGAACGACCAGTAGGGCAGATCCTGGTGCCAGACGGTCGGGCGCCCGCCCGCGTCCTTGATCAGGGCCTGGTCGTGGAAGATGCGGATGCCGTCCACGCCGGCCAGCCGCGCGGCGGCCTTGCCCAGGCGTTCGTCGAGCATCAGCGCGCGCACGTCGGGGTTGTCCTTCCACAGGTTCATCACCTGCTTCAGGGCCTTCTCCCAGTCGGTCTTTTCTGCGAGCGTGCGCTTGTCGTGCCCGGTGCGCTTGAAGACGGCGGCATCGACGGCCTCGCGCCACTGCGCCAGGTCGGCGGGCTCGAGAAAGCCTTCGCGGACGTAGAATCCGTTGCGGTGGTAGAAGGCGACGTCCGAATCGCTGATCGTATCGAGCATGTGCGCGGCTCCCTTTTGTGTCGAGTGGACCTGGTCCGTCCGTCCGTCCCGTGCTTTACGCCCATTAGACTATAGAGTATGAACGTGGGCAATGGACCCGATGGGCCTGATTTTGTGTTAAATGGTCACGTTCGGAGGGCTGCGCATGGGCAAGTCGCGCCCGATGAGCCGCATCTTATTCCGCGAATCGCTGAGCCCCGGCGGAACGGGGTTGGTGGGGGCGGGGTACATCTTCGATAAAGGCCCGCCGCACGAAGTCCGCGAACGCACGCTCAAGGTCTACGCGCTCGTGTATGTGCTCGACGGCGGCGGCTGGTACGCCGACACGCGGGGCGAACGTCCCCTCCGCGCGGGCGACTGCCTGGTGCTCTTTCCGGGCCTGACGCACAGCTACTACCGCAAGGATTCGCCGCGCTGGGACGAATGCTTCCTGATGTTCTCCGGCGGCGTCTTCGAACAGCTCGAGCGCGACCGGCTGATCGCGCGCGACCGCCCGGTGCTTTCTCCGGGGCTCAAGCCGCCGCTGGTCGCGGCCTTCGACGGCGTGATCCAGGAATTCGTCCGCGAACGCCTGCTCGACGGCGCGATCCTGGCTGCGCGCGTGCACCTGCTCCTGGCCGAACTCGCCGCCGCGCACCGCGCGGCCGCGCTCGGCGGGGAAGAAGCCTTCGCTTCGCGCGCCCGCGCGCTGGTGGAGGAAAACCTCGCCGCGCCCTGCGACTTCCGCGCCGTCGCGCGCCGCATGAACCTGAGCTACGAACGCTTCCGCAAGCGCTTTGTGCAGGAACTGGGGATGCCGCCGGCCAAGTATCGCGTGCGCCGCCGCATCGACCGCGCCAAGACGCTGCTCGCCGAAGGGCGCCTGCCGCTCAAGGCCGTGGCCGAGCGCCTGGGCTACTGCGACCTGTACTTTTTCTGCCGCCAGTTCAAGCAGGAGACGGGGGTGACGCCGGGGGCCTTCCGCCGGTCGGTGTGAGGTCAGTTCGCGAACGTGCGCTTGGGGTGTTCGCGCAGGAAGCCGCGGACCGCGTCGGTAAAGGCCTCGCCGAACTCCGCGCGCTTCTTTTCGCCCACGCCCGGGATGCCCATCAGGTCGCGTTCGCTCTCGGGATACGCGCGCGCGATCTCGCGCAGCGTCGCGTCGCTGAAGACGATGTACGCGGGCACGTTGCGCTCGTCGGCCAGGCGTTTGCGCAGGACGCGCAGGGTCTCGAACAAGTCCTCGTCGCACTCGATCGCGCCCTTGCTGCGCGCGCGTTTGGACCCGCTTGCGGGCACTTCGGCCGCCGCGGCGGCCTTGGTCAGTTGAACCGGCGCGCGCTTGCTCAAGGCCGTGCGCCCGTTCGCGGTCAGTTCCAGCCGCGTGTAGCGACCTTCGAGCGATTGGCGCAGCAGGCCGAGTTCGCAGAGTTCGCGCCCGATCGCCTGCCACTCCTTTAAGGAATGTTCTTTCCCGATCCCGTACGTTGAGAGCGTATGGTGCTGCCAGCCCAGGATCAGGTCGCTCTCCGCGCCGGTCAGGATTTCGGCGACGTACTTCAGCGAGAAGCCGAAGGTGCTGTGGCGTTCGCGGATGCGGTAGACGCAGGAGAGGAACTTCTGCGCGTCCAGCGTCCCGTCGTAGGTATCGCGCGGGTCCAGGCAGTTGTCGCAGCCGCCGCAGGGAACGTCCGTCCAGGTTTCGCCGAAGTAGCCCAGCAGCGACGCGCGCCGGCAGCCGCGGGCTTCGGCGTAATCGAGCATCCGGCGGAGCTGCCGGCGTGCGATCTCCTGTTCGCGCGGGTCGGGCTTCTCGTCGATAAAGCGCTCCTGCTTCACCGCGTCGCCGGCGCTGAAGAGCAGCAGGCAGTCGCTGGGCAGGCCGTCGCGCCCCGCGCGCCCGGTCTCCTGATAGTAGCCTTCGATGTTCTTCGGCAGATCGTAGTGGACGACGTAGCGCACGTTCGATTTGTTGATGCCCATGCCGAAGGCGATGGTCGCGCAGACCACGCGCGCGTCGTCGCGCAGGAAGCGCTCCTGATTGCGCGAGCGCTCGTCCGGTTCCATGCCCGCGTGGTACGGCAGCGCGCGCACGCCGTCGGCGCTCAGCTTGGACGCCAGGCTCTCGGCGCTCTTGCGGCTTTGCGTATATACGATCCCGCTCTCCGCGCCCTTGGCCTTGATGAAGCGCAGGAGCTGCGCGTAGCCCTTTTCCTTCTGCTCGACGCGGTAGGCCAGGTTCGCGCGGTTGAAGCTCGCCACGTAGCACGCGGGATCGCGCAGGCCCAGGTGCTTTACGATGTCGCCGCGGACGTGTTCGGTGGCCGTGGCCGTCAGCGCCATCCACGCCGCGTCCGGGAGAATCTCGCGCAGCCGCGCGAGCTGCCGGTATTCCGGGCGGAAGTCGTGGCCCCATTCGCTGATGCAGTGCGCCTCGTCCACGGCGATCGCGCGGACCTTCCACTGCGCCAGCCCGGCCAGGAATCCGTCGAGCATGATCCGTTCGGGCGCGGCGTAGAGCAGCTTGAAGCGGCCTTCGTGCAGGCCGCGCAGCCGCGCGCGGGCCTCGTCGGATTCCAGCGACGAGTTGAGAAACGTCGCGGGCAAGCCGTTGGCCTGCAGCGCGTCCACCTGGTCCTTCATCAGCGCGATCAGCGGGGAGACGACCACGGTCAGCCCGTCGCGCAGCATCGCGGGAAGCTGGAAGCAGAGCGACTTGCCGCCGCCGGTAGGCAGCAGCGCGAAGACGTCGCGCCCGTTCAGCGTGTCGCGGATGATCTCTTCCTGCAGCGGGCGGAACTCCGCGTAGCCGAAGTGCGTCTTCAGCGCCGCGCGCAGGTCGGGCCCGGTCTGTTCGGCGGAGGCGCGCGGCATCTCAGGGTCCCATCACGCCGTGGTAGCTCTGCCAGGCGGTGCCGGCCAGCACGCCGAGCGCGATCGCCAGGCCGATCCAGTCGCCCAGGAGGAAGTTCGGCCCGCGTGGAGCGCCGCCTTCGGGCTCGCGGTAGGGTTTGCGCAGCAACGTGGTAAGCACCGCGCAAAAGACCAGAAACGCGCTGCCCCAGGCGAGCTCTTCCCAGAAGAACGCGCGCGCCGCGGCCGAGGTCGGCAGGCGGGGGGCGTTCTCGCGCCAGATCAGGGGCACGCCGCGCGCTTCGTAGAAGAAGATGAAGGACATCGCGAAGGTGCAGGCCCAGAGGGTGCGGCGTTGGCCAGGAGTCATTACGCGCGATTCCAGAGGAGGATGCCAAGGAAAACCGAGAAGCCCAGCGAGACCGAGCAGAGTCGCGAGAGGTGGAAGACGGGATACCCCCGGTCATCGGCGATCGAAAGGTAGGCCATCAGGAGGTACATGGAGACGCCGTAGACGGTCAGGATGGGGCGTTCCATCGCGAAGCCGCGGTCGATGGCCGCCAATCCCCAAAGGAGCACCGTCGCGAATACCAGCATCCGTTTGCGCCACGGCTGGCGAAGGGTGGGCGCAAGGTTGCTCGGCGGAGTGCGCGCGGCCATGACCGTCATTTCTTCCCTTCGTTCTTTACGACCGGATACGCGATCAGGTTCGCCAGCATCCGGTACGCGCCGGGCACGCCCGCGCGCAACTGCCGGTACCAGACGTAGCTCGTGTAGATGAAGCTGCCCTTCTTGCCCTTGCCCAGGTCGGCCACCAGCAGGCCGCCGTCGAGCGCCGGGTTGCCGGGATCGCTGCTCGAAAGCAGCGGCGTGTAGCGTTCGTCCCACTTGGACGGGAAGTAAACCCCGCGTTCCTGCACCCAGCCGGCGAAGTCCTCGTCCCAGATCTTGCAGGGGCGCGAGAGCAGCGGGTGCGCGGGCTGCAGCAGCTTCACGGCGGCCTCTTCGTCGGTCACGCGCGCGAACGAGAGCGTGATGGGGAAGGGCGCGAGCACGCCGCCGCCCCCCTTGCCGCGAAAGAACCCGCGCCCGCGCGCGTCTTCGCCGGGTTCGTTCCAGTCGAAGTCCTTGTGGTACAGGCAGACGATGTTGCCGCCGTTTTCCATGAAGGCCTTGAGCCGTTCGCGCTGGAGCACCACGTCGGGGCGGTACTGCGCCGCGCGCAGGTCCAGGACGATGGTGTGCAGCGGCGCGAGGTCGTTCTCTTCCAGGTCCTCGGGCGTCAGTTCCAGGAGCGACATCCCGGGGCTCTGTCCGGCCAGCAGCTTCAGCGCGTCGCAGGTCGCGCTGTCGTAGGTGCGCACGATCCCGACGTTCAGGGGCCCGGGCAGCTTGAGCGGCACGCGGCGGAAGCGCGTCGTGACCGGGCGCGAGTGCGCGTCGCCCTGCTGAAAGAGAAGCGCCGTGACCGGCAGGTCCATCTTCGAGAGTTCCGCGACGGTGACGGTGAAAGGCAGTTCGGCGGTAAGCGTCTGGCCCGGCTCCGTAAAGTCGAGCTTCGCGCCGGCGTACTTGCCCGTCGGCTGGGCCATGAAGCGCGGGTTCTCCTGCGGCTTGACGTACAGCGTCCACGGTTCGCGGCGGTGGTTGGTCACGAGCAGCTTCGCGCGGCAGGAGATCGCGCCGGGCTCGTCGTGGTCGGGATCGTCGAAGACGAGGTACGGGTCGTGTACGAAGCGCGCTTCGTACAGCGGCGCGAGCTGGACCGGCACCTGCACCGGGGCGAGTTCGAATTTAACGTCCTTGTTGACCGAGACCGTGCCCGACACGGCCACCGGCGAGCGCGTCTCGATGCGTTCGTCCAAATGGGATTCGGGCGGATAGGTCGGCGCGGCCTGCGCGGTGGCCTTCAGCGTGGCCTTGAGTTCGACGAAGCTGCGCGGCGCGATGGGGTCCTTCGGGACCTCCAGGGCGCCCGCTTCCCAGCCGGGCTCGTGCGAAAACGCCAGCGATTGCAGCGTGACCGGAACTTCGCCCGCGTTGGCCACGCGCACGACGACCTCCGTCGATTCGCCCAGCGCGATGAGCGGGTCCCGGACGGCGCAGGTGACCGAGAGGCCGTGGAGGGCTTGCCGGAGGCGCGGCGTATGCCGGTTGTCCGGGTCCAGGCCCAGCAGCATCGGAGCCGACAGTTCCATCTCCAGCGGGATGCGCATGCGGCTTTCCGCGTCCGGCACGTCCTTGAACCCGCTCAGCAGATCGGTTTCCTTCTCCGCATCCTTGGCCGCCGGCTCGTAGCGCTCGGTCGCGTGCTGCTTCGCAAGCAGGAAGAAGCGTTCCACGCGCTCGCCGGGTTTGGTCTCGCGATGCATGCCCTGCGAGGCGTGTTTCTCGAGCGCCCACGAGGCGATCTCGGCCGGCGAAGCGCCCGCGACCGGGTCGCGCTTCGAGACGTCCAGCCGCACGGTGCTCTGCTCGCGTTCGAAATCCCACAGCCGCCGGTAGAGCTTGCTCGCCTGCCAGGGCTTCAGGCCTTCCTTCTCGATCTGTTCGGGAAAACGCTTCGGGTCCGCGGCGGCCTCGAAGGCTTCGAAGAGCAGCCGCGCGGTCGCGACGTGGTGGCCGTGGTCCTTGCCTTCGGGGTTGTGGTTGGTGAAAAGGATGTCCGGCCTCACGATGCGGATGATGCGCACCAGCCGCCCCAGGGCCTCCTCGTGCGGCCAGACCTTGAAGGTCTCCTCGGCGGTCTTCGAGAAGCCGAAATCCGGAAGGTTCAGGTACCAGACCTTCGCGCCCAGGATGCGCGCGGCGGCCTCGGTCTCCTGCGTGCGCTTCCAGGCCAGCGCCGCGCCCAGTTCGGGGCCGGCCTCGTTCTGCCCGCCTTCGCCGCGCGTGGAGAGACACATGTGTACTTCGACGCCGCCGAAGCGCCGCAGCCAGGAGATCGTCGCGCCGTCTTCGTCGTCTGGATGCGCCGCGACGCTGAGCGCGACCAGCTTGGTCCGCGCGGACATGGCTTCCAGGCGCAGCAGGTCCGCGCCGCGTTCGAACGGCGGTTCGTTCTGTTCGGCGGCCCGCAGCGGCAGCGCGAGCACCGCCAGCAGCAGCCACACCCCGCGCAGGATCGTTCGGTTCATACGGGCACCCTTGCCTGAATCGGCGTCACGGCTTCGGCGGCTCAGAGTTTATCGCCGCCCGTCCTTCCACGCCAGGAAGTGCGTTTCTGAATCCATGCGGCCAGGCCGACGGCCAGCGCGCCGATGCCCATCAGGTACAGCCCCAGTGCCGTCGCGCCCGGCGGGTTGTTGCGGAAGAGCGTGTTGATCTCGACGCTCGCGGGCACGGTCTCGGGCCCGTACAGGAGTTCGGAGGCCACGAATTCGCCCGCGCTGGTGATGAAGCAAAGCAGCCCCGCCGCCAGCAGCGCGGGGATCATCAGGGGCAGCGTCACCTTCAGCAGCGTGCGCGCCGAGCCCGCGCCCAGGCCGCGCGCGGCGCGTTCCAGGTCCGTGCCGAGGTCCTGCAGGGCCGCGCGCGCGGGGCGCACGGCCAGCGGCAGGCAGCGCACGGCATAGGCGAGGATCAGGATCAGCGCGGTCTGGCCCAGCGGCAGGCCGCCGGTCAGCCAGGAGCCCGCGTGAAAGGCCGAGAGCAGCGCGATCGCGATGGCCGTTCCGGGCAGCGCGACCGCCAGCAGCACGCAGGCTTCGGCCGGGAGCGCCGACCATCCGGGCGCACGGCGCAGCGCGAGCGCGATCGCGACGGCCAGGAGCACGTCGATGGCCGCCGCCGCGCCCGCGTAGCCCAGGCTGTGCTTCAGCGCGGCCCAGTTTTCATCGTTGAGCCCGCGGAAGGCGTCGAGCGTGAGGTCCGCGAGATTCGTGCCCGTGTACCACTGCGACTTGGGCGTGAACGCGCCGAGCGCCGTGATCAGCAGCGGGGCGAGCAGCACCGCTGCGGCCCCCGCCGAAAGCGCCAGGCGCACGGCCAAGCCCGCGCCGCGCGCGCGCGGCAGGGGGCGCAGCGTGCTGCCTTTCAGCCCGCCGCCCGCGGTGGCGTGGCGCTGGAAGAAAAGGAACGGCGGCAGCGCCGTCAGCGAGATCCCCGCCAGCAGCGCGGTCAGGGCCGCGACGAAGGCGCGGTCGCCCGCGAGCTTCTCGTTCACGATCTCGACCGTCAGGTAGCAGCCGCTCGTATCGAGCAGCAGGGGCGCGCTGTACGAAGCGCCCGCGGCCATGAAGGTGAGCAGCGCGGCGGCCGTGACCGGCGCCTTGAGCGCGGGCCAGAGCGCGTGGCGGAGCACCGCCCAGCGCCCGCCGCCCAGGCTGCGCGCGGCCTCTTCGTGGCTCTGGTCGAGGTTTTCGAGCGCCGCGGAGGCGAACGCGTAGGTGTATATCCCGAACGAATAGGTATGCAGCACCAGCACGTTCCCGAACGGCGGGAGCCACGGCTGCCCGCTGCCGGTGGGAAACCAGCGCGCGACGTAGCCGCCTTCGCCCAGCAGGCGCAGGAAGGCCAGCGTGCCCACCAGCGGGGGCATCAGGATCGGCGCGTAGCCAAGCATCGCGAAGAGCCGCCGGCCGGGGAAGGCGCGGCGTCCCCACAGGAACGCGAGCCCCAGGCCCCAGAGGCCGCCGCAGACGACGGTCCAAAAGGAAAGCGTCAGCGTGCCCCAGACGGCCTTGCGCGCCGAGTTCTCCTTTATAAGCGCGCGGAAGGCCGCGCCCGCGGGCTGTTCGGCGGGAAAGCCGTGGCGCTGCGCGCGCCATTCGGCGACGGGTTCGCGCAGGCCATCCCAGAGCGTGGCGAGGGTCGGATAGCAAATGTAGGCGATGAGCGGCAGCGAGACGGCGAGTGCGAGCCCGATGTTGCGTGAGGAAGGACGCATGGCAGGAGTTTCGGGGAGGTTGGCAATACGCGCAAGCTACGCTTAGCGGTCGCCTGTATCGACACACATTATTCGGTAAATCTCACGATGTCCGCGTAGTATTCGAGGAGGTTATTGAACATGCTGTTGCTGTAAGTTCTCAGAGTGGTCGGATTTGTGGCATGCAGTAATTTTCAGAATCGTAACGATCCGGGCACATGCTAACGCGCACTAAAGCAAGGTGTGCGAAAGAACGTGCATCTTTTTACGCGTTGTTCAATCTCAGAAGACAGCATGTGCAAGGAGCGCACCTCGAGTGCCAATAAATGGACATCTTCGTAGCGAAATTCGTCACCTGTGCGCGTTGGCATCGGCATTGCAATGAGCGATGGGCATCCGCGACGGTGCCACGCCGTTCGCAGGGCAGGGATGGGGTAGGGTACGTGGGGGTTGTAAGGAGGAAGGCATGAAGGGCTACTTGATCGACATGGACGGCGTGATCTACCGAGGCAGCCAGTTGATTCCCGGCGCCGAACGGTTCATCGCGGAACTGAAGAAGCAGGACATCCCGTTCCTCTTCCTGACCAACAACAGCCAGCGCACGCGGCGCGACGTCGCGACCAAGCTCAAGGGCCTGGGCATCGACGTCGGCGAAGAGCACGTCTTTACCTGCGCGATGGCCACGGCGCGGTACCTGGCGCGGCAGAAGCCCAACGGCACCGCGTACGTCATCGGCGAAGGCGGCCTGCTGACCGCGCTCCATAAGAACGGTTTCTCCATCGTGGACAAGAACCCGGACTTCGTCGTCGTCGGCGAAGGCCGCACGCTCACCTTCGAGATGTTCGAGACTGCGCTGAGCATGATCATGAACGGCGCGAAGCTGATCGCGACCAACATGGACCCCAACTGCCCGGTCGCCGGCGGCGGGACGCGCCCCGGCTGCGGCGCGATCGTTTCCATGCTGGAAGCCGCGAGCGGCCTGAAGGCCTTCTCGGTCGGCAAGCCCAGCCCCATCATGATGCGCGGCGCGCGCAAGGAGATGGGCATTGCCGCCGAAGACACGATCATGATTGGCGACACCATGGAGACCGACATCCTGGGCGGCGTGCAGGTGGGCTACAAGACCGTCCTGGTGCTCAGCGGCGGAACCCGGCGCGAAGACCTGGGCAAGTTCGCGTACGGCCCGGACAAGATCGTGAACTCGCTGGCCGACATCAGCCACGCGAAGCTGACGCAGGAATTCTTTCCCGCGCCGGTGATCCGGACGGTGCGCCGGGGAACCAACGGCGCGAGCCCCAAAAAGCTCGAATTCGCCGCGGCCTCGGGCGACTGACCGAAGCGTTTAAAGGAAGCCGCAGCATTGACGAATTGCCGTCGGTGCTGCGGCTTTTTTCATGTAGTCGATGTGGCCACGCGGTGAGGATCGTATGTACATGGAGCCATCGGAGCCGAATCGAGTCGCTTTCTTAAGCCGTGGTTTTCAAACCGCTTAGTCTTGGCCTGAGCGCCTGGATGCCGCCACTTTTTTGCTGGCGCAGCACTTGCAATCTTTCTCACCCAATCCAAACGGGGAGGAAGATACATGCGCACTTTGTGGCATCTGGTGGCCGTGGCGATGGGGCTCGCGGTGCTCGGCGGACAGGCTTGTGCCGAGGATCTTCACGATCAGGTCAAGGCGATGCAGGAACAGATGAAGGCGATGGCGCAGCAGATGGACGCGCAGAAAAGCAAGATCGCGGAGCAGGACAAGACGATCGCCGATCTGAAGAAGAGCGTGCCGATCAGCCACAGCACTGCCAGCGATGCCGCCCGCGTGCCGGACAAGCACGCCCCCGCGCCCGCGCCGGCCGAACCCGCGCGCCGGGGCGACGGCGAGCGCCTGCGTTCGTGGGAGTTGCCGCCGGTCGAGATCACCGTCGAAGGCAAGCGCGCGTCCAGCGGCCTGCGCGAAGAGGACCGCGTCGGCAGCTACGGCCAGCCGCGCTGGACGACCAAGCGCCGCTTCGGCGAGACCCGCGCCTACGTGCGCCAGGAAGGCTCGATCCAGTTCGAGAACTGGTACACGGTCGAGGTGCCGCGCGAAGGCGACAGCGAGGTGCAGACGCAGTACGAACTCGAGATCGGCCTCCCGTACCGCTTCCAACTCGACCTGTACGGCGTGACGCACCAGACCGGCCACGTGGGCCTCGACAAGACGCTCAAGTGGGACCAGCAGAAAGTGGAACTGCGCTGGGCGTGGGCGAACTGGGACGTGATCCCCGGCAACCCGACCTCGTACTTCGAATACATCATGAACGACGGCGGTCCGGACCACTTCGAGACCAAGCTGCTCTTCTCGGGCGAGGCCGCGCCGCGCTGGCACTGGGCGACCAACCTGGTCTACGAAACCGAACTGGGCGGCAACCACGAGACCACCTACGAGTGGACGACCGGCATCTCGTACACGATCAAGGACGACAAGCTCTCGATCGGCGCTGAGACCAAGCTGGGCTTCGTGAACGACAAGTTCGACCGCAGCGCGTACGGCAAGCCGGAACTGCTGATCGGGCCGAGCCTCCAGTACAAGCCGATGAAGCAGATGCACATCGACTTCGCGCCGCTGGTCGGCTTGACGGAGAATTCCGCGCGCTTTAAGAGCATTCTCATCTTCGGCTGGGAATTCTAAGCCCGATGAATCGCAGAACGCTCCTGCCTGTGATCCTGCTGGCGGCATCCGCATGCGCGGGTGCCGCCGGCGGCTTGCATGCCGAGGAGGCCCCTGCCGTCCTGGACGGCGGCGTCCTCCAGATCGGCGGCAAGACGATCAAGCTCGAGAAGGAAAAGGACCTCGCCAAGTTCGGCAAGGCGATCCTGGCCGCGGGCGGCGAGGCCCTGAAGGGCAAGGACGCCTCGCTGAAGCTGTCGCTGGGCGAAAAAGCCCGCTGGGCCGACCTCCAGCGCGTGCTGCTCGCGGCGGCCGCGGTCCGGGTGCGCTCGGCCGGCGTCAGCGCCGGAACTGAAGCCCCCGTGGTGCTCGACCTGCCCGGCGCGGACGGGCAGAACGGGGAGGTCGTGGACCTGCCGCTCAGCCGGGGCGCCAAGGGCGAACTGCGGACCGAGACCGGCGGGCAATCCTTTCAGCTCGACGCGGACCTGGTGAAGGGCCTTGTCCAGCAGGCCCCCGGCGCGGTGGTGAACGTCGTCGCGCCCGCCGATCTGCCGGCCCGCGACGTGCTCCGCGCGCTGAAGCTTTTAAAAGATGCGTCCGCGAAGGCCGCGTACCTGCCGCACAAGGCCCTGGCCGAAGCGCAGCCCGCCGGCGGAAAAAACGATTCGGAAGAGCACGAAAGCGGCGCCTCGCGCATGGCGAAGGGCCTGAGCGAATAGCTACGGCGTCTTGGCCAGCATGGGATAAAGCAGCAGCGCCAGCACCCCCAGCAGCACCAGAATCCCGACCGCGATCAGGAGCACGTTCGCCTTGGGCGGCGGGGGATCCTTGACCTCGCGCTGCGATTCGGCGCGCGCGATCGCGGCGGCTTCGGTAAAGGGCTTCGAGGACATCATCCGCGACTCGCTGACGTACTGCTGCATCACGGCTTCGCGGAATTTGCTGGAGCCCTTCACGCCTTCCCAGTTCTGCACGATATTTTTAAGGCCCGCGAGGCGCGTGGATTCGTTGACGCACTTCACGCAGGTGGCCAGGTGGTGCTCCACCTCGGCCTTCTCCTGCGCGGAGATCTCGCGGTCCACGTACTCGGAAAGCATCTCGCGGCATTGCTCGCAGGTGATCTCCCGCGGCGCCGTTTTGGCCAGTTCCTGTTCGCTCATACCCGTCGTCCCGTCACCCGAAGTGTAACCGTGCGCCGCCCCTGGGCGTCACTTGCTCTCGGCCTGCAAGATCTTCAGCGTCTCGCGCAGGGTCTCGCGGGCGCGTTTGACGCGCATCTTGATGGCGCTGACCGTCACGCCCAGAATCTCCGCGATCTCCTGGTATTGCATGTGGTGGTACTCGACCATCACCAGCGTCGTGCGCTGGTCGTCGGGCAGGTGCGCGATGGCCCGGTCGATCAGGCGCTGCGCCTCGTGCTTTTCGGCCTCGTTCAGCGGCGCGTCGGCCTTGTTGGCCAGCCGTTCGATGATGCGCGTCCCGTCGGGGTCGCTTCCGGCCGGTTCGTCCAGCGAACGGCTGCTGCGCAACTGGCCCTTTTTCAGCTCGTTGATGCAGAGGTTCGCGGCGATCTTGTACAGCCAGGTGGTGAACTTGGCGACGGGCTGGTAGCGCCCCGCGTTGCGGAAGACGCGCAGGAAGGTCTCCTGCGCCATGTCTTCCGAGGAATCCCGGTTGCGCATGAAGGCGTAGCAGAAGGTAATGACCTGCGTCTCGTAGCGGCGCAGCAGTTCTTCAAAGGCTTCGTGGTTGCCCGCGGCCAGTTCGGCCATGAGCTGCTCGTCGCCTTGTTCTTTCAGCCGCGCGTCGGACATCCGTTATCCTTGCGTATACCGTAGTAACCGGAGGCCGCGCGCCGGGTCACCGCTCTTAGTGCGTGCTGAAAACGCTGACGATCAGCGAGGAGATCGTGGCGATCGCCACCACCACCACGCCGACGAGAATCGCCCACTTCAGGCTCAGGTTGGTCGAGACCGGCGCGTGCACCGCGCTGCGCGCGCGAAGGATGTTGCTCTGCCCGGGGTTCCGCCGCGCCGCGCCGATGCGTGAGGTGCTCGATCCCGGCGGGCCGCCGACCGGCGCGAGCATCTCGTCGAGTTTCTCGAGGTTCTCGTTCACTCCGCGGGCTTCGTGCCGCTGCGAGGTGGCGCTCGAGCGCGCCCCGTGTTCGGCGTGGGCCCCCGCCGGCCGCGCGATGCTCGACCGGCCCGCCGCCGGGCGCACGCTCACGGGCGGCTTGCCCTCGCTGAGCAGCGTCAGGTCGGAAAGCAGTTCGGCCGGCGTCTGGTAGCGCTCGGCGGGATCCTTGGCCAGCATCTTCTCGAGCACGTGGCAGAAACCCATCGAGATGCCGCGGTCGATGTCGTGCGGGCTCGGCACCTGTTCGTTCAAGTGCTTCATCATCACCACCGCGGCGGTCTCGCCGTCGAACGGCGGGCGCCCGGTGACCATCTCGTAGACGGTCGTGCCCAGCGAGTAGACGTCGGAGCGGATGTCGATCTCGGTCTTGCCCTGAATCTGTTCGGGCGAGAGGTAAAAGGGCGTGCCCATCGCGATGCCGGCCTTGGTGATGCGGCGGCGGCCCTGCTGTTCCTTGTCCACGGCCAGGCCCATGTCGGCCAGCTTGGCCACGCCCGCGGCGGTGACGAGGATGTTCTCGGGCTTGATGTCGCGGTGCACCAGGCGTTCGCCGTGGATGTGGTCCAGCGCCGAGGCCACCTGTTCCAGAATCTTGACGGCTTCCTTCTCGTTGAAGCGGCCCTTCTGTTCCAGCAGGCTGTAGACGTCCTGGCCCTCGACGTACTCCATGACCAGGAAGTAGTAGCCGTCGGCGTGGGCGAAATCGAGCCCGCGGACGATGTTGGCGTGGTCGAGTTCGAAGGCCGCGCGCGCTTCGGCTTCGAAGCGCTTCAGGAACGTGCCGTCCCGCGCGCGCGAACGCGGCAGGACCTTCAGCGCCACGATCTCGTTGTTGCGCGTGTCCTTGGCCTGGTAGACCGCGCCCATCCCGCCTTCGCCCAGCTTGCGGATCAGCTCGTACGAACCGATGCGCGTGACCTTTTGCAGGGCCTCGCGCTGCATGGAAAGCAGGCGTTCAAGCTGGGTGCGGGTCAGGAAGCCGTGCCCGATCAGGATTTCGCCGAGCTGTTCGTAGTTGCCGTTCTGCTCGTTGCGGTGCTGCTCGGCCAGGCATTCTTCGATTTCGAGCGGCTGGGCCAGCCCTTGCGCCACCGCGAGCTGGCCAAGGCGGATATCTTCGAGGGTCGGCATTCAACTCGGTCCTTGGCGCACGCCTCGTCTGGGGGCCGACCAAAAAGCTATCGAGCGTACAAGTATGCATAAGAATTAGGGTTGTCAAGAAGCCTCAGGCTGCGCGGCATTCCTCCTTGTGCCCCGGGCGTCCGCGCCTAGGATGCCGGGAAATCCATTCGATGGGAGTTCGCATGGCGCGCAAGCAACCCGCACGTTCCAACCACACCGTCGCGATCCTGGGGGTGCCCATGGACCTGGGTTCCAGCCTGCGCGGCGTCGATATGGGGCCTTCGGCCATACGCATTGCCGGCGTGCGCGAACGCTTGGGACGCCTGGGCTTTAAAGTGCAGGACCTGGGCAACGTGGAGGTCCCGCACGCCAGCGTGGCGGGGCGGGGGTCGCCGCGTTTGAAGTACGTCCAGCCGATCCGGCGCGCCTGCCGAGTGCTCGCGCATACGGTCAACCGCACGCTTTCGGCCGGCGCGAAGCCGCTGGTGCTCGGCGGGGACCATTCCATCGCCATCGGGACCCTGGCCGGCCTGGCCCTGCACGCCCGCCAGCGCAAGAAGAAGCTCGGGCTCCTGTGGGTCGATGCCCACGGCGACTGCAACACCTCCCGCACCAGCCCCAGCGGGAACATCCACGGCATGCCCCTGGCCGTGGCCCTGGGCGCCGGGAACCGCCTGCTGACCGCGCTGGCCGGGAAGAGCCCCATGATCGACGCGCGCCGCACGGTCCTCTTCGGCGTCCGCGACCTCGACATGGGCGAACGCGCCAACATCCGCAAGCTGGGCCTGCGCGCGATCACCATGCGCGAGATCGACGAGCACGGCGTCTACGCGATGATGCAGGAGGCGCTCAAGATCGTGGCGGCCGAGAGCGGCGACGGCTTCCACCTCTCCTTCGACATCGACAGCCTGGACCCCAGCTACGCCCCGGGCGTCGGGACGCCGGTGCCCGGCGGGCTGACCGTGCGCGAGGCGCACCTGATCATGGAACTGGTGGCCGACACCGGGCGGATGCTCTCGTGCGAACTCGTGGAGGTCAACCCGGTGCTCGACCGGGCCAACGCGACGGCCAAACTGGCCGTGGACCTGCTCGAATCGGCCTTCGGCGCCAGCATTCTGTAAAAGGGTAAATTCCGGCCTGCCGCGCAATTCGAGCGGTGTATACCCTTGCAATGGACGCGTGCACTAGTACACTTGGACGGCGGAAAAACGAGGGTGCCGCCGTGAACCGAAACGCCCGCAAGGCTCGCAAGACCCCCGCCGCCGCGCCCGGCTGGACCGGCGCGGTCAAGCTCCACCGGGGCGCCGACCGCGACCCGCTCTTCGTGCAGCTCCGCGAAGGCATCCGCCAGTCGATCCTCGACGGGCGCCTGCGCCCCGGCGACGCGCTCCTGCCGCAGCGGCAGCTCTGCCGCACCTTCAAGATCAACCAGGTCACCGCCACGCAGGCCGTCAGCGACCTGCTCCGCGAAGGCCTCCTGCGCAGCGAACACGGGCGCGGCATCTTCGTCAACGACGTGCGCCCGCCGCTGGTCGCCGTGGTCTACCCCAAATCCGAAAAGAAGATGCGCGAGGGCGGCCTGTACCAGAACATGCTCGCCGCCGCCGTGGAACGCCTGACCCGCGAGAACCTGCGCGTCGCCTACTGCACCCGCGAACAGGAAAGCCGCGCCTTCCGCTTCGGCCCGCCGCTCGAAGAAGTGCTCGCGATGGACGCCGCCCTGTACCTGACCGTCGGCATTCAGAACGAGGAATACCTCGGCGCGCTGGCCGCGACCGGACGACCGGTGGTGGCCCTCGACGCCGCGCCGACCTCGGTCTCCTTCGACGGCGTGGTCTTCGACACCTTCCGCGACGGGTATCTGTGCACGCGCCGGCTGCTGGAAGCCGGGCACCGCCGCATCGCCTGCATCGGCCACGACCGCGGCGCGCACCCGGTCGATGCCAGCGGGCGCACGCGCATCCCCGAACCCGACGCCTTCAAGCGCCAGTCCGGGTACCTGTACGCGATGGCGCAGGCGGGCCTGGGCTTCGACGCGCGGGAACTCTGCGCGATCCTGCCTGCGGGCGAACGCCCCGCCGCCTGGCTGCGCGCGCGCATGGGCGAAGGCGTCACCGCGGCCGTCGCGACCGAACACACGGCCGAATGGCTGGCCGGACAGGCCGAGGTGCCCAAGGCCCTGAGTCTGGCCGTGATGGGGCTCGAACGCCCCGGCACGCGCTGGAGCGGCACGTACATGAACCTGGCCGCCGCGGGGCAGGCCGCGGGCGCGCAGGCGCTGCGGCGATTGCGCCGGAGCGCCGGGGGGCAGCCGCTGGGGCAGGGCGCGCTGGTGGTCTGTCCGCCGGAACCGGTCGAAGGAGACTCGATCGCGGTCGTCGGCCCGCCGCCGGAAAGCTACGCATTCTTTTCCCGGCAGGCCGCCTCGGCCCGGGAGGCGCGGCCATGAACCTCCTCTACGATTGGGACGCCGCGCGGCGCACGAGCGACTGGAAGCTGGAAGGCCACGGCGAAGTCCTGCTCGGCGCGGGCGGCGAACTGCATCTGCGCACCTTCCACTGCGGCCCCGGCCGGCGCGCGACGACCGTCTGGCTCCGCGACCTGATCCTGCCCAAGCATTTTCGCGTCGAATGGGTCTTCCGCAGCGCGGCCGCCGACGGCAACACGATGCTGATCTTCAACGCGCGGCCCCACGGCCTGTCCGACCTCTTCGAAGACCCGCGCCCCGACGCGCGCTACTGCGACCTGGCGAGTTACGGCAAGATCGTCGCGCACACGGTGGGCTTCCACCGCGGCGTCTACGGGCGGCCCTCGGTGTTGCGCAAGATCGGCGGGCACGTCCCGCTCGAATGGGGGCAACTCGCCTGGGACGGCCCGCACAACGCGGCCTTTGAAAAGGCGTCCACGCTCAGTTCGCGCCCCGAACCGTTCTGTTCCGAAGACCGCGGCAAGCCGCACGCTTTCGCGCTGGAACGCGAGGGCGCGGCCCTGCGCTTCTGGGTCAACGGCACGCTTCTGCACGATCTTCGTGACGACGGCGCATACCCGTATTACCGCGAACCGCTCGAAGGCGGGCGGATCGCGTTCCGGAACTTCGGCGGCTACGCCGACGACTTTTACACCGGCCTGCGCGTGACCGCGCTCTGACCGGACTCTGGCACGGAGGACTTTTCATGCGCTCCCGCATTCCGCTCACGCTCTTCGCCGCGCTGCTCTCCACGGCCGTCCTCGCCGCCGACCTGTACTGCGTTCCCGACACGTATAAGTTCCGGCCCGACGGCAGCGTGATCGAATTCTCCGGCAAGCCCGCCGGCGCGCTGGCCGACGGCAACACGGTCTGGTCCAAGGCGCAGAAGTCGGTGACGCTGGCCTCGGCGCGCAACGAGACCGCCGCCTTCCAGGTCGTCGTCGCGGGCGAAGCCAAGGGCGTGCGCCTGGGCGTGAGCGCGCTGAAGGGAGAAGGGGAGTCCGCGATTCCCGCCGCGGGCGTCTCGGTCTCGCTGATCGCCTTCACGAACACCGTCGCGGCCGACGGCGGAGGCATCTTCGCCGACATCTGCGTGCCGCTCGAAAAACTCGGCGGGGCCTTCGACGTGCCCTATTCGGCCAAGGGCCTGCTGGCGCCGCCGGAACAGAAGGTCGGCCTGGCGCTCGTCGAAATATACGTTCCGCCCGGCACCAAGCCCGGCAAGTACGAAGGCGAACTCTCCGCGAGCGGCGGCGTGGAAGCGAAGATCAAGATCGCCCTGACGGTCTGGCCGATCGACCTGCCGGCGCGCCCGAGCATCATCTTCGACGTGAACAACTACAGTTCGCCCGTGGCCAGCCTGGGCGTGGCGGACACGCAGAACCCGTACAAGGCGACCGCCAAGGAGACCATCGAGGCCGAACACAACTGCTACCGGCTCTTCAACCGTCACCGCATGTACCTGAACATCATGCCCTACCATTCGCAGCGCGGGTATCCGCGCTACGCGCCCATGCTCTCCGGCAACGGCGCCGAGACCCAGGTGGACTGGAAGCACTTCGACGAACGCTTCGGCCCGGTGCTCTCGGGCGAAATCTTCGACGACAAGGAACCGCCGCCGCACTTCTACCTGCCCTTCAACCTGCACTGGCCCTACGGCTATTCGCACGACGAAAGCCTGGCCGACAAGCGCCTGAACTTCCGCAAGAACCCCAAGGACTACAAGGCCACGCTCGTCCCGGCCTACGAGGAAACCTTCAAGGCCGTCTCGAAGCAGTGCGTGGACCACTTCGCCGAAAAGGGCTGGACCAAGACCGGCTTCCAGGTCTTCCTCAACCACAGCGACCAGGAGAACGCCAACAGCCCCTGGCGCCTGGACGAACCGTACAACAAGTACGGCTTCGCAGTCTTGCAGTGGTACGCCAAGCTGACCAACCAGCACATGCGCGACAACGACAAGGGCGTGAAGGTGAACTACCGCATCGACATCGGCCACTGGAACTGCCGCGATCCCAAGTGCCAGTGCTACAAGGCCAAGAACTGGGAACCCGACGACGGCGAGGGCATGCTGGAACCCCACATCGACGCCTGGTACATCGGCGCGGTCCACGCCTACGCGAACAAGCACCGCTTCGCGGCGCTCAAGGCCAAGGGCCCGGCGCACGAAGTCTTCATCTACGGCGGCGGCGACCGCGTCTCCGGGCCGGCGACGGGCACGCGCGGTTCGATGTGGACCTTCTACGACATCGGGCTCGACGGCTTCTGCGCCTGGAAGGTCGGCGCCGAACCCGCCTCGGGCGCGGCGCCCGTCAACGGCGGCGACAACATGGCCTACAGCGGCGCGCCGCTGGGGATTCCGGAACTCCTCCCGAGCCTGCGCATGAAGATCTTCCGCCGCGGCAGCTACGACGTCGAATACCTCAAGCTCGCCGCCGCCAAGGACGCCGAAAAGGTCAAGGCGCTCCTGAAGGAGATGATCGAGTACAAGACCAGCCCCGGGAACAAGTACACCGTCGTGGAATTCCCCAGCCCGAACAACAACCCCGCCGACTACGAGATCGCGCGCCTGGAACTCGCGGGCATCATCCTCGGCATGGACCTCGCCAAGGGCCTCAAGCGCCAGGGGCGCATCGACGGCCCGCCCGAAGCTTTCGTGGATCAGATTCAGGGCTACTGAACAAAGGAGCTGTATGCCGAAGGCATCCCCCGCTGCGCCGCCGACCGTGAACGCCGCGATCGTCCGCAAGGACCCGCATCCCAAACGGCCGCCCGACCCCGCGGCGCTGGTGCCCTGGACGAACGCGGTCTGCCGGCGCCCGCACGTGCTGGCCACGCCCGAGGAACTGGACGAACTGCGCAGCCGCCTGGAACGCCCGGTCGAGGCCGAGATGCTCCGCCGCCTGCGCGAACGCGTCGAACTGGGGCGAACCAAGGACCGCCTGCCCAAAAAGGGCGAGACGATCGCCGACCGGACGTTCACCCAGTGGCAGGGGCCCGCCGCGCTGCTGTACGCGCTCACCGGCGACCCGCAGGCGCTTGCCTTTGCCAGGGACGCCACGCTGGCCCTCGCGCGCGCCAACGCCGGCGACGCCTCGCACGATCTCTCCGCCGCGCAGGCGCTGGCCTCGCTGGCCTGGAGCTACGACCTGCTGCACGATCAGTGGTCGGGGGCCGAACGCCGCGAGATTCTCGATTTCGCGCGGGAGTTCGGAACCGGCTTCTTCTCGCTCACGGCCACGCCCGTCTGTTACTGGGCCGGCATCCTGCTCCAGAACCACTGCCACGTCGCCTGGACCGGCATCGGGCTGGCCGGGATGGGCTTTTACGGCGAGATCGACCAGGCGGCCGAATGGGCGCGCTGGGCGCACCGAACGTATCGCACCATCGCCTGGCTCCAGCCGCCCGACGGCACCAATCTGGAAGGACCGAGCTACGGGGCGTACGGCATCGAACGCCGTTTGATGTACTACGAGTCCGCGAAGCGCTGCATCGGCGAGGACCTGTACAACAAGGCCGACGCGCGCGCGGCGCAGTGGTTCCTGCACCAGACGCTGCCCGATCCCAAGCCCTTCCGCAACGCGCTGCGCTGGGGCGACACGCCCGAACACTTCGACTGGCACGGCCCCGCGCACAGCCTCTTCGCGCTGGCCAAACGCTTCAAGGACCCCGTGGCCCAGGCGCAGGCGCTGCGCTTCTGGCGGCGCAAGGTCGGCCTCGCCCGCAACCTGCTCTTCCTCGACCTGCTCTACTACGATCCCAAGGTGCCGGAGGGGAACCTGGAGGAACAGCCGGGCTCGCGCCATTTCGAAGACCTCGACCTCGTCTGCGCGCGCTCCTCGTGGAAGGAAGACGCGACGGTCGTCTCGTTCCTCTGCGGTCCGTACCAGGGCCACCGCGTGATGCGCGTGGGCAGCGGCGACCTGGGCGGCGCGCACTGCCACGCCGACACGGCCTCGCTGCAGGCCTATTCGCGCGGCGAAGTGCTGCTCGCCGATCCCGGCTACGAACACTTCAAGCGCACCGAACACCACAACACCGTGCTCGTGGACGGCCACGGGCAACTCGGCGAAGGCACCAAGTGGTTCAACGTGAATCGCGTGCTCCATTTCAACGGCACCGCGGAAGTGCTCGCGTACCGCGACGAACCCGCCGCCACCGCGTGGGTGGGCGAGGCCGCGCGCATCTATGTCCCCGAGGCCGGGCTGCTGCGCTTCCGCCGCCACGTCTACTACGCGCGCCCCGACCTGCTCGTCGTCTACGACGATCTGGAAGCGCAGGAACCGCGCGTCTTCACGCAGCTTTGGCACGCGGAATCGGCCTTCGCCGCGCAGCCGGACGGGCGCTGGGGCTTCGTGCAGGGCGGCGCGGCGCTGAGCCTGCGGGCGCTGGCGGTGGGCGGGCAGGACGGCGATTTGAAGGTGACCGCGCGCCACCAGGACCTGCCCGACATGAGCGAGCCCGGGCGCTCGCAGTACGAACTGCGCGTGGAGAGCCCGCGGGTGAAGGCCTGGCGCTTCGCCACGGCCATCGCCTTCGGCGACGCGGCCTCCGGCGTGCCCGGCCTTTCGGCGCACGCGAACGGCGCGGAAGTCTCGATTGAGAGCGGGCCCGGCGCGCCGCGCACGGTCCGCTTTGCGCTGGACGGAAGCGAAGCGCCGACGGCCTAGGGCGCTTCGTCTTCTCGGCGCTGCGGCATGAAGATCTGCGGGTTCGCCTGAAAGACGTCCATGCAGGACGGACAGCAGAAGTGGAACTCCTCGTTGGCCAGGTAGAGCGTGTATTCGCCCTTGCCTTCGTTGTGGCGCAGGACGGGGCAGGGGTGGAACTGCGCGACGACCGGCTTGTCGGCCGCCTTTTTCACGATCGCCGACACGTACGGGTCGTACTCCGGCCCGGGCCGCGTCACCAGCCGCCCGCGCGCCTTGCCCGGCACGCGCCCGCTGTACGGGTCGGCCTGCTGCATGAACTCGCAGTGGAACTCGCGCGTGACCGGGTTGTACTGGAAGACGCAGGCCGCGTGGTAGAACTCGTGTTCTTCCTGGTGCGTCGCGTTGCGGAAGGCGATGTAGATCGTCTCGTTGTTCACCGTTCCCACGCCGGCGACCAGCGGCCAGGCCTTCGTGTAGGTCGCCTTGAGAAACCAGGCGCTCCCGTAGACCAGGTTTTCGTGCCGGTAAAAGACGAGCCCGCCCTCGTGCGGCATCGGCGTGTCGCCGGCCATCTCCGTCCAGGCCACGCAGACGGGACCCCGCGCGAGCAGTTCCGTCAGGCCCGGAGGTTCGGCGGAGACCGCCGGCACGGGGGCCGGTTCCGGGGCGTTGCCCAGCGCGGCGAGCACGGCCAGGCCGAGCAGGATTCCGAAGAGCGGCGCGATCAGGGCTTTCATGGGCGAGTGGCTCGAAGCGGTGGTTTCGGGCTATTCTCGCGTTTTTCAGGATCGATCAAGCGCCGAATCCGGGTACGCTGCGTTGATTCGAAACTGATCGGACACCGCATGCCGCGCCCCGACCACCTCTACCGCAAGATGCTCGACGAACTGCGCCGCCAGGTCACGGGCTCGTTCGCGGGCGGCGAGACGCTGCCGTCGCAGCGCGTGCTCGCGTACATGCACGGGGCGGGGCAGGCCACGATCCACCGCGCGCTCACGCAGCTCGCGAAGGAAGGCCTGGTCGAAGCGCGCCCGCGCCTGGGCTGGGTGCGCGTGGGCGAACGGCCCACGGCGCGTTCGCGGCTGAAGTCCATCGGCATCGTCACGCGGCGCAACCAGCGCGAAGTGGCCTCCAAGGGCAACCCGCTCTACGCCGGCCTGGCCGACGAGGCCGCGCGTCGCGGCTTCGCGACGGCCTTCCACACCAATCCCAAGCAGCACCATCCCACGCCCGGGCGCAACCGCGTCGAACTCAGCCGCGTCGCGTGGAACAGCTTCGACGTCGCGCTGCTCGTGGAACTCGAAGACGCCGTCACGCTCGCCGATCCGCTCCTGCGCGCCCACCCGGTGCTCAGCGTGGACCTCGACGCGACCGTCTACGGGCATTCCAGCGTCACCTTCGACGACGTGGCCGCCGGGCGCCTGGCCGCGCGGCACTTCTTCGAACTCGGGCACCGCCGCTTTTCGGTGGTGGACGAAGTGAACCAGGCCGGCTGGCCCGCGGAGGCCACGTGGATGGTCCGGCGGCAGGCCTTCGAAGCCGAAGTCGGCCGGCTGGGCGGCGCGATCCACCCGCTCTGGCGCATCCCCAACGGCCGCCACGGCAGGAACGAAGGGCAGGCCGCCGCCGCCGTAAAACGCTGGATGGACTTTCCCGCCGCGCAGCGTCCGACCGCGCTCTTTGCCGTGGACCTGGGCCCGGTGCCGGCGGTGATCCAGGAACTGGAAGCGCGCGGCCTGCGCGTGCCGCGCGACCTTTCGATCATGACCGTGCAGTGGAACGACTCCGTGGCCGCGCCCGCGCCGAACCGGCGCTTCACCCGCGTGGAACTCGACCCGCACGACCTCGTCCGCCGCGCGCTCGACGCCGCCGAGGACGTGCTGGCGCGCTCGGCCAAAGCCGCGCCGGTGCCCGAGGCGAAGCTCTACACCGCGCCGGTGGTGCTGGCCGAAGGCGTGACCACCGCGCCCGCGCCGTCCTGACGCGCGCCCGCGGCGACTGTCCCGGTTTTCACGCTTGGAGCCCGCCGCGCAACCCGCTACCCTGACGAGCACTTGGCCCCAGGAAACCTCGCATGATACGCCGCCTGCTCCGTGCCGGAATCGCGTTGCCTCTTTTGTGGCTGCTGGCCTCGGCGGCCGCGGGCGAAGGCGAAGCCAAGTCCGTGGTGCGCGAGTACAAACTCAGCATCGTCTCCACGACCACGCTGGCGTCCGCCGAGACCGAAAAGAAATCGGAGGCCGACACGGACCTCGTCTTTCACACGGTCCAGACGGGGAACAAGGTGGCGTACGGATGCCGTTCGCTTTTCGTCCGGACGCGCATGGACGGGCAGGAGATTCAGTACGCCGACATGGCCGAAGAGAAATATATCGTAAAGGATCGCGACGGAAACACGGTCGAAACCGATATCAAGTCCGCGCCCGCCGAATTGAAGGAGATGCTCAAGGACTATTTTACGACACCGATTGCGACGCTGACCGTCGATGCTCAGGGCAAAGAGACCGCGCGCGAAGTCAGCGACAAGCCCAACCTCAAGCCGCTGATCCACAACGGCATGTTCGCCAATATGTGCCTGTTCGTGTCGTCGTACGGGTCCGAGCCCACCTGGAAGGAAGCGAAGGAGATGAGCCTCGGCAAGGGCGGCTTCGCGAAGGGCGAATTCACCTTTACCAAGGTCGCCGCGGGCAAGGACAACGCGCATCCCGGGCGCGTGGACGTGAAGGTGCAGGGCGCGCTCGCCGCGGATGTCTACAAATTGGCCAACGGGACCAGCATCCACAAGGCCAGGTTCGAGATTGCCGGCATGCAGACCTGGGACGCCGAACTGCGCTGCTGGATCGCCGGCGACCTGGGCGTGCGCGTCGAATACGAAGTCCACGAAGGCGATAAGACGCTCTTCACCGCCAGCGGCAAGGTGATCGCCAGCCTGGCGCTGACCCGCCCCAAACCGTAGGCCTCCGCCGCGCGTTTTTTTGAAGGTCCCGCCTCGGCGCGGCGTTGCTCCTATAGAGGGAGCCTCGCCATGCGCACGAGCCAAGGAATCTTTCACGCCGCGATGCTGGCGCTTTCGACCATGATGCTGCCCGACGGGGCCGGCGCGGACGACGACGCCATGTCCGGCGCGCGCGCCGAAGTCTCCGGCGTGGATATGGACGACACCGACGAGGGCGAATCCATGGCCACCGATCCGCTCGATCCGGTCCTCGATTCCTGCCGCAGGCAGCGCAGGCTCTTCAAGCAGCGCTGGCGCGAGGCGCTCGGCGCGTGGGCCCCCGGCCGCGTGGACGACCTGCGTCAGCGCGCGATCAACTATTTCTGCGTGCTGGTGCTGCTGGACGCGGACGCGAACCCGCTGACGCAGTACGCGCGAAAGGAAGTCCTGAACCGCCTCTGCCGCGAAGTGCCCGGCGAAGAGATCGTCGCCGCGATGACCAAGCTGGAACTCGAACCCGGCGAATGCGCGGTGCTCACCAGCGCCCCGGAACTGGGCCTGCCCGAGGCCTGCGCCGAAGCCGAGGTGCGCCGCCGCTGCTCGAAGATGGTCCGCGAGTTCCTCTACAGCCTGACCTCGGATTGCGCGATCTAGGCGCTTTTATGCTCACGCAAAGCCGCCAAGACGCTAAGAACTGCTAAGAACAACAAGAACAGCAGAAACGGCCATTATCCACGAAGGACACGAAGGCACACGAAGAACTGCATTGCAGTCCGTTCTTCGTGTTACTTCGTGTCCTTCGTGGATGCATCCGTTCGGCCGTTCTGGTAGTTCTTGCCGTTCTTGGCAGTTCTTAGCGTCTTGGCGGCTTTGCGTGAGAATAGAAAGCCCAGGAGCCTACTTCGCCGAGTACTCCACGTACACGCACTCGGTCTTCTCGCCGGTCTTCAGGGTCCAGGTGGCGTCGGGCTGCCCGGGGGTGCCGGGGTACGAATGGCTCTCGGTCTTCAGGTCGCCGCCGTTTTCCTTCCAGGCAAAGGTCACGTCCACGGGCCCGTTCTTCTCGACCTGGTAGACGAGATGCGCTTCGGCGCGCACGATCGGCTTGTTGGCGCTGTTGCTGAAGCGCACGCGCACCGGGCCGGTGGCGTCGGCGATTTCCACGTCGCCGTAGCACATGCTCTGGCTCCAGAAGTCCGGCGCCTCGACGCCACGGCGCAGAATCTTCCAGTCCTTCACCACCGGCTTCCATTCCTTCCCGCCGTCGGTGGAGTACTCGATCTGATACAGCACCTTGTCGGAGGGCGGGCTGCCGGAGGCCACGTGCGCCATGGCGTAAATGCGCACGGCCTTTTCCTTGCGGGGCGTGGCGAGTTCCAGCGTCACCGTCGGCGTCCCAAACTTGCCGTCGACGATGCTCGGGGAAGCCTGCGTCACGTTGGGCCCGGCCGAGACCACCGCCTGCCCGCTCGCTTCGAACGTGATCTTGTTCTCGCCGTCCTTCAGGCGCGGGATCACCGTCTGCGCGCACTGGCAGACCGTGCGGATCGTCAGGCCCGCGTCGGCCAGGCTCGCGGGCGCGGCCTCGAAGCGCAGCCAGTACTGGTGCGAACCCTTGACGAGATCGGTCAGGTCCAGCGCCTCGCCGCCGGAACCCGAGGGCGCGTCCTTCCAGGTCGCGCCGCGGTCCACGGAGACCTTGACGGGGCAGGTGACCTTGCCCTTCACGACCAGGCCGTTCTTGCCGCCGTCTTCGTAGACGCGCAGCTTGCCGGTCTTGGTCTCGTTCTCCATCACGGCGGGCGTGCAGCCGATCACGTACGGCGACTGGAACTCGAACGTCACCTGCTTCTCGTCTTCGCTCACCACGCCTTCTTTGTAGCTGCCGCTCTTGAAGTCGGGGACGTACGTGTAGACCGCGTTGCCGTAGCGCACCTGCCCGGGAATCCAGCGCGAGCCCGTCTTGCTCTGGTACATCTTTTCCGGCTGGTTCACCCACGTGCGGCTGCGTTCGGGCCCGGGGATTTCGGCCGCGTCCTTCGCGCCCTTGCACATGTAATTCATGCCCCAGAAGACGAACGTCTTGCCGTCCTCCAGGCCGGGATTGATGTAGCGCCGCAGCGTCTCGCCCGTGCGCAGGCTCACCATCGGCGGCGGCCCGTAATAGCCGAACTCGTAGCTCACGTTCTTGAAGTCGTCGTACGCCTGCGGGTCCTTGTCGTGCAGGCCGCCGACTTTCCAGCCGCGCTGGCGTTCGGGCTTGAAGCCCGCGTTGGTGTACTTGTCGAACTCCGCGTCGATCTCCTTGATCGAGAGCAGTTCGGAGCCGTCCTCCTTGAAGATCACCGTCGAGATGTCGTGGTCGAGCAGCACCCACTTGCCTTCGCCGTACGGCCCGCCCGTCAGGTAGACTTCGAAGCTGGTGTGCCCGGGCACGCCCACCGCGCGGGCGCGGCAGTGGCCGAGCAGCTTTTCCATCTCGCCGCACCACTGCGCGTGCGTGGTAAAGCAGAGGCTGAAGCCGTAGCCGAAATGCCCGCGCCAGAACTCGCGGTTGTTGTCGGTCTTCCCGAAGCCGGTGCCGAAGTAATCGCACTTGGCGTCGTCGGCGTGCGCGTGGTTGAGGTTGCGCCAGAACCACGCCGCGAGCGCCTTGTCCTCGTCGGTCTTGACGTCCTTGCCGGTCACCCGCTTGTAGAGGTCCGCTTCGGTCTTGAAAAGGCGCTCGAAGGTGGAGCAGGAGAGTTCCCCCGGGTACCAGGGGTGGTCGCTCTTGACCTGCGGGTCGCCGCTGGCCGCCATGGCCACTCCGGAAATGGCTAACACCCAAAAAGCCATCAGTTTATGCGATGAACCAAGCATGGAAAAGCTCCCCAGAGTTTACCTGTATAGACGACCATCACCCTTGGAAGAGTACACCGCCGAGGGGGCCTTTCGGACACAAACTCTTCGATTTACGGGGCTTGGTGGCGTGGCCGCCGGAGCGCCGAGGCCGGCTGGCCCGTCACCTTCTTAAAGGTTGCGGAGAACTGCACCAGGCCCCCGAAGCCCGTCCGCCGCGCGATCTCGCCCAGGGCCAGGTCGGTCTCGAGAATCAGGCGCCGCGCGCGCTCGATGCGCACGCGCTGAATCTCCTGGAGCGGGCTGCGCCCAAGCGTTTGGCGGAACTTCACTTCCAGCGCGCGCCGCGAGACCGGGACCGCGCGGAGGATTTCCTTCACCGCCAGCGGCCGGTCGCAGCGTTCGTTGATGAAGCGCACGGCTGCCGCGAGGTCCGGGTCCTCGATGGCGAGCACGTCCGTCGATTGGCGCGTCACCACGCCTTTGGGCGCGAGCAGCAGCGGAGCCTTGGGCGCGCATTCTCCGTGCAGCAATCGGTCGAGCAACCCCGCGGCCTCGTAGCCGATCTCGCGCCCCGGCCCCGCGATGCTCGAAAGCGGCGGATGCGCCAGCGTGCACTGGAACTCGTCGTTGTCCACGCCCAGCAGCGCCAGGTCTTCCGGCACGCGCAGCCCGGCGCTCGCGCAGACTTCCGCGACCGACCAGCTCACGCCGTCCGTCGCGCAGAAGACCGCCGCGGGCCGGGGGAGGCCTTTCAGAAAAGTAAGCAGCGAGGCGCCTGGGTCGTCGGCGAATAGGACCTCGCGACCTGCCGCGCGCAATGCCCGCGCATACGCCGCAAGGCGTTCGTCCGAATACGGCACCCCGCGGTGCCCGACAAACGCGAAGGTGCGGTAGCCCTTGTCCAGAAAGTGGCGCGCCGCCGCTTCGCCGATCAAATCCTCGCGCGCGCCGACCCTGGGGAGTCGCGCCTCGCGTACGTGATAGCTCACGTTCACCGCCGGCCGCCCCCAGCGCCGCAGCAGCGCGGCGGTCTCGGCGTTGGGCACCGGCATCAGCGCCGCATCGGGCCGCCAGCCGCGCAGCAGGCTCTGCGCCGAAGCCAACGTCGGCTGCGCCATCCGAAAGTCCCACGGCCGCCGCGCCTTCGCGTAGTCCATCACCCCGCGCAGCAGATCGCGGTAGTAGCCCCAGGACATGTCGAGCAACAGCGCTACGCGGATCGGCTCCGCGCCCGCCGCCGCTCCTTGGTTACGCGTCCGCGTGCGCGAACGCCTCTGCGGCCGCGTTTGCGTGCGCGCATCCCGTCGTCTGTTCGCCATAGCCTGCGTCCCACCCCTTTGATCGTGCTGCGCCAGCACGGCCATCCCTTGGGCTTCCTTCGCCAGCGCGTCCCTCCCTTGGGCTCTCTTCGCCAGCGCGGCCAGCGAGCCGTTGTAGCGCCGGCCTCCGGCCGGCAGTATCGCCGGCGTCCTCGCCGGCCGTTCGAAGGCCCTTTCGCAGGGCATTCGCCCTGGGCAAGAATCCCTGCCGTTTCCCGCCATCCAGGCTGGCCCGTGGCATGCGCCGTTGTCGTTAGCCGCGTGAGCGGCGTCAGTATGTGGCCCAGGACGTAAGTCCTGGGAGTGAGCGCATTCGACGAAGCGAGTCCCGTAGGGACGACAGATCTGTTCCGAGTGCTTCTGCCGCCCCTGCGGGGCTGCATCGCTGTTAGGCGCTCACTCCCAGGGCTTACGCCCTGGGCCACAAAATGACGCCGCTACGCGGCTATTCATCCAAGAGTAGAGTTGCTCAGCAACACCTCCCATGGGCAGACCCACAAACCCGCCAACTACGATAGCCGTCGATGCTGCGCAATCCATTAAATTAATTACGAATATGCGCAGATGGATTCCTGAAATCGAGGGGTATCTTTCCTTCATGCGCCCACCGGAACGGGCGCGGGTCCGGGAGATTCGCCATGCACGCCACGCTGGATGCCGCCGGCACGCGCATCGATTACCGCATCAACGACCAGACGCCCGCGGGGACCGCGCGCCCCGTGGACGTCCACGCCACGCCCGAGGAACTCGCGCGCTTCGAGGCCGACGGCTACCTCGTGCGCGAACGGCTCTTCCAGGGCGACGCGCTCGAACATCTGCGCCGCTGCATCGACGAGATCGTGGACGAGGAGTCGCGCCGCGAGGGCTTCCGGATCGGCACCGGGCGCGGCTTCGGCGGCGTCTTCATCCGCCGGTTGCTCGACCGGCACGAGGGCCTGCACGTCTTCCTGGCCTGCGACGCGCTGACCTCCGTCGCCCGCGCGATGCTCGGCCCGCAGGTCTGGATGCGCGACATGGTCGCGCGCGTCAGCTACCCCGGGCAGCCGAACCAGGAGACCGAGTGGCACTGGCACCAGCGCGTCGTCCCGCAGCCGGTTCCGCCGTGGTTCAGCTTCCCGCACATCGTCGATGCGCTCGTCTACCTCGACGATCTGACCGACGCCACCGGCCCCATCTGCGTCGTGCCGGGCTCGCACAAACGCATCCACGAAGGGCTCCCGTCGCACGATTTCGCCGACAAGGCCGGCCAGGCCACGCTGCGCCTCCCGGCCGGCAGCGCGGTCCTGATTCACGGGAACCTGTGGCACCGCGCGATGCCGACGCTCCCGCACGGCACGCGCCGCCGCCTGATCATCGCCGGCTTCGCGCCCACATGGATCAAGGCGCCGCCCTTCGACAAGTTGCCCAACCCCGACGGCCTGATGGCGCGCCGCTGCAAGGACGGCAGCGCGGAAGACCGCGAATTGCTGGGGCTGACGGGATTTTACTAACGGCAGGGGACAGGATTCAGGATTTAGATTTAGGATTTAGGATTCAGGGAAAAAGACGGCGGCTCAGGCGCCTTGCAGCTTCGCGCGCGCCTGGGCGATCTCGGCGGCGATGGCGGCCTCGAGTTCCTGGAGTTCCTTGGTCAGGCGCGCGTAGTCGGTCTTCGAAAGCTGGCTCAGTTCGCGCGCGGGCGGCAGCGCCGCGCGGGCGAAGACCGCGCCCTGCATGGCCCGCTTGAGCTGCACGAGCACGAGCCCGTACGTGTCGGACTCGTCGCCTTCCTCGGCGTTGCTGCCGAGCGCCTGCGAGAGCCCGCCGCTGATCTCGAGGATCCCGTGGATCGCCTGGCCGAGGTAGCTTTCGGGGCCGGCGTTCTTGCGGTCGGGCATGCGCAGCACGCGCATGGTCAGCTTCTCGCTCTGCTGCATCAGCGGGTGGTTGCGGCGGCGGCGGCGCGCGGCGGTCAGGTCCGATTCGTCTTCGGCGCCTTCCTCTTCGTCATCGCCCGTTTCTTCCTCCGCCGGCTGCTTCCAGGATTCCTCCGGCGGGCCGGCGTCTTCGAAGGCCGTCTCGACCGGGTCTTCTTCTTCCTCGCCCGGCAAACCGGTAATGCCCTCGTCGCGCAGCGTGGCGTCGAAGGCTTCGCTGGGGTCCTGCCCGAGCAGCGTGCGTTCTTCCATCCCGCGCATCATGCGCGACTGGCGCCGCACCTGTTCCTGGTAGGACGCGTCCCATTCGGCCTCGGTGCCGAAACACTGCGGGTCGAAGTCCTCGTCGTCCTCGCCGGCAAACTGCACGGGCGGATGCTCCGCGGGCCGCAGCACCGCCTGGCGCACCTGCTCGATCGCCTGCGCCACGCGCTGCGCCATCGCCTGGGCCTCGCGCGGCTCGGGCGTCTCGCCGCGAGCCGAGAGAATCACGCCGAGCGGCGCGCCGGTCGCGTAGCCGGCCGAGTCTTCGATCTCGAGTTCCGGGATCAGCTTCTCGCGCAGCGCGGCGAGCATCTCGTGGAGCACCGCGTGGGCTTCGGGCGGGGCGTGGCCGGTGCGCACCTGGATCCAGGGCGTGGCCGTCAGCGGCCCGCGCTCGGCCTCGGCGAGGAATTCGTACGGCACCAGCAGGCCCTCGGGCGAGAGCATGAGCGAGATGGTCTCGGCGCCGGGCCAGAGGTTCAGCAGCGCGCCGCGGATCATGCGCGGTTCGGGCCGGGGCTTCTCGGCCGCGCCGGCCTTCGCCGCGCGTTCGGACTTGGCGCGCTTGATGCGTTTCGCCCGCGTCGTCTGCGGCGTCGCGACGCTGCGCCAGATGCGCGCGTAGCCGCTCACGGCCAGCGCCACCTCGATCAGCCGGTCTTCGAAAGTCTCGATTTGCGAAGGCTTGGCCAGCCGCCCCCGGAAACGGATCACGGTTTCCATGCCATCCGTCTATCACGCATCGCGCAAAGTTAAAATGAAACTCCGCGGTCGCGCGCGCCCCGGGGCCGATGGGGGCCTTTTGGAACCGCTCAGGCCGTCGGCGCGGGCGGCGCGTCGGGCGCCGAACCGTTCGCGCCTTCCGGCGGGGCCGGTGGCGCGGGCGTGGACGGCGGTGCGGCCGGCGGCGGTTGCGGCGGCGCTTGCGCGGCGTCGGCGGGCGGCGCGCCCGTGCCTTGGTGCGCGCGGGCCTGGCGCGTGCGGATATGGCGCGCCATCGCTTCGCCCTTGCGCTCGTCGCCGCGCGTCATCCGCACGAGCAGGAAAAGGCCCAGGCCCATCACCACGGCGGCCACGAGCACCACGCCGCCGGTGCCGGACTCGGGCGTCTCCAGGTGTTCCATCTTCAGCGCGACGTAGATGGGCATCGTGTCCCACTGCTGGTCGGCGCGCACGTAGGACCAGCGCTGCAAGAACAGCCCCGTCCAGCGCACGCGGTCGGGCGCGTCCACGTCGTCCTTCGAACGGAACCCGCCGATGTCCTGCGGGACCAGCAGCGCGTAAAAATGGAGCCGGTCGTCGCGGCAGATGACCATCCAGGTGTCGCGCACGCCCGACTTGTTTTCCGCGTCCATCCCCCAGTTGCGGATCTGGTATTTCTTGATGAGGCTGCCTTCGAACTTGTACGCCTGCCCGCGGTAGTGGTCGGGGTTGGTCATCACGTTGGAGAACGTCGCCAGCGCGCGGTTGGGCCCCAGCGCCTTCGAATTGGCTTCCTTGCGCGCCTGGTAGTAGGCCTCCAGGGTCTCGGGGCGGTCGGCGTGGGTGCGCAGGTAGCGGAAGAGCATCCAGATCGCCTCGGCGCCGTGGTCCACCTCGCTCGCCGCCACCAGCCCTTCGGCGTTGGAAATGTTGTCGTCGAAGATCACTTCAAACGCGTCGGTGAAGGACTGCGCGCCCGGGTCCAGGTCTTCCAGCTTCTCGAAATTCGGGAGCATCTCCTGGAACTTGCGCACCTTGGCTTCGTCCACCGTGTACTTGCGGCGCTGCGGTTCTTCGGAAGCGGGCGCTTCGGCTTCGGCGCCGGGCGTTTCTTCCGCGCCGGGCTTCCGTTCGCCGGAAGCTTCGGCGGGCTCGGCCGCGATCGGCTTGCCCTGCGCGTCCACGACGGTGCCTTCGGCGCGCTTGTTGATCGTGGGGTGGGGGTGCGCGGGCAGCGTCGGGTTGACGTGCGTGCGGCTGGAATCGATGATCTTCTGCAGTTCGCCGCCTTGGCTCGCGGCGCGCCCGCGGCTGCGGAGCATGCTCACGCCCGCCGCCAGCAGCCCGGCCATCAGCAGCAGCATGATGAAGCGGCCGGTCAGGAAGTCCATGAGCGACTTGGGGCGGTCCTGCACCCATTTCATTTCGCTGACGCTGCGCGGCGCCTGCCACGCCTGGCGTTCGGGCGGCTTGTCGCGACGGGCACTGAATTTGGGGATATCCACGCCGATTGAACCTCCTGGAAAGCCGCCGCCGACCATGAGTACAACGTGCAACGCCCGCGTCTCTTGCTAGGTTACCATGAAGATTTGGACCCGTCCGGCCCTTTTCATCCTTCTCTAACGCAGGATGGGTACGAAGGTTGACGCCGATTTCGCCATCGTCCAAAATCGCGCCCGCACAGGTCCAGGCCGGAGGGAGCCCCGCATGGATTTCCTGAAGAACGTCACCGTTCTCGATTTCAGCCACGTCCTGGCCGGGCCCTATTGCACGATGATGCTCGCCGATTACGGCGCCGACGTCGTCAAGATCGAACGCCCCGGCATCGGCGACGACACCCGCGCCTGGGGGCCTCCGTTCGCCGGCGGCGAAAGCTGCTACTTCATGTCGATCAACCGCAACAAGCGCAGCCTGGCGGTGAACATGAAGACCGAGGACGGCAAGCGCATCATCCGCGAACTGGCCGCTAAGGCCGACGTCGCCATCGAGAACTTCTGCCCGGGCACCATGCAGCGCCTCGGCTTTGCCTACGAAGACCTGAAGGCCATCAACCCCGGCATCGTGTACTGTTCGCTCAGCGGCTACGGGCAGACCGGCCCCGACCGCGACCTGCCCGGCTTCGACGTCGTGGTGCAGGCGCGCGGCGGCATGATGAGTTTGACCGGGCCCGCCCAGGGCGAACCTTCCATCGTCGGCATCTCCATTATCGACATCTTCGCCGGGCTCCACGCGCTCAGCGGCATCCTGGCGGCCTTGAAGGGCCGCGACGCCACCGGCCAGGGCTGCTACCTCGACATGAGCCTCCTCGACAGCCAGGTGAACATCCTCACGCATCAGGCCACGAGCTACCTCATGACCGGGCGCGTGCCGTCGCGGCGCGGCAACAGCCACAACAACATCGTCCCGTACCAGACCTTCAAGACCAAGAGCTGCTACATCAACATCGCGGCCGGCAACGACAAGCTGTACCAGAACCTCTGCAAGGTCCTCGGCCGCGAGGAACTCGCCACGGACGAACGCTTTTCCACAAACGGCAAGCGCGTCGAGAACCGCACGGTGCTCTGCCCGATCCTGGAAGGCCTGGTCGCCGAGATGGACGGGCGCGACCTCGTCCGCCGCCTGGGCGAAGCGCACGTCCCCGCCGCCGTCGTGCAGGACATGCAGGGCGTCTTCAGCGATCCGCAGGTGCGGGCACGCGAGATGATCGCGGAGATGCCGCACCCGACCGCGGGCACTCTGCGCGTGCCGCACGCCGCCGGAACCGTGGACGGAAAGAAGCCCGCGCTGCGCCGCCCCCCGCCGCTCCTGGGCGAACACAGCGCCGAAATCCTCAAGGAAAAGCTCGGCTACGACGACGCGAAGATCGCGGCGCTCAAGGCCGGCGGCGTCATCTGATCTGTTGGGAGGTTCCGCTCAGGCGCGCCCGTGCCAGGCGAGCACGCGCAGCGCGCGCAGGGTATTCCAGCGGCTCGGCCGGCCGACCTCGTCGCCGAGGTCCACCAGGTTCGTACCTTTGTAGGCGACGTCCAGCGGCCAGCGCCCGTCGGCATCGCGCCGCGCCGCGAGCCCTTTCACGGCTTCGGCGGTGCGTTCGTCCGGCGGCACGCCCGCGCGGCGCAGGTAGTCGAGCGCGCGCAGCGTGTCGTAGTGCCACCACGCCGGGAAGGCCAGGGCGGTAAACGACGCGCGGCTCTTGCGGTCCTGCGCGATCGCTTCGCCCGTGGACTTGCGCCGCAGCAGCCGGCGGTCGAGCAAATACGCCTGCCCGCGACGGCGTGCCGCGGCCACCTTCGGATCGGGCGCGATGCACTGTTCGTACTCGAGCAGCGCTTCCAGCACGCAGAGGGTGGTGTTGAACGAGCCGCGCGTCGAACCGCGTTCGGCCTCGCAGTTCCACCCGCCGTCGGGCAGTTGTTCGGCGAGCAGCCGGTCGACAATCCCGCGGACATCCTGGCCGAAGTACGCGCCCGCCACGGCCACCTGCCCGTTGATGCAGGGTTCGACCTCGCCCTGAAAGTAGCGGTGGTGCTCGATCTCTTCCGGGCCGGAGCCCATCCATGTCACTCCCGCGCGAACGGCCTCGAGCGCGCGGCGCGCCGGCGCGGCGGCCTGGTCGAGCCCCAGTTCGCGCAGCAGCCAGAGCGCGTGCATGGTGGAATTCCAGCCGCGGTTCCAGGCCATGCCCGACCAGCTTCCGTCGGCGCGCCCTGGAGCGCGAGCACGCGCGCGCCCAGCCCTTCGGTGGCCACGCGCGCGCGTTCGGCCGCGACGGCCTCGGCCGGAGCGCCGCCGAGGTCGCGCAGCGCCTGCCAGCGGATCGCGGGGTCGCCTTCGAGCAGCCAGGCCATCACGGGATGCGTCGTTTCGAGCATGCCGGCATCTTCGCCCATTCGCGCGCGGTCTCAAGCCCATGCCAGGCCTCTCGCGATTCGGGAATGCGCCGCGCGCCGCTCGACATGAGAACCGTTGAGCGCGTGGGCGTTCGACGGGAGGCAAGCGGAGGGAGCGTTCGATAGATAAACAAGAGGTGCGCCAGGCGCCGGTGAGGCGCGGGTTAGGGTGCAACCGAACGGGAACGGACGGCCTATAAAAGGAGAGCCTGCCATGAGTCTGGAAAGCGTAGCCAACCAATTCGTCGCGCTGTGCCGCCAGGGGAAGAATTTCGACGTGATGCGCACGATGTACGATCCGAACATCGTCTCGGTCGAGGCCGACGGCGCGGAGACCGCGGGGCAGGGCCCCGTGATCAAGAAGTCCGAAGATTGGGTCTCCGACAAGGAATTCCACGGCGAGACGGTCGCCGGGCCCTTCTACAACGGCGCGAACCCGGACCAGTTCGCGGTCTACTTCACCCTCGACGTGACCCTGCGGGCCACCGGCCAGCGCATCACGCTCGACGAGGTCGGCATCTACACGGTGAAGAACGGCCTGATCACGCGCGAGCAGTTCTTCTACAGCGGCAAGCACTAAGCCGGCCGCACGACCCATCGCCAAACGCACGGGCCGCGGAGATCTCCGCGGCCCGTGCCGTTTGTGCCGAAATCCGATACGCGTCTACGACGAGAGATTGCTGCTCGACCAGTGCTGCACGAACTGCGCCAGGCCCGGCGCGCGGTTGCCGCGGCTCTGGTGCTTGTGCTTGTACGGCAGCGGCTGGCCCAGAAACGCCTCGATCTTCCCGCGCAGGTCCTTCACCACCGCGGGCTGCGCGGCGGCGACGTTCTCGGTCTCGCGCGGGTCCTTGGCCAGATCGTACAGTTCCACGCGCTTGCCCGGTTCCAGGCTGTGCATCGAGAGCTTGTGCGTCTCGGTGCGGATGAAGACTTCGTCCGACCAGCCGGCGATCACGTGCGGGTACTTGCTCTTCGCGCGCCCTTCCACGATCGGCATCAGGTCCTGCCCGTCGTACGGTTCCGTGCTTTCCACGCCCAGCAGGTTGCAGACGGTCGGCGCCAGGTCGATGTTCATCGCGAAGGCGTCCTTCGTCTGCCCCGCGAACGCGCGGTCGGGATGGCGCACGATCATGTTGATGCGGGTGTTGAAGTCCTGCTGCCGCACGGCGCTCTTCCCGAACTGGTCCACGTCGAGCAGTTCGGTGCCGTGGTCGCTGGTGAAGACCACCACCGTGTCGTCCCAGAGCTTGTGTTCGTCGAGCTTCTGCATGAAGCGCCCGATCCAGCGGTCCACGAACGTGCAGTAGCCGTAGTAGAGCGCCTTCGTGCGCGCGATCTCGTCCTCGGTGAACTTGAAGCGCTTCTGGAAGAACTGCGGGTACAGGTAATCGACCACGCCGTCCTTCTTGAAGTACGCGTCGGCGAACGAGGCCGGCGGATCCCAGAACTCGTGCGGCGCGAAGCTTTCGATGTGCAGATAGAACGGTTTCTGCTTCGCGTTGTCGTCGACCCACTGCATCGCGCTGCGGAAGACGCGCGCCGGGAGGTACTCTTCCTCGCCCGCGCGGTCCATCATGTTCAGGAGGTACTGCGTGTAGCCGCTGTGGCGCTTGAAGTCGGTCTCGTCGGGATGCATGTAGCGCTTCAGGTCCACCTTGTCGAGCGGCCCGCTGCGCACCCGGTCGGTCTCCTGGCCGCGGATGTAGTCGTAGCTGGTGAAGCCGCGCGTGAAGTTCATCGTCGGCTTGAATTCGTGGTACAGGTCCGAGACCAGCCCGGTCAGCACGCCGTTGGCGCTCAGGGTTTCCGCGAGCGTCGTGTATTCGCCGGGGATCGCGTACCAGCCGACCAGGTTCGGCACCGAGCCGCGGTCGTCGATGTCGTGCTGGAACGGGAAGGCGCGCCGCCCGGTGTAGAAGCCGCGCCGCGACGGGATCGTCGGGTACGCGTCGCCGTACGCGCGGGTAAAGGTGGTGCCTTCGGCGCGCAGGCGGTCCACGTTGGGCATCGCCACCGGGTCCTTCCAGGTGTGGTCCACCACGTCCGCGCGCAAGGTATCGCAGCAGATCACGACGACGTTCATTTTCTTAGGCATGCGTGGGCTCCCTGTTCCCTTGTTCGATTCGAAATTACGCCTGCGCGCAAAGGCCCAGGCGGGCTTCCTGTTCGGCCGGCGCGCCGACCTGCTTTAAGAAGGCGCGCAGCCCCTGTGCCAGCCGGTCGGCCTGTTTAGGCTCGTCCGCCAGCACGTTCCTTTCCTGCTTCGGGTCGGCGGCGATGTGCCACAGCGCGTCGCGCGCCGGCCCGCGCACGTGATCGACGGGAAAGCGCATCCGCTCGCGTTCGAACGGCCCGATGCCCTTCGGCACGATAAAGCGCGGCGGTTCCGCCGAATACCAGTACAGCGGCGCGTTGCCGTCCTGCGGCGGCCATTTGCTCAGCGTCCACGCCCCGTCGGTGACGTGGATGCCTTCGCCGTACTTCCCGAAGCAGGCGAAATCCCGCGTGCGTGCCTCGGACGAACCGAGCGCGCCCATCAGCGAGGTCCCGTGGATTTCGTGGTCGGGCCGCGCCGCGCCCATCGCGTCGAGCACCGTCGGGAAGTAGTCCACCGGCTGCGCCAGGCACGTCCGGCGGCTGCCCGCCTGCGAGCGGAAATCCGGGTGATAGACGAGCAGCGGGATGTGCGCCATCTCCTGGTAGAGCGTCGAATCGCCGTGCCCGCTGCCGGGCTTGCCGATCATGCCGTGTTCGCCGAAGAGATGCCCGTGGTCGGTGGTGACGACGATCATCGTGTCGTCCATCAGGCCCAGCGTTTCCAGGCGTTCCATGAAGTGCTTGAACCAGCGGTCCACCAGCGTCACCTTGCCGGCGTAAAGCGCGCGGATATCCGCGAGTTCTTCCGGCGTGTAGCGGTCGGCCTTGCCGTAGATCGGCCAGCGCACGCGTTCCGCGGGCACTTCGCCGTTTGTGTAAAGTGTGTCGTACGGGGCGGGGGGGTCGAAGGGTTCGTGCGGGTCGAAATGGTCGATGGTGAGGAAGAAGCCTTTCTCGCGCAGTCCGTGGTGGTTGCCCAGCCATTCCGCCGCGGCCGCGAAGGTCTGCGCCGTAAAGGTGTGGCGTTCGTCCTTCCATTTCCCTTCGGCGTCGCGCCATTTGGCGGTGTTGCGCATGTACTGCGCCCAGCGGAAGTGGCACTTAGTCTTTTCCGGCGCGGGAAAGCGCGGCGGGATCGTCGGGTCGGCGACCCAGTGGTCGTTTTCCTGGCCGCGGATGAAGTCCCACGAATCGTAGTGGAAGTGGTAGTTCCCCGAGCCGTTTTCGAAAAGGTGGTAGTGGTCGGTCACCAGCGCGGTGTTCGTGCCGCCCTTCTGCAGGACGCCGGGCAGGTCGTGGTCCCACGGTTCGAGCGGGCCCCAGCCGCGGAAGGGGAACTCGTAGCGCCCGGTCATGATCTCGCGGCGCGCCGGCATGCAGGGCGAGGACGCCAGGTACGCGTTGTCGAAGATGACCGAGCGCGACGCGAAGGCATCCAGGTTCGGCGTCTGAATCCAGCCGTTGCCGTAGCAGCCCAGGTGGTCGCGGCGCAGCGTGTCGATGACGATCAGGATCGTGTTCACAGGTGGTTTCCCGTTCAAAAGGTCAGCGGAGCATGTCCAGCAGGCGCGTGCGCACCTGGTCGAGGTGCCGTTCGGCGGCCTGGCGCGCCTGGGCCGGATCGCCGGAGGCCAGCGCGTCGAGCATGTCGTAGTGGGTGACGGCCCATTCGGGCGGTGTCTGGCCCAGGCGGTCTTCGAACGGATGGCGCGCCATCTCGCTGCGCACGATCATGCGTCCGCGCTGAATCGTATCGATCAAGGCCTGGCAGCCGCTGGCGTCCACAATCGCGCGGTGGAACTGGCAGTTCGCCACGCGCGTCTCGTAGTAACGTCCCGCCAGCCGGTGCTCCTTATATTGGTCCGCAAGCGCGCGGAGATTCCGCTCGACCTCGGGGCTCCAGCGCCGGCAGACCATCTCCGCGGCCAGCCCTTCCAGTTCCTTGCGGACGAGGAAGAGTTCCGCGACTTCCAGCGGCGTGATCTCGCGCACGAACGCCCCGACGTTGGGAATCAGCTTCACCCAACCCATCTCGGCCAGGCGCGTGAGCGCGTCGCGGAGCGGCGTGCGGCTGACGCCCATGCGTTGCGCGAGCGCCGTCTCGCGCAGATGCGTGCCCGGCGGCAGCTCGTTCGTGACGATCAGGTCTTCGAGCCGCTCGATCAAAGATTTTGGTTCGGTTTGGACGGGCATTTCTGTTTGCATACATATTGTATACAATCCTATAAGACGTTCGGCAACGTGAATTTTTAAATTCTGCTGCGGTTTTTTTAGGCCACGCTTGAACGGAATTTGAACAAATTCTCACTCGATGTAGTTGCAAATTAAAATCAAATTGATAGAAGTTCACCCTTGCTAATTGAGAACAATTCGCAACAATACGAGGAGGAAACGGGTCATGCGTTGGTTCATCGGGGCGATCGTGATGGTCGCGATGGGATCGTTGATGGCAGGCGAAGTGAGCAACGCGGAACTTCTCGCGGAGATCAAGGCGATGCGTGAAGCGTACGAGGGCCGCATCTCGACGCTGGAATCCACCATCAAGACGCTGCAGGCCGAGAAGGCCGACGGCGCCCGCCGCGTCGATATCAAGAAGGGCATCGACAAGGCGCTGGGCGAAGACAAGGTCGCGACGGCGGTCGTCGAACGCCCCGGCCCGAAGTCGGCGCTGAGCGGCAACGCGGTGCGCGCGGCGACCAACGTCACCCTGGGCGGCTACACCGAATTCAGCTACATCGACCGCGGCGACCGCACCAAGTCCTTCGACCAGACGCGCACGGTGCTGGAAATCGGCGCGCAGGTCCACGAACGCATCACCTTCTACACCGAATGGGAGATCGAGCACGGCGCGATCATCGCCGGCGGCGAAGAGAGCGACGGCGAACTGGAACTCGAGCAGGCCTGGGTCGATTTCAACATCAACGACGCGCTGAATTTCCGCACGGGCATGATTCTGGTCCCGGTCGGCCACTACAACCTGTACCACGAAGGCTGGATCAACAACTTCGTCGACCGCCCGCTGGTGGACCGCCGCGTGATCGGCACCACCTGGTTCGAGGAAGGCGCCGGTTTCCACGGGCAGGTGCTGGACACCGAGAGCCTGGGCCTTTCGTACGAAGCCTACGTCTTCAACGCGTCCGACGCGCGCGAAGTCGGCGCCAGCGGCTTCCGCGGCATCCGCCGCGAAGGCAACGGGCCGGTCTACCGCAACCAGAAGGCCGGCGCGTTTCGCGTCGCGTTCGAACCGGCGCGGTCGCTCAAGCGCTTCGCGGACCAGTTCGAGATCGGCGTCAGCGGCTACATCAGCGGGTTTAACGGGCTGCGCGAGGACGACGACGCTCCGAAGCTGGGCGGCGACGGCACCGTGCAGATCTTCGCCATCGACGCGACCTACGAGAAGTCTTTCAAGGAGAAGGGCACGCTGGGCGTGCGCGGCGAAGCCGCCATGGCCCACGTTTCGCCCGGCCGCGAACCCGGCGCGCCCGGCCAGCAGTCCTGGGGCTACTACCTCGAAGGCTACTACTCGTTCTGGCCCGGCTTCCTGACGGAGTCGCCGTTCGGGAAGGGCTTCAAGGATCCGCGCCTGGTCTTTGCCGTGCGCTACGACTGGGTGGATGCCGACATCGATTCGTTCGACCGCAAGGATCTGAGCCGCACGAGCGTGGGCATCTCGTACCGCCCGACCTCGCGCGTCGTCTACAAGCTGGATTACCAGATCGACCACGCCGAATCGCGGGACGGCTCGGGCCTCTCGGATTCGGGCGATGGCAGCCGCACCGACGCCTTCCTCTTCGGCGTCGCGCTGGGCTTTTAACGGCAGGAAGCGCGCGTCATCCCGGACCGGGCCAGGAACTACCTCCTCCTCGGGCTCGGTTCGGGATGCGCGCGGTTGTAATGGGGATGAACGGCATGCGCACGATCCGCGAACTGGCCGGCATGGACTGGGTGCTTCCCGAACTGCACCGGACCTCCCGGCGCAAGCTCTTTGAAAACGCCGAAGGCTGGTGGATTCTCGGGCAGGACCGCAACGCCTGGGATTACTTCGAAGCCTACAAGCGTTCCATGGCCCCGGTGCAGATCATCAAGCACTGCCGCGAACGCGGCGTGATCTCGCTGATTACCCCCTGCATCCAGACCGACGGCCGCTTCGAACTCTTCGTCAACGGCGACGTGCACCGCTTCTGCTGCTACCGCTGCGCGTACAAGCGCGTCTGGGACGGCATGGACGTGCTGCTGCCGCAGCCCGAACATTTCATGATCTACATGATGCTGGATTCCATCGGCTACATCGAAAGCCCGGACGCGCCGCGCGAACCCGCCCGCGGCCTGCGCCGCCGCGGAGGCCCGAGCGAAGCATGAACGACCGGGAGATGTCCCGCCGCGACGTCCTGAACTGGCTGGCCGCCGCCGCGGCCACCGGCTGGATGCTCGACGCCTGCGCCTGGGGCGAAGAGAAGGACGAGAAGTCCAAGCGTCCGCCCAAGCTCGCCAGCCTGATGGCCCTGCCCAACGATTCCGCCAAGGGCATCGACGAACCGAAGGTGATCGTCGTCCGCACGGCCAAGGGCGTGGCCGCCTTCCCGCGCGTCTGCACCCACCGCCACCAGGAACTCGACGTGGACGAGAAGGACGGCTCGATCTACTGCCCGCTGCACGGCAGCCGCTTCAGCCTGGAAGGCAAGCCCACCAACGGTCCGGCTTCCCGCGCGCTCAAGTGGTACAAGGTGGAACTCGACCAGGACGGCAGCGTGCGCGTGGACACCCGCAAGAACGTGGACGCCGGCGCCTGGGCTCCGCTGCCCGACTGGGCCAAGCCCAAGTCCGGCAAGTAGCACGTTCAGGGCGTTTCTTCGCCCCACGATCCGTACCACAGGTCCACGATAGGCAGCGAGAACCCCCGGTATTCCTCGCCCGGCGTCTCGATCTCGATCCCCAGGCTGAAGCCGTCCAGCGGAACCTCGCCGTCCACCGTGAAGAAGTACTCCAGCTTCGCTTCCGCCGGCCAGCGGCCGTGTTCGGTGATCCCGTCGAGCATCGGCTTGATTACGTTATCGATGAAGGCGCGCCCGCGCGGGCCTGCGTAGTGTTTTTCGTACTTGGTCCAACCGCGCTTGATGGCCGCGACCACCATGTCCTTCCGCACCAGAGGAACGTAGTGGGTGTGGCCGTCCGCCGTCAGGCGCGCGCTTACATCCTGCAGGGCTGCGTCCAAAGTCTGGTGCATGCGGAATTCCTTTCGTGGAAGAGCCGGTAGGCCGGCCTGCGTTCTCAAGTAAGAGCGTGCTTCGAAGAGACGCCGTTTGACCGTGCCTTCGGGGCAGGAGGCCTGCGCGGCAATCTCGCGGACCGAACGCCCCTCGGCGTAAAAGGCCTCGGCGATCGCGCGGAGTTTGCGGGGCGCGGACGCGAGCGCCTCGCGCAGAGCGGCTCCGTCTTCGTGCGGCGCGGGCGCTGCCCGGTCGGGCAGCCGCGAAGGGTCTTCGACCGCGACGATCCGCGCATCCCGGCGCCGCGCTTGCAGAAACCGTACGCACGCGCGCCGCGCCAGCGTCCCCAGCCAGTAACGGAAACTGCTCGGCTCCTGCAGGCCCGGCAGGTCCAGCCACGCGCGCATCAGCACCTGCTGCAGGACATCGTCCGCGTCCGCCGGATGCGGCACGAACGCGCGCACCAGATCGGCCAGGTAGGCCCTGTGCGCGTCGGCCACGCGGTCGAACGCGGCGCGGTCGCGGGCCTGCGCGGCCTGGAGATCGTGGGGAAGGTCGTCCATCGTCTTCATCTTAAGGGAGTAGGGGCCGCGAACCCCCGGCCAGGTTCGGAATAGTGGAGGATTTCGGGACGGGGATTGGGCATGCGGTGAGCTTCCTTTGAGACCGTTCCGGCTCCTTTTGTATCGATAATACCGGTTATAATAATCGCTATAGAAGCGCTATCGGACCTGCTGTTCTGCGCACCGCGGCATGTTTTACAGTCCTCACTTCGCACCGAGAATGATAAACTTCTCCCACGGCGTTCTATGCGGAGGTCTTCCATGCTGCGATGGGTCGGTATCCTGGCGGTCCTGGCGTTGGGGTGGGCGGCTGCGGCCGAAGACCCGCTCGAATTGAAGCCCAGCGACGACACGTATCTCACGCCGGACGTCTCGGGCAAGCCCGGCGGGCGCGGCGCGCGCGACGAATTCCAGATCTACGGCGGCGCGGATAAGAAGCAGTTCCGCGCGCTCCTCAAGTTCGACCTCAGCGAGGTCAAGACGGCGCCCACGCAGGCGATCCTCAGCATTTACGTCTGGAACATCGGCTCGCCGAAAAAGTCCGAGACCATCCGCTGCCATCCGGTGCTGCGCGACTGGGACGAGAAATCCGCGAGCTGGGACATGTGCCACGCCGACGACCTGTGGACGAACCCCGGCGGGGATTTCGATCCCGTGGCGCTGGCCGGCAACATGGTCGCGAACACGATGGGCGGCCAGAAAGGCTGGTGGCTCGACTTCGACGTCACCCCGATGGTCCAGATGTGGGTGGCCAAGCGCAAGCCGAACTACGGTTTCGCGCTGCTCTTCGATCCCGACTGCACGGCCGAAGTGCGCGTGAAGAGCAAAGAAGGCAACCCCGCGCCCAAGCTGCAGCTCGCCTGGGCCGCGAAGCTCGACCGTGGCCAGGGCATGATCCCCGGCAACAAGCTGCGTCCGTACGGCGACCCGGTAAAGATGGAACCCGTGCTCAACGCGGGCGGCCTGAACATGGTCCGCGTCGGCGAGAAGTTCTCGCAGACGATCAAGGCGCGCGGCGGCGCGAAGCCGTACAAGTTCAGCGCGACCGGCCTGCCCGAAGGCGTGGCGCTTGGCGAAGACGGCGTGCTTGCGGGCACCCTCGAGAAGGAAGGCCGCTTCGGCTTCAGCGTCACCTGCGCCGGCGCCGACGGCAAGCGCGCGACCCTGCGCTACGAACTCGTGGCGCAGAAGGGCGGCGTGGCCGAAGTCGCCGGCGGCGGCGACAATCCTCCCGCGAAGAAGCCCGAAGACGCCCAGAAGACCAAGGCCGGCGGCCTAGAAGACGAGTAGCCCCGCGTCTTTCGCTCAGGCTTTCCGGGCAAAGTCTTCGCCTTCGTACACACGCACGGGATTCCCGCGCTCTAGCGTATTGTGGCAGCTCCAGAGGTCCTGGCGGAAGCCCGCGCGGCGTTCGGCATCGCGGGCGGCCAGCGCGTGGGCCAGCCGCGCCAGCGCCAGGCGCCGGTTCGCATGCTGCGAGCGTTCCTCTCGCGCAAGCACGCTCAGGCCGCTTGGCAGATGCGTGACCCGCACGGCCGACTCGGTCTTGTTCACGTGCTGCCCGCCGGGTCCCGACGCGCGCAGCGTCTGAAAAGAAAGATCCTTCGGCGACCACGCGAACGCGTCCGGCTCGCGCAGCGCCTCGACGCCCACGAACCAGTTCTTGCGTTTGTGCCCGGGGCGGAACGGGCTGCGCCCGATCCACTGCACCGTCCCCAGCCAGCCGCGCAGAAACGTTTCCGCGCCCGGGCTTTCCAGTCCAAAGAGCGCCGAGACCAGCGTTCCCGCGCGCGGCCCCGGCGTCTGTTCGATCGCATCGGCGCGGCAGCCGGCCTGCGCGGCCTCGTCCGCGAAGAGCCGCGCGATGCGCGGGACCACCCACGCGCACTCGGAAGGCCCGCGCCCCGCGCTGATCTGCACCCAGGTTTTCACGCGCCGGCCCTCCGCACCTTGTACGTGATCAGCGGCCGCAGCTTTGCGACCACGCGCACCAGGCCCGCCTCGACCAGGTCGCCCACCACGGCCTCGATCTTCTTGTACGCCTGCGGGGCTTCCTCGTAGAGCAATTCGCGGTCCTCGCAGATCACGCGGCTCCCAAGCTCGGTGCGCACGAGATCGTCCTCGCCGTAGCGTTCGCGCAGCCGCGCGCGGCAGTCGCTGCGGTTCCACTTGCGCCCGGCCCCGTGCGCGACGCTGCGCGCGTTGGCCTCCTGCGGCCCGGCCGGTTCCACCAGGTAGCTGAAACTCCCGCGGTTGCCCGGCACCACCAGCGCGCCCCGATTCGACGGATTCGCGCCCTTGCGGTGAATCCAGGCCGCGCATCCGCCGAGGGTTTCGCGCGCGACGAAGTTGTGCGGCAGGTCCAGCGCCACGCGCGCCTCCGAACCCAGCGCATGCAGGAACCGCCACGCGATCAGCGCGCGGCTGGCCTGCGCCCAAGCCACGGCGTGATCGTGCCGCGCAATGTACGCGCGCGCGTCGTCGCCCGCCGCGTCCAGCCCGGCGTAACCGTGATTCGCCATGTGCCCGGCCAGGACCTCGCGGCCGAGTCCGCGGGAACCGCTGTGCACCAGCAGGACCAGACGGTCCTCGTCGAGCCCCAGCGCGGCGAAGGCGGCGCGGTCTTCGACGTCCTCCACCTGCTGGAGTTCCGCGAAGTGATTGCCGCCGCCGATGGTCCCGAGCGATTCGTCCTGATCGCCCGGGGCGAGGTCAAACTGCGCGAGCCACCCGGCGCGGTCGCCGTCCCAAGGGCGGTCGAGGTCCACGAGCCGGCGTTCCCAGCGCTCGAACTTCGGCTTGCGCGCGCTCAGGTCCGAGGCCCACAGGCCCATCCCGCAGCCGACGTCATTGCCGATCAGGTGCGGATACAGCGTGTCCTCCGTGACGAACGCCGCGCCCACCGGGCCGCTCTTGCCCGGATGCAAATCCGGCAGGCCCACCGCCAGGCGCATGCCCGGCAGCGCGGCCGTGCCACGCAGTTGCGCGAGCGCGTTGCCTTCGATCCAATTCTTCTCCGATGCGAACACGCGAACGTTTCCAGCGTTCAGGTCGGTCATACCACCTCCGGAAGTTCCCGTCGAAAACGGGATCACAAAGCCCCTGCGCCGCATGCCGGGCGGCATGCGTGCACGGTCAGGCCGAAGGCGCGCGGCGCGAACATGCGCAGGCATGACGCGGCGCGGCAGGGGCCGGACGGCTGTTAGATTTGGAGTGGGGAAGGGACCGAAGGCGGGACTACGGGAGGCCTCGGCGTGGCCGAGGGTCAGCGACCGGCGAAGAACTTACGCGGCGAAGCCCGGCGTCTCCATCTTCAGCACCTGGTTCGTCGTGGTTCGCGGCATCTTCGTTCCTCCAAGGATGGACTCGGGGCAAATAACCCGATGAATCCAGGCTTGTCAATGTTCGAGCTTAAAATTGGCGACGGGAGCGTGGGTGCTATCTCCGGGCGATAGGAGATCGAAGCCATTGGGATTCCCCATGCTTCCGTCTTTGCGAGGATCGGAGGGACCTTGGCGATGAAAGCCGTTGCTCGCCTCGTCGTAAAGGATGGCCTGGCCCCACTCGTCGATGATTTCGGGCGCGCCGTTGTCGTCGAGGTCTTTCAACGGTATTTGGCTTACGTCAATATAGGGGCCGTAGTCTTCGGACGCCTGGACCTCCTTCGCCTGCGGATGCTTTCGGAATGCGGTGGTCAGGAAATGGAGGAGCGCTTCGCTGCTTTTCAGCCTTATGCCCTGCGCCACGATTTCATCGGGGGGATACGCGCCAAAGTCGAGATGATACGCTTCGCACGCGGTTTCCAGACTCTTTTGGAGCGTTCGCGTTTGCGATTGCACCCTGGGCCTTGGCCCTCTTGAACCGCCGATGATCGGAAAAAGCATCGCCAACGCGACCACCAAGAGAAACACCGCGATTAAGCGCAGCACGAGGGTCTTGTGGAAGCCTTGGGGCGGCGCGCGCCCGATCCCGCCGCGCGCCGTCTCGTCGCGCGGACCGTCCTGGCCGTCCGCGCTCACTTGAACGACGTCACCAGCGCCTCGAACGCGGCCTTGGCGACCTCCACGGTCTTCTTCGGGCCGGTCAGCTTCAGGAAGTACTGGCCTTCCTTCGCCGGGATGATCGCGCCGAACATTTTGAAATCCTTCTTCGGCTCCGGCTTCTGACCGCCGAACGCCATCGCGGTGTACTCGCCTTCCAGTTCCACCACGGTGGCCTCCGTGCCGTCCGCCGTCTTCACCTTGGTCTGGCCCTTCACGGAATCTTTTCCGCCGAACTGTTTCGCCCAGCGTTCGACGTTGGCCTCCACCGTGCCGCTGGCCGGCAGGAGAAAGAAGCCCAGTTCGCCGCCCTCGGCGTCGCCTTCGGCCTTGGGCAGGCTGAAGGTGGCCAGGCGCATCGGCCGGTCGGCCCCCTTGGTCCACGCCGTGGGGACGGTGACCGTGCGCTTCGGCTCGTCGCCGAACTCGAAGGCCTTGGTCTCGCCCTTCGGCGCGTCCTTGGCTTCCTCGGTCTTGGCCTCGCTCTTGCCTTCTTCCGAAAACGCGGGCGCGGCCAGCAGCGCGCAGCCCAGCAGAAGGAACATGCCCGTGCGATGCGTCATGTGCGGCTCCTATTTCTTGAGGTCGAAACTCGTGATCATCTCTTCGAAGGCGTCGCGCTGCGCGTCGATGGTCTCGCGCGGGCCGACGAGCTTGATGTAAAAGGTCCCTTCGTCGGTGGGCACGATTGCGCCGAGCATCATGAAGTGCTCGCGCGGTTCCTTCTTGTCGGGCGAGAAGTCCATCGCCGTATACGTGCCGGAAAAGACCGCGACGGTGGCCTCGGCGCCCAGCTTCGTCTTCAGCTCGCGGCGTTCTTCCATGGCGTCCGCGCCGCCCCACTGGCTGTTCTGCCAGCGCTTGAGCGTCTCCTCCGCCGTCCCCGCGCCGCTCATCTTGAAGATCTGGAGCTGCGCGTCTTCCTTGTCCTCGCCCTGCTTGGGGACGCGCGCCTGGTAGGTGCGCATCTTGTTCTCGGGTTCCTCGGACTGCCAGGCCTTCGGCATGCGCGCGGTAAAGAGGACCTTCTTGCCGAACTCGACGTCCACCGAACCCGCGTCCGCCTTGGGGGCGTCGGTCTTCGCGTCGGACTTGGCTTCGGGCGATTTCTCTTCGGTCTTGGGATTGCCTTCGGGCGCGACGGTCTTTTCCGTGGGCGCCGGCTGGGGCGCGCGTTCGGGCGCGGGGCCCGGGGCTTTATAGCCGCCGCCGCATCCGGCCAGCAGCAGGGCGCAGGCGGCTGCCGCGGTTCCGGTCACGCGCGTACGCATAGGCACCTCCGTGCGCGGCGCGGGTACTTCCGCGCTCAGGCGCTCTTGAATTCGCCCGGTTTGGGCAGATCGGCCGCGGACTTGAGGCCGAAGTGTTCGAGGAATTCGTTGCTGACCGTATAGAGGAGCGGCTGGCCGAGCCCCGTGCCGCGTCCGGCGATCTTGATCAGCTTGCGGTCGAGCAGCAGGCGCAGCACCGGGCCGGCGTCCACGCCGCGGACCGATTCGATCTCCGAACGCGCGATCGGTTCCTTGTTGTAGGCGATCAGCGCGAGCGTCTCCAGGCCGGCCTGCGTCAGCTTGCGCTGCACGCGGTGGGCCTTCAGCTTCTGGATCGCGGGATGGTGTTCGGGGCGCGTGACAAGCTGGTAGCCGTTGGCGATCTCGGCAAGTTCGTACGGGCGGTGCTGTTCTTCGAGCTGCTCGCGCAGGCTGACGATGGCCTTGCGCACGTCCGCGGTGCGCACGCCGGCCGCGCGCGCCATCTCGCGCGGCGTCAGCGCCGTCTCGCTCGCGAAGAGCAGGGCCTCGATGGTGCGGCCGAGCGCCACCAGGTCCACCGGCGCGGCCGGTTCCTCGGGCTCCGTCTCGGTGCTCTCGGCCGCCGGCTGTTCGGCCAGCTTCGAACGGCTCAGGTCCAGGCCTTCGCTTTCGGCGTCCGCTTCGCCTTCCGGTTCCGCGGCTTCGGCGTCCGTCTCGCCGGCTTCGGCGTCCGTCTCGCCGGCTTCCGCGTCTTCCGCGGAGGTCGCTTCGGCGTCAGCGGGCGCGGCGCCGGCGGGCTCGTTCTTTTCGTCGGGATCGATCATGTTCGAATCGGTTCTTCCTTGAGTCACTTTTTCAGGAACGCGCCGACGCGCTTGCAGGCTTCCTGGATGCGCGCCTCGGTGTCCACCAGCGCCATGCGCAGGCAGCCTTCGCCTTCCTCGCCAAAGCCGCCGCCGGGCGTGAAGCTGACGCCGGTCTCCGCCGCGAGCTTGAAGCTGAAGTCCACCGAGTTCATGTGGCGGAACTTCTCCGGCAGGCGCTGCCAGGTGAACATCGTCGCGCGGTTCTTCACCGTCGGGCCCCAGCCGTTGGCTTCCAGGCCCGCCAGCAGCGCGTCGCGGCGCTTCTGGTACAGCGCGGCCTGCGCCTTGATCAACCCGTCGCCCTCGTCGAGCGCCGTGGCCGCCGCGAGCTGGATGCTCTGGAAGATGCCGTAGTCGAAGTAGCCCTTGATGCGCGCGAGGCAATCGACGAGCAGCGGGTTGCCGGCCAGGAATCCGACGCGCCAGCCGGCCATGTTGTACGGCTTGGACATCGTAAAGGTCTCGACCGCGACGTCCTTCGCGCCCTTCACCTGCAGGATGCTCGGCGCTTTGTAGCCGTCGAAGCACGAATGCCCGTATGCGAAATCGTTGAGCAGCCAGAAGCGGAAGTGCTTCGCCATCGCCACGGCTTCTTCGTAGAAGGCCAGGTCCACGGTCTTGGCCGTCGGGTTGTGCGGGAAGTTCAGCACCAGGAACTTCGGGCGCGGGCGCACGGATTCGAAGACGCGCTTGATGTCGCCGAGCAGCTTCGCGCCGGGGTTTTCCTCGCTCATGAAGACGCCGATGGGGTTCGCGCCCGCGATGATCGGCGCATACATGTGGATCGTGAAGGCCGGGGTCGGCACCACGCAGGCGTCCTGCGGCCCCAGGATCGCGAGACACAGGTGCGAGAAGGCTTCCTTCGAACCGATGGTCGCGATCACTTCCTTGTTCGGGTCGAGATCGACGTGGTAGTGCCGCTGGTAGTGGCGCGAAAACGCCTGCTTGAGCGGCAGGATGCCCTTGGCCTGCGAGTACCGATGGTTCTTCACCTCTTTAAGCGAATCGATCATCGTCTGGACGACTTCGGGCTGGACGGGATCGACGGGGTTGCCCATGCCGAGGTCGATGACATCGACGCCCTTGGCGCGCAGTTCGTCGTTGTGCGCGTTGATCCGGCCGAGCAGGTACGGCGGCAGCAGGCCCATGCGCAGCGCTTCGGGGCGGGGGAAGCCGGCGGGCACGGCCGCGTCCGCGGCGGCCGTGGAACTCGCCCCCGTGGTCGGCGCCGGCGCGATCGTCTTGGTCCCCATGGCATGGCCCTCACCCGATGAAAAACAGCCGCAGGATTGTAGCGACGTTGCCCCGCGCGCGCCAGCAAACGAATACCTGGACTTGATTCACCACGGAGACACGGAGGCACGGAGAAAGACGCACGCTGAACTAAACGTTGTAGGACAGGCGTCTCGCCTGTCTGTAGCTTGCCCTGCGCATTCAACGCATCGGTTCGTTAAGGAAGCTGAAAAAAGTTGCCGCTGTACAGACCCGCATGAGGAGTCAACCCTTCTGCCCGAGGCACCTTCACGGCGCGGACAAACGTTGGGTTGAGAGCATGTATCCAGCCGTGCTCCGTGTCTCCGTGCCTCCGTGGTGAAAAACGGATCACCCGATGAACTTCAGCATCTCCTGCGTCACGATGTAGCGCGGCTTCTCGCCGGCGAAGAAGCGTTCGAGTTCCTCGGCGGCCATCGCGCCGAGGCGCTTGCGCCCGCGGCCGACGGAACCGGCGATGTGCGGGGTCAGCGTCAGGTTCGGGCAGCCGTAAAGAGGAGAGCCGGCCACGGGCGGTTCGGGGTCGGTGACGTCCAGGAAAGCCCAGATGCGCTTCTTATGGAGTTCCGCGACGAGCGCGGTCTCGTCGATCAGGCTGCCGCGCGAGGTGTTGATCAGGGTCGCGCCGTCCTTCATGGAAGCCAGCCGCGCCGCGTTGACCAGGTGCAGGGTCTCGGGCAGCGAAGGCGCGTGCACGCTGACGATGTCGCTGCGCTGGAAGAGTTCGTCCACGTCCACTTTTTCCGCGCCGTATTCCTTGGCCTTTTCGGCGCTGACGAAGGGATCGGTGAGCAGAATCTTGACCTCGAAGGGCTGGAGCAGGCGCATCACGTTCCGCCCGACGTGGCTGGCGGCGACGATGCCGACGGTGCAGTCGCGCAGGTCGTCGCTGGCGCGGTGGGCCTTGCGTTCGCGCCACTGGCCCGCGGTGACCTGCGGCGCGACTTCCATCACGTTCTTGCGGCCGATCACCATCAGCCCGATCGCGTAGTGCGCCACGTCCACCGCGATCCCCGCCGCCGCGCTGGTGACGAGGATGCCGCGCTTCCACAGGTCGTCGCTGACGAACGGCTTCACGCTGCCCGCCGAATGGGCCATGATCTTGATCTTGGGGCACTGCGCGAGCACTTCGTTGGAAAGGCACGGGCTGCCCCAGCCGGTCATGCAGCCGTCCGCGTCCTTCAGCAGCGCCAGCGTCTCCGCCGCGTCGATCTTGCCCTCGGCCTTCGGCCAGCGCGCGTCGAAGCGTTCGTTGATGCGCGCGACGGTCTCGGCGTTCAGCACATCCTTCTGCGTGCCCTTGGGGACGATGATCGCAACGACCGGCTTGGCAGCCATGCTGGAGTCCTCGGTGGTTTGGAATGGCGTGATCGAGACCCAGTGTAGAGCGTCGGTGGTCCGCGGCGAGTAGAGATCGGCGGGCGATTTCCACCGCGCGCGGGCGTGGACTGGCCGTACAATGCCGCCATGGCGCGCAGAGTTTCCATTACCACCGTGGCCGGCAAGGCGGGCGTCTCGCTCACCACGGTCTCGATGGTGCTGAACGGCAAGTCCGAACAACTGCACATCAGCGAGACCACGCGCCGCCGCGTGCTCGAGGTCGCGCGCAAATTGGGCTACCGGCCGCGCGTCCCGGAACTCTTCGCCGCGGGCGTGCGCGGGCTCCTGCGGCACGTCAGCCTCGCGTTCGTCGATCCAAGAGGCCGCGAGACCCATGAATTTTTCGGGCCCGCGCTCTACGAGATCGTCCGGCTGGCCGGCCGCGAAGGCCTGCTCGTCCACGGCAGCGACGGCGTGAAACCCGCGCGCGTGGGCGCCTACTGCCGCGAACGCCTGCGCCAGGACTCCGACGGCCTGATCCTCTTTACGTTCGAGACGCGGCCGGCCGCGTGGCTCGACGAGGTCCGGCGCAGCGGCTTGCCGTGCGTCGTCTACAACCGCGCTTTTGAAGGCATGAACGGGGTGGTGATGGACCACGCCGGGCAGGCCGCGCGGCAGGCGCGCAAGGTTCTCGACCTGGGCCACAGGCGCATCGCCTGCCTGGCGAACCAGGGCATCGGTTCGGCCGAACCCCGGTTCGCGGGCTTCCACGCCGAACTCGAACGCGCCGGCTGCTTCGACGAAGAGATGCTCGTGCACGCGGGCTACGACCTCGACGCTTCCGCGGCCGCCGCGTCGCTGCTCTTCGATCGAGGCGGTTTCACGGCCATCCTCTGCACCCACGACCTCGGCGCGATGGGCGTGCTGCGCGCGGCGCGGCGCAAGGGCGTGGAGATTCCGCGCGACTGCTCGGTGGTCTCGCTGGACGGCTACGAATTCGGGCGCATGGCCGAGCCGCCCCTGGAAAGCGTGGCCTATCCGCGGGTGGAAATGGCCCGCGCGGCCCTGGCCCTGCTGCGCAAGATCTGCCTGAAACCCCAGCGCCGCTGTGCGCATAAGGTGATACGCGGCAAGGAACTGCGCGGCGGCACTTTGGCGGCTCCGCGTGCTTGAAGCGCAGCGCGTTCGGGCCGCGCGGTTCCTTTTATGGAAAGCTATTGACCTCAAATCCCCGGAACCGGTGTATTTACTAAAGTATTTTAGTAACCACCACGGAGACCCGGCCATGAACCTCTCGAAACGTGCCGCCGTAGTCCTTCTCTTGCTCCTTCAGGCGTTCCTCCTGAGAGCCCGCGCGGCCGAAGAAGCGCCGCCGCCGGCGCTGGCCTTCGAAGTCCAGCCGGCCGAAAAGACGGGGCTGACGCATGCGCTCGACAGCAATCAGGTGAAGTACCCGTGGCTCTCGCCGCTGGTGGACATCGACGGCGACGGCCACCTGGACGCGCTCTGGTACGGCCACCACGGCGGCGGCGCGGGCGTCTGGATGGGGAAGGGCGGCGGAACCTTCGCCTTCGACGAAAGCGGCTACGCCGCTCGCTGGGTCTTCGCAGGGCGCGACCCGATCTGGTGGGACCTGAACGGCGACGGCAAGGCCGACGGGATCGGCACCGAACACGTCGCCGGCAAGACCTTTCTCAACACCGGCGACGGCCATTGGAAGCCGCTGGAAGGCTGGGCCAACTTCGGCGGCGGCATGATCTGGCTCGATGCCGACGGCGACGGGCGCTACAACGAAGTCTTCACCAACAAGAACAGCATCGTGTCGATGGAACCCATGATGAGCGCCTGGGCCGCTCAATTCCCCGAAAAGGTCGCGCTCAAGCTGTATGCGAAAATCGAGGAACTCGTGCCGTGGCCCGAAAAGGTCGAACGCAATCCGCACCCGCTCGCGGCGAACTTCCACAACATCTACTGCGTGGACCTGGACGGCGACCACGTCAACGAACTGATCGTGACCTTCTCGGGCCCGCAGTTCACCTGGGTGCTCAAGCGCGACGCCTCCGCGCCCAAGGACGCGGGCGCCAAGGCCTGGAAAGACGCCACCGCGTCCGCCGGCCTGCCGACCGGCCCCGGGCACTGGCTCTTCCCGGAAGACCTGGACTGCGACGGCGACCTGGACCTGCTCGACTTGAACAACGGAGCCTGGTACGCGAACGACGGCAAAGGCGTCTTTACCGCCGCGCCCGAGAAGGCCTGGGATGCCTCGAAGCGCAAGACCGGCGCGCCCTGGAGCGGCGACGGGGAACTGGAACTCCAGGACCTGGACAACGACGGTCGCCGCGACCTGATCTTCGGCAACGACCACGGCAACGAATGCGGCGTCTTTCTCGGCATGGGCAAGGGCCGCTTTACCGAAGTCCCCGGCATCGGCGGCAGCCGCCGCAACCGGCGCTTTGGCGACGTGGACGGCGACGGCGACCTGGACATGATCTCCACTGCCGCGACGCTTGTGCTGACGAAGAATCAGACCGCGAACAAGGGCCTGGCGCTGCGCTTCCAGCCCGCCGCGCCCGCCGAATCGTTCCTGGGCGCGAAGGTGTGGGTCTACGAACCCGGCAAGATGGGCGATGCGTCCGCGCTGATCCAGTACCGGCAAGGCTTCTTCGAACGCAACTCGAACCGTTCGAACGTGCTGATTCCTGAGTGGCACATCGGCATCGGTTCGCGCGATTCGTGCGACATCCGCGTCCGCTACCCCAGCGGCAAGGTCGTCGAAATCCCCGGCGCGAAAGCCGGCACGAAGGCGGTGGCGAAGGAGTGATCCTTCCGCCTGCGCGGAAGGATCAAGGGGTCAGGGGACAGGGCTCAGAGGTCAGGGAACTGCAAATACAGACGTGCACGCGCCGCCTTAAACGATGGTTCCCTTGGTCGAGCTTTTGTTTGGTTGTTCCCTGACCTCTGATCCCTGTCCCCTGATCCCTGGTAGTAAAAAAGCCACCGGTTCCCCAGTGGCCTTTCCCTGAATCCTGAATCCTGATTCCTGACCCCTGCGTCGTCGGCTTCGCCGACGACGCTACATCGCCATCGCCGGCTTCGGCTTCACGCGATGCATCTGCTTACCCTTGCCGTCCACGTGGGCCTTCTTCCAGCGCGACACCCAATCCTCGTAGTCGCGGGTCACGCTGTTCGGCGCGGCCTTGCTGCGCACGGGAAAGTCCGGGTGGAACGGACGGCCGGTCGGCGTGCCCGTGCGCTGGTAGCGCAGGTCGATCGTCCAGCGCACCTGCTCGCTCAGGTTCGGTTGGCCGCGGTGCGGGGTGTACTTGGTCATGAAGACCACGCCGCCGCGCGGGCATTCGGCGCAGAGCGGCTCGGTCTTGGGCAGCAGGTCGGGGCGAATGGTCGTGCCGCCTTCGGCGACGTGTTCCAGGTGGCCGAGCTTGTGCGCGCCGGGGATCACTTCCATGCAGCCGGTTTGCCTGGTCGCGTGAATGAGCGGGATCCAGCAGGTGACGATGTCGCTCGAATCGGCCTCTTCCAGCGTGACGCCGGCGTCCTGGTGCCACGGCACGAGACCGTGCTTGCCGCCGTCCTTGCCGCCCGGCATGCGCGCGCGCAGGTGCTGGATCGGGCTGCACGTCAGTTCCGGTCCGATCAGGCTTTCGACCGCGTCGAGCAAATTATCGTTGTGGAGGAAGCCGAACATCTGCTTGCCGAGCAAACTCATGATGTCGATGCCGCGTTCGATCTCGGGGCATTGTTCGAAGAGCAACCCGATGCGCTTGTCGAAGGGCGCGTCCTCGTGCAGGTCCTTGATCTTGCCTTCGGCCTGGAGCTCGCGCGCGCGGCGGTCGATGTAGGCGCTCGTCTCGGCCTCGACGCCCGCGAAGTCGGCCTCCGTCAGCACGTTCTTGGCGATCAGGACGCCGTTTTCCCGAAACTCCCCCACCTGCTGCGCGCTCAGAAACATGGTCGCTCGTCTCCCGGTTCCCTGGGCGAACCCCTGGGCTCGCCTTGCATGGTATGGACAATACGTGCTTAGAACGCCTTAAACAATGGACACAAACGCCTGTGTTTTGTACTATTTATCCCAAGCGAGGGGTTTCGTATGGACATCGTCAACCGCGTCTATGCCAATCCGGTGGTCCCTGAAGCACACACGGGGGTGCTCTGGATCCCCTTTGAGGAACCGTACTTCGCGCACATTCTCCATACCACGTTTCGCAACCTCGGGCGGCCTTCGCGCAACGCCCGCCACACGCATGTGCATGATGTCTACCACGTCGTCCTGGTCTCGAAGGGGAAGGGGCACTTCGTCATCAACGAGCAGGTCCCCGTCGCCGAACCGGGGCGGCTCTTCCTGACCAGCCCGGGCGAATGGCATTCCTTCGGCCTGGCCGAACACGAAGACACCGAATACTGCGAGGTGACCTTCGAGTTCCGGACGCGGGCGGGCAAGGTGCTCACGCGGCCGATGCACGAAGTCGTCGCCGCCTGGACCGGACGTCCGTGCCGGGCCGCGACCGTGGTGGCCGCGACGGCCGACCTGCACCTGCTGATCATGGAAGAGATCGAACGGATGGCGCGGACGGGCTTCGCGCACGAACCCAACTACGCGCTGCGGATGAACGCGAGCCTCTCGCGGGTGCTGCTGGCGCTGTACGAACACGTCTTTTCGGAACGCGCCGCGTCGGCGCCCGAAGGCATTCCCGCTGCCTTCGACTACATCCAGCGCCACTACCAGGAACCGCTCGCCCTGGAAGAACTCGCGCGCCTGGCCGGCTGTTCCGCGAACTACCTCTCGCGCCGCTTCAAGGCCCTGTACGGCGCGACGCCGATCGTCTACCAGCAGCGCCTGCGCATGCAGACCGCCGCGCAGCTCCTGCGCACGACGCAGTACCCGATCAAGCAGATCGCGGAACTCGTCGGCTTCGGCGACGTGTACTTCTTCTCGCGCACGTTTCGAAAAGTCCTGGGCACGCCGCCGGGCCGCTACCGCAAGGCGCAGGACGACGCGGAGGCGCCGATTGCGGATTGAGGCGCGGCCTTACGCGCTTGGGCTGACGCCGAGGCGTTTGACCAGTTCGTGGGTGATGGCCATGCCGAGGCCCGTGGTCTTTTCGCCCGACGTGCCGAAGCGGCGGACCTTGGAATACGGGGCGAAGATCGCCTTGATCTTCTCCGAGCGTGACGCGTTCCTGTTTTCGTCCGAGCGTGCTGCGTCCGGCGCGCTGCCCGATACGCGTTACAGGTCGGCCGGGATGTGCTCGCCGCGCAGCAGGTCTTCCGCCGTCTGGCGCTCGCGGATCAGAATCGGTTTGCCGTTGGACACGAGCACTTCCGGCGCCAGGGGCATCGTGTTGTAGTTGCTGCCCATCACGAATCCGTACGCGCCCGCGCAGTGCAGGGTGAGCAGGTCGCCTACCTGCATCTTGGGCAGCTTGCGGGTCTCCACATAGCCGCCTTCCGCCTGCGTGAAGATGTCGCCCGATTCGCACAGCCGCCCGCCGACCACGACGTCCTGCGTCTCGCTGGGCGCGGCGCCCTGCGGGCAGACCGAGATCGGGTGATACGAACCGTACATCACCGGCCGCGCCAGGTTGTTGAAGCCCGCGTCCAGCAGCGCGTAGGTGTACGTGCCCTGCTTCTTGACCGCGCGGACCTCGGTGATCAGGTTCCCGGCTTCGGCGACGAGGTAGCGGCCGGGTTCGACCTCGAGCTTGATCTTGCGGCCCAACTGCTTTTCCATGCGCGCCTGGGTGTCCAGCCAGAGCTTGGTAAAGGCGCCGATGTCGAGCGGCTTGTCGGCGGGGCGATAGGGCGTGGGCAGGCCGCCGCCGCCGCTGATGTGCGTCAGGTCCGGCAGGCGCGACGCGATCTTGATCAGGGCGTTGCCGACCTGGGCCAGGTGTTCGAAGTCGGAACCGGAACCGATGTGCAGGTGCAGGCCCGTGACCTTCAGGCTGTACTTCTTCGCCGCCGCGAGGCATTCGTCGATCAGTTCGTGCCAGATGCCGTGCTTGGAGCCTTCGCCGCCCGTGTTGGTCTTCTGGCTGTGCCCGTGCCCGAAGCCGGGGTTGATGCGCAGGGTGATCTCGCGGCCCGGGCAGCGTTCGCCGTACTGCGCGATCATGTCCAGGGAGCCGCAATTGACGGGCATGCGGTGTTCCACGATCAGTTCCAGCGAGGCGCGATCGAAGATGTCCGCGGTGTAGACGACGTCATCGGGCTTGAAGCCGGCCTTGAGCGCGCGGTGGATCTCGCCGGCGCTCACCGCGTCCACCACGACGCCGCGCTTGCGCATCAGCGAGAGGATCGCGATGTTCGAACAGGCCTTCTGGGCAAAGCGGATGACGGGGAAGCCCTTCAGGTCCGCGATGCGCTGTTCGATGATCGCGCGATCGTAGACGAACACGGGAGTGCCAAAGTCGCGGGCAAGCGCCTTAATCTCGACGCCGCCGATGTGAGTCTGAAGCACGGAGTTCTCCTCTTCGGGTGCAAAAGGCCAAATTTTGAAAGCATGAGGGCAAAAGTCAAACGCATGGAGTGCACGCTGTGCGTGGCTTTTGGTCGGATGAAGGAAAGGGGGAAGTACCGTCAGAGGGCGAGGGGCGTCAGGTCGGAACAGGGCCTCAGCCGCGCCATTCGCCGATGCCGTTCCATTTGTACTCGAGATCGCGCGCGACGGCGGGGCCCATGACGCTGCGGAGTTCGTCGCAGACGGCCACCATGCCGGGGTTCCCGAACTTCTCGTTGAGTTCCTTGCCGATCTCCTGGACTTCGGGGTCGCCCAGACCGCCGGTGGTGGCTTGAATCTTGCAGAGCCGCGTGAGGTACGGTTTCAGTTCCGGATCCAGAATGGGCTGCGGCTTTTGCGAGGGCGACGAGGCGCCCGAGTGGAATTGTGCTTGGAGCAGACTCGCCTGATGCGCGGCCCGGTTGCGGTCCCGCTTTTCCATGCCTCTGGGGCCGATCAACTCGCGCAGTTGTTCTTCCGGCGACGGCGGCTTCTGGCTCGCGCTGCGCATCACGAGCGCCACGATCACAATCCCGACGACCACCAGCCCGACGATGACCGTGCCATCCATCGAAGCGCCTCCGGAAGGTCCGTTGTCTACGCTTTCTATGTTCCAGCATGCGGAGGTCAGACGCCATGCCGAAAAACCGACGCGGGTATCCTGGGCCTAGGGTGGGGGACACCCACCTTGGTACGTCCGAACCAACATCGGCCGAAAATTCCTGAAGTTTGCCTAAAACGTGGCCGATTCAAGCACATGCACGCTGCGAAGGCGTGCGGCACTAACCTGTTAATTGGAAAATGTTTACGCTGGAGGGGCCCTCCGTGCTCAAGAACGCTTACCTGGGCAAGCGCGTCACCATCATGGGGTTGGGACTGTTCGGCGGCGGCGTCAGCGCGGCGCGGTTCTTTGCCACGCAGGGCGCGCAGGTGACCGTCACCGACAAGCGCTCGGAACTCGACCTGCGCCCCAGCGTCGAGGCTCTGACTGACCTCCCGATCCGCTACGTGCTCGGCAAGCACGAATCCCAGGACTTCCGCTCGGCCGACCTGGTCGTCGTCAACCCGGGCGTCCCCATGGACAACCCGCTGGTGACGATGGCCCGCGGCGCCGGCGCGCAGATCGAACGCGAGATCAACCTCCTCTTCAAGCTCACGCCGAACAACCCCAAGCTGGGCATTACCGGCTCGAACGGCAAATCGACCACCACCGCGCTGCTGGGCGAAATGCTGCGCATCTTCGACGGCCGCACCATGGTCGGCGGGAACATCGGCAAGTCCCTGATCTGTGACTGCGTGGGTCTGGAATCCGGGGTCCCGCTGGTGCTTGAACTCTCGTCTTTCATGCTCGAAGGCATGCGCGAACTCGAAGAGAGCCCCCACATCGCCATTGTCACGAACCTCTCGCCGAACCACCTCGACCGCCACGTTACCTTGGAAGCGTACTACCACGCCAAGCGCGCGATCCTGGATTACCAGAACCCCGAAGACACCGTGGTGCTCAACGCCGACGACCCCGAACTGAGCCAGTGGGGCGCGTACGCGCGCGGGAAGGTGATCTGGTTCAGCACGCAGGGCGAACCCGAAGGCGACGCCGCGTTCCTGGACGGCGCGAAGTTGATCGTGCGCATCGGCGGGGAAGAGGAAGTTGTCGCCCTGCGCCAGACCTTGCGGCTGCCGGGTTCGCACAACGTGGCGAACGCGCTGGCCGCCAGCGCCGCGGCCCTGGCCCACGGCGTCAAGCCCTGGCAGATCGCGGAAGCACTCGCGACCTTCAACGGCCTGCCGCACCGCCTGGAAATGGTCGCCCGAACGCCCGACAACGTGACCTACTTCAACGACTCCATTGCCACGACGCCCGAATCGGCCATCTGCGCGCTCGAATCCTTCGAAGGCCCGATCACGCTCATCGCCGGCGGCTACGACAAGGGCACGCCCTTCGACGAACTCGGCCGCGCCATCGCGCGCAAGGCCCGCCGCGTGGTCCTGCTCGGCGCGACGGCCGCGAAGATCGAAGAATGCATCGCCCGGGCCAGCGGCGAACTGATGCGCGGCCCGAACATCCTGCGCGCCCGCAACCTGGAAGACGCGATGAAGGTGGTCAAGGAAGGCGCGGTCCCCGGCGAAGTGGTCCTGCTCTCGCCCGCCTGCGCCAGCTACGACCAGTTCCGGAACTTCCAGGAACGCGGCGACCTCTTCAAAATCCTCGCGCGCCGGATGGCTCAGGCGAGCTGATTGCAGGCCGTTTCTTTCGATGGGATATAGACTTGTGTGACCGGCCCGGGCTTGCCCGGGCCGCGTCTTTGAGGCGCTTTCGCATTCCCGTTTTTCTTGCCAAATTATGCCAACGTTTTGCGCCCATGATCCTTCTCTACGTACAAGCGGAGACGAGGAGAATCCTATGCTTAAGATCGTGCTGGGCTCGATGCTCATGATGCTGGCCGTCGGACTTTCGCCTCGCGCTTTCGCGGCCAACGCGGACGCGGGCAAGCAGATCGACGACCACACCTGGCAGGGGCGCGTCTCCATCGAGCAGGACGTGCCGCGCATCTCGGTGAACAACAAGATCCTCAAGCTGGTGCTCTCGGACAAGGCCGATCAGAACGCCAAGGACACCTTTAAAGACCCGTCCAAGTTCAAGGTCAAGGGCCACGGCTTTATGAAGGCCACCGTCACCGGCGCGCTGCAGAAGGACAAGGAAGGCAGCGAGTTCCTCCTCGTGGACACGATCAAACTCGAAGCGCCCCCCGAGAACCCCAAGAAGCCCGCCGACAAGAAAAAGAAGAAGAACGGCTAGCGCAGGCAGACCGTAGTTCACCCAACGCCCTTCGCCGTCCCTTAACGTTCAAAGAGGGGCGGCGAAGCCGTTCCACCCCTGACCCCTGAATCCTGATTCCTGACCCCTGCCGTTCGAAGCCGCTCCATCCCTTACCCCTAAATCCTGATCCCTGACCCCTGCCGTTCGAAGTTCGGCAACCACTCCCGGTTCCGCTCGATCATCTCGGCCAGCATCGCGCGGGCGTCGGTGACGCGGCGGACGAGCGGGTCGCTGGCGAGCAGTCGCACGCAGCGTTCGAAGTCGCCCGTCAGCGCCGCCTCGATGCTCGCTTCCTGACGCAGGATGTGCGGGCGCACGATCGCGTCGAGCGCCGCCGGGAAGGGCTGGCCGATGGTCATGGGGTGCACGCCCAGGCGGTCCACGCGGCAGAGCGTCTCCAGGTTGGCCCGCGCGGGCAGCTCCGGAATCTGACCGACGTTCTCGACGTTGAGCGTCGTGACGTAGACTCCGTGGCCTTCCAGCGCGTCGATCATCTGAATTACCGGCGCATGCGTGTCGGGAATCGTCAGGCGCTCGGGCGCCTGGGTCATGTGCAGCGTGCGTTCGCGTCCGCGCTCGCGCCCGCGGCGACGGTCCTCGATGGTCGTGCGCGCGATCCCGTAACGTTCCATCTCGGCCTTATCGGTGATGAAGTGCGCGAAGTTTTCCACCATATGGCGGTCGCCGATGCCCGGCAGGTGCCCGTATTCCTTCCAGAGCGCGAAGCCCGCGCGCGTCCCGACGCCGATGTTCAGGTGGCTGTCGTGGCTCGCGCCGGCATCCTGCGCCGAAAGGTCGCTGCGGCAGAGCCCTCGCTCGCGCAGCATTTCGATGCCGTCGCGCCCGCCGATCTTGAGCTGCAGGAGCCACGGGCAGTGGTCGATGCCCGCGGTGACGAACTGGACGTCGTGGGCGGGATCGTGCCCGAGCAGCCGCGCGAGGTAATCGACGTGTTCGACGACGCCCTGGCAGAGCCCCGCGGCCTTGATGCGGGTGTGCTTGGTCACCGCGCGAGTCAGCGGCGAGAGCGGGTTCGAGAGATTCAGCAGCCAGGCGTGCGGGCAGTACTGTTCCATCTTCAGCCCGAGATCGACGAGCACCGGGACGTTGCGCAGCGCGCGCGACATGCCGCCGGGGCCGACGGTATCGCCGACGGTGTGGTAGATGCCGAACTTTTCGGGCACCTCCAGGTCCGCGCGCATCGCCTCCAGACCGCCGGTGGAGATCGTCAGCGAGACGTAGTCCGCGCCGTCAAGGGCCTCGCGAAGGTCCGTCGTGCGCGAAACCGCCACGCCGGACTTCAGGTGGCGCTTCAAGGCCAGCGCGAGCGCGAAGATCTCCTCCGCGGCGCGCGCGTCGGCGTCCATGACGACGACCGAATGCTCCTGGAAGGTGGGCGTCTTGAGCAGCCGCCCCAGAATGGAAGGCATCCAGAGGTAACTGCCGCCTCCGACGAACGCGATCTTGGCCATGGCGCGGGCTCCTGGGGTGTTGGGTTCCGTCCTCCCAAAGGTACGCCGCGCCGCCGCGCCGGGCGTTGCGATTAGCGCCCGGGGATTTATTATTTTCAACCGGACCGGGAGCGCGCCATGCGACGCTGGAATCCGCCGTGGGAGATCAAGCAGGCCTTCAAGGCCGGCCTCGCCGTCGTTCAGCATAAAAAGAAGGGCCGCCAGGGCACCGTCGGCCCGTGCACCTCCGCCGCGGACGAATGCTACGCCGTCGTCCAGGGCGACCTGGAAGGCTTCGACGGCCGGCGCTGGGGCCCGATGCCGGCGCGTTCCCTGGCCTGGTTCCCACGCGACCGGCGCTACGGCATCCGCGCGCGCCTCGGCTACGCCGGCCCCGTGCGCATCGTCAGCATCCTCTTTAAGGCGCCGCCGGGCTTCGGAAGCGGCCTGCCGCGCGGCCCCGTGCGCCTGCCCGCGCCGTGGTGGCGGCGCTTCCTGGAACTCGAAGCAAGCTGCGACTACGACGAACGCGGCCAGCGCACGCTCGCCGTGGCCGACCTCGCCGCCTTCATCGAACGGCTCGCGCGCGCCCTCGCGCCCGGCCGCGCGCGTACGCTTCGCCGAAGCACCAAGCCGTCCGCCGCGAAACTCGCCGCCGCCGAACCCAGCCGCCCCGACACCGAAGCCGAATGGCTCGAAGCGTGGACGCGCGCCGAGGACGTGATCCGCGACCGCGCCGGCCAGGGCCTGACGGTGGACGAACTCGCCGAAGCCGTGCAAGTCTCCCCGACGCAGCTCCGCCGCGTCTTCCACGCCTCGCGCGGCCAATCGCCCAAGGCCGCCCTGACCGCCTGGCGCATCGACGAAGCCAAACGCCTGCTCGCGCAGGGCAGACTCAACGTGACCCAGGTGGGGGAAGCCGTCGGCTTCGGCAGCCTGCCGAGGTTCTCCGCCGCCTTCAAAGCCGCGACCGGCCGTTCGCCCAGCGCGTTTGCTAGAAGCAGGGGGTAGGGCGGAAGGCAGGGGTCAGAATTTAGGGGTCAGGGGTCAGGATTCAGGGGTCAGGGAAGGAGCGGCTGCGCCGCCCATTTCTGCGTTGCCTGGTGGTCTGGAATGCGCAACTAGTTTATATAATTAAGTTTATGTGGCAGTGCCCTCCTCGCTCGGGTCTCTTCCGAATTGGAATTCAGAATTCCGTGAAAATGCTTGGCCGAGAACATCGGGGGCGGGTTACTAGATATATAGATAGTGTAGATAAGGATTATATATGGCCCGCGACGTCTTCTCGGTGACCCTGGACAGAAAGAGCGGGATACCGGCCTATCGGCAGGTCCAGGAGGAGTACCGCAACCGCATCCTCGGCGGCGTTTTTCCGGAAGGCATGGTCTTCCCGTCCGAAGGGGCCATGGCGCGGGAGCTGCGCCTGAACAAATTGACGCTGCGCCGGGCGATTCTCGAACTTGAGAAGGAAGGACTGGTCCGGAAGGCTCAGGGGCGGCCCACGCTGGTCAGCCAGCGTTCGGAGTGGGTGCAGACGCAGCGCAGGGCGGTCGTTTCCATCATGATCCCCGACGATGTCTTCGAGCCGTACAAGGAAGAACTGCTGGGGCACCTCTGCCGGCACTGCGTGCGGCTGGGGATGGATGTGCGGGTATGCCGCGAGGCCGAGGCCGGGGCGTCCCTGGAAAGCATCCCGCAGAACGGCGTGGACGGCATCTTGACGTATCCTTCGCCGCGCCCCGAGTACGCGGCCAGGCTGGAAAAGGTGACGGTGCCGCTGCTGGTGTTCGAGATGCGCGAGGACATCCCCGGCCACGCGGATCGCGTGGTGGTGGACAACCTGAACGGGTACCGGCAGGCGCTGGAACACCTGAAGGCGCTGGGGCACCGCGAGATCTTCTACATTGGCGCGCTCGTCGGGCGGAAGAACCTGGACGGGACCATCCGGTACGCCATGCTGCGCAACACGCATTTCAACACGCTGTTTTTTCGCAGGGCGATGGAAGACGCGGGCTTGGATGCCTCGCCGGAACGCTGTCTGGAGATGCCCTTTCAGCAGGAAGGCGCCGACGCGCTCATCCGGAAACTCATGGAGGCCCGGGAGCGCCCGACGGCCCTGATCGTTTTCAACGACGAGCTGGCGCAATTCGCGATACGCGCGCTGAACCGCCGGGGGCTCACCGTGCCGGACGATATCAGCGTGGTGGGCGGCGGGCGTTTTCCCGACGCCGTGGCGGAAACGAGGCTGGCCACGGTGGCGGTGGACCGCGACGAGATGGCCAGAACCGCGGCGCAGCGGATGCATGAACGAATGAAAAACGGCGGCCTGGCCGGGCTGGTGATCGAGATCGCCACGCGCTTCGTAAACGGCGCGACCGTCGGGCCGGCGCCGAAGAGACAGCCGGTTGAACCCTGATCCGGGTGAGTACTTGAATGGAGAACAGCATGAGACCTGAGCGCATGAGCAAGACCGCCGGCCGCCTGCCGGGCGCCGCCTTCGCCGCCTTCGCGGCGATCGTAGCCATCCTTGGCCTCGGCCGGCATCTGGCTGCCGCCGAGGCGCCTCCGCCCGGCGGCCCTTCGGCCCCGCCGGCGCTGGCGTTCGTGGAGGTGCCGGAGGCGCAGTCCGGCCTGACGCATGCGATGAACAGCGATCCCAAGCTCGGCGAGGTGAAATGGCCGTGGATGTCGCCGCTGGTGGACGTAAACAACGACGGACACCTTGATATCCAATGGTACGGCCATCACGGCGGCGGCGCGGGCGTCTGGCTCGGCAAGGGCAATGGTGTCTTCGAATTCGAAACGACCGGGTACTTTTCGCGATGGGTGTTCGGGGGCCGCGATCCGCTCTGGTGGGATGCGAACGGCGACGGGTTCATGGATGGCATCGGCACCGAGCACGAACCCACGGGCAAGCTTTACTTGAACGACGGGACGGGCCACTGGAAGAAGACCGGCGTCGAACTCCTGGGCGTGCTCACCGACCTCGACGGCGACGGCCGCCACGACGACCTGCTCAAGCAGAATAAGGCGTACTCGGTGGAACCTCGGCCGCGCGATTGGGCCGGAAAAATCCCCGACAAGGTGGCGCTCAAGGAACTCTGGGACGCCGAGAAGCTCGTGGGAGGCGTGGAAGGCCAGGACATGAAGGCGCACGCGGTCGGGTTCAGGACCTGCCATGCGGCCGACTTCGACCAGGATGGCCGCAACGAACTCGTGCTCGGTTTCAGCGGGTGCAAACTCAAAGCGGCCTTTTCCTCGGCGGAGTACCAGCAATCCTGGCTGTTCGTCCGGGAGGCCGCCGGCTGGAAGGAAGTCGCCGCGGCCCGCGGCCTTCCCGCCGGCCCCGGGCACCGGTTCCTGCCCGAAGACGTGGATGCCGACGGCGACCTCGACCTCATCGATCTTTGCACCGGCCAATGGCACGCGAACGACGGCAAAGGCACGTTCACGGTTTCCGATAAGCGCATCTTCGATCCGGAAAAGCGCAAAGGCAAATTCCCCTTTGACGGCGATGGCGAGATGGAACTCCTGGACCTCGACAACAACGGGTATCGCGACCTCGTGCTTTCAAGCGACCACACCACTTCCAGCGGCGTGTTTCTCAACGCCGGGGGCGGGAAATTCGTCGAAGTCCCGGGCATTCGCATCAACCGCCGCGACCGAAAATTCGGCGACGTGGACGGAGATGGCGACCTGGACATGGTGGCGCAGAGCGCGGACGGCAAAAAGATGGTCCTCTTCCGGAACGAGACTTCCAACGCTGGGCTGTTCTTGAAGGTGACGCCCAAGGCGCCGGCCGAGGCGTCGTTGGGCTGCAAGATCTGGGTGTATCGCGCCGGCAAACTGAACGAGGCCTCCGCGCTGCTTCACTACCGCCAGATCTTCCTCCTGAATGCCCGCACGCGGGGCAACGTGATGGAGAACCGGATTCACCTGGGTCTGGGCCAGGAGCAGGCCGTCGATATTCGCGTCTGCTTCCCGTCCGGAGAAGTGCGGGACCTCCCGGGCGCCAAAGCCAAGACGGTGGTCGAAGCGAAGGAGTAACAGGCAGGATACAGCCATCGGGATACAGGATTCAGGATTCAGGATACAGGGGAGGAGCGGCTTCGCCGCTTTTCCCTTAAAGAAAAGGAGCAGCGCCACGCGCTGCTCCTCCCCTGATCCCTGAATCCTGACCCCTGCTGTTACCGCCCCGATTCCCCGCGGTCCACGCCGGTCTTGGTGCCGCGGACCATGAAGCGGGCCTTGGCGAAGTCGTACGCCAGGTCGTCCTTGCTCGCGTCGCGGTAGGTGCTGATCAGCGCCCAGCGGTCCCGGCCGCTCTTGTTGGGGAAGCTGGCGTGCAGGGTCAGGTCGTGGAAGAAGATCGCGCCGCCTGCGCGCACGGGCGCGACGATGGCCTTGCTCTCGTCCACGTCTTCGGGGCGCAGGCGGTTGTTGAAGCCGATGCCGTCGCTGTCCTGGCCGCCGTGGCTGGCGTGCTTCATGTGCGAACCGGGAATCAGCTTCAGGCAGCCGTTCTCGGGGCTCGCATCGTCGAGCGCGATCCAGACGGAAAACTTCGAGGTGCCCTTCCAGTAGGGCCAGTCCTGGTGCCAGGGCGAACCGAAATCGACGCCCGCGGACTTGTAGACGACCTTGTCGCTCCAGAATTCCAGGTTCGGGCCGACGCACTGTTCCAGCACGTCGAGCACGCGCGGATCGGCGTTCAGCTTCTTGAAGAAGTCGCTGTTGAGCGTGATGCCGACGAAGACGCCGTTGTCCTTGGGCACGTTGCCGTCCTTGTCCTTCGTGCGCTTCGAGTCGAGGATGCGGCGAATCTCCTGCTTGGCCGCCGCCATCTCCTCGCGCGTAAAAAGGTCTTCCACCAGCACGTAGCCATCGCGCGCAAACATCGTCTTGTAATCCGCCGCCACCAGCATGACCGGCTCCTTTCGAAGGTTTCCGCCCCGTCATCCCCCGGAATGGGAACGTTCCCAATCCAATCCAAAATAAATGGCCCGCCTAGGCCTGCGACGACGCCCGCGCGTACAGCATCCCGAGCACCTCGCGGGGCTGCGCCTTCGCGCGCCCGTCGCTCAGCCAGCGGTCGATCTCTTCCACGGCGATCTCGCCCATGCGCATGAACGGTTGCTCGTACGACGTGCACGCCGGATCGAGGTACCGCGGCGCCTCCAGGTCGTCGAAGGTGACCACCTTCACGTCCGAACCGATGCGAATTCCGCGCGCCTTCAAGAACGCGTACGCCTGCAAGAGGCCCTCCTTGTGGCCCATCAGCAGGCCGTCGGGCGCATCCGCGCCGCCAAAGGCGTTCTCCAGCGCGGCCTGGACTTCGGCGCCGTGCATGTACGCCGCGCCGGCGTGCAGCGTCAGGTGCTGCGCGTCGAGGCCGAAGCTGCGCCAGGCCGCGCGGATGCCGTCGCCGAACGCGCCGTACTGGGCGCTCAGCCAGTCGAACGCGAGCACCCGCCGGCAGCCGCTCTGGACCAGATGCCCGCAGAGCGTCCGGCCCGCATGGGTGAAATCGGTCCAGGCGTACAGGTCGCGCGGGCGTTCCGGGTGCCGCCAGTTCACGCCGATCCAGGGGATGCGGTACTTGTCGAGCAGTTCGAGGGTGGGGATGGGCATCGGGCCGAGCAGGAAGACCGCGCGCACGTACTTTTCGACCGCCAGGCGCCGCAGCGCTTCGCCGTCGTGGATGTTCTCGATGAAGATCTGCAGGTCGTAGCCGAGCCGCTTCGCGCCGCGCGCAATGCCTTCCAGTTTGGGAGCCGCGACGAGGCTGCTCAGCGCGCCGAACGACTGGTGGTCGGGCACCACGATGCCGAGCACGCGGTTCTCGCCCTTGCGCAGCGTCCGCGCGGCCGCGTTGGCGCGGTAGCGCATCGTCCGGGCGATCGCGAGCACCCGCTCGCGCGTCGCCTCGCTTACGCTGCCGTTCCCGGAAAGCACGCGCGCTGCCGTGGACTTGCCGACCCCGGCGCGGCGGGCGATCTCGACGATGTTGGGCGCGCTCTGCATGAAGGCTCCGGTGGTTCCACGGTTCCCTGTTCTGAATGGGAACGTTCCCAATATTAGCCCGGCGGGCCGCGCTGTCAACAGGTTCTTTTGCGATACCGGACGGCCGGGCGTGGAGGCCCGGTACCAGGGGTAGCGCGGATAGGCCAGTCCGAGAGGCCGGCACCCCGACCGCCTGCCATTGGCAAGATGTGAAATTTCGCTATCCTCCTGGGGTTCGGCAACCTCTCGAGGAGCCTTCATGCCGTCATCCAATTCCGGCCAGATCACCACCATCGAACGCCACATCCTCGACCAGCAGCACCATTACCCGGATGCCAGCGGCGCGCTGACCAACCTGCTTTACGACCTGGCCCTGTGCGGCAAGATCATCGCCAGCAAGGTCATCCAGGCCGGCCTGATGGACGTGCTCGGCAAGACCGGGCTCCAGAACGTCCAGGGCGAGGAAGTGCAGAAACTCGACGAGTTCGCCGACGAGACCATCTTCAAGCTCAACGACCACACCGGCCGCCTGGCCGTGATGGGCAGCGAAGAACACGACGAGATCATCCCGATCCCGAAGAAGTACAAGACCGGCAAGTACGTCCTGCTCTACGACCCGCTCGACGGTTCCTCGAACATCGACGTGAACGTGAGCGTCGGGTCGATCTTCGCGATCTTCAAACGCAAGTCGCCCGAAGGCACCCCCGGCACGCTGGAAGACGTGCTCCAGCCGGGCCGCGACCTCGTCGCCGCCGGCTACATCATCTACGGGTCGAGCACCATGCTGGTGTATTCGACGGGGCAGGGCGTGCACGGCTTCACGCTCAACCGCATGCTCGGCGAGTTCCTCCTCTCGCACCCGAACATCCGCACGCCCGAAAAGCCCAAGTACTACAGCGTCAACCAGGCGTACGAACCCTACTGGAGCCCCGGCGTGCTGCGGTACGTGCGCTACCTCCAGACGGGCGAAGGCGAGCCCGAAAAGCTGGGGCTCTCGCTGCGCTACATCGGTTCGCTGGTCGCGGATTTCCACCGCAACCTGCTCAACGGGGGGCTCTTCTGCTACCCGGCCGACCGCAAGGATCCCAAGAAGCCCGGCGGCAAGCTGCGCCTGCTGTACGAGGCCGCGCCGCTCGCGTTTCTGGCCGAACAGGCCGGCGGCGCCGCCACCGACGGGCGCCAGCGCATCCTCGACATCGCGCCGGCCTCGCTGCATCAGCGCGTGCCGCTGTACATCGGCGACAAGAAACTCTGCGAGAAGGCCGAGCAGTACATCCAGAAATACGACGGGGCGGGCGCGTGAGCGACGCGCCGGCGCTCTCGGCGGCCGAAGCGTCAAGCCGGGCCTCCCAGGGGCGCACGCGCACCGTGCTGTACCTGTACGTCGGCGCGCCGTCCGAATGGACCGACGAGGCCGCCGCCACGCAGCCCGACGGGCCCGACCGCGAACTCCAGCGCCTCTTCGATCCCATCGTCCGGGCGCTCGGCGGCTCGGTCATGAAGGCCGCGGGCGGGGCGTTTCTGGTCGAATTCTTCAGCGCCACCGACGGCGTCGTCTGCGCGCTCGCGATGCTCGACGCGCTGCGCCAGCGCAACGACCACCTCCCGGAAATCCAGACCCGCCGCGCGCGCGCCGCGCTCGACACCGGCCGCGTCGAGGAACTCGACGGCGTGCCCATCGGCGCGGCTCTGGAGATCGCCCAGGGCCTGGCCGAATGCACCGCCGAAGGCGATGTCTGCCTGACCGAACAGACGCAGCGCCTGGTGGACGCGTCCTTCCTGCCGTCGAAGGCCGTCGGCGACCGCGAAATCCCCGGCGCGGGCTGCTCGCGAAGAATCTTCCGCGCGGTCAACGACGCGCATTCGCCGGCGATCCGCAGGATCGTGGCGGCCGTGCGGGTGAAGGACGGCGCGGCCGAAATCCGCGGGCTCGTCGCGCAGGACCGCCGCGCCAAGCGCTGGGTGCTCGCCGCGGCCGCGGTCTCGCTGCTGCTGGCCGCGGCGCTGGTCTTCGGGACGTGGTTCGTGCGCCAGGGCGGCTTCGGGCGCGATCCCGCCGCCTTCGCGCGCGAACAGCTCGCCCGGGGCGACGCCTTCGGCGCCTACCAGACCGCCGCCGCCGCGCTGAGCCGCCGGCCGGGCGACCCGAAGCTCGCCGAACTGGCCGTGGACGCCGCCGGCAAGCACGTGGACGACCTCGCGCGCCGCCGCGCAAGCGAAGCGGCGCTCAAGTGGCTCGACGCCGAGATGATCCTGCACGAGGAACTGCAGCCGCTGGCCGGGCGCCGCGCCGTCCTGGACGTCGAAGTCTCCGTAGAGAAACTTCTGGCCAGCGGCAAGTCCGCGCCGGACGTTATGGACGGCGTCCGCGAACTGCTCGCCCGGCACCCGCAGCCCGACGTGCCCGTCGTCGCCGCCGCGCGCATCCGCCGCCGCAACCTCGGCGCCAGCGAACTCTGGCTGTACGAAGAAGCCTTCCGCCGCGGGTTCAAGGCGACCAACCTGGACATCTTCGACGCCTGCGTGGAAACGCTCGCCCGGCACGCCCCGCGCGCCCCCGACGCGCAGCGCGCGCACGAACTGATCCGCCGGAACTTCCCCAAGGAACGCCTGGCCTGGGCCGAGAAGACGCTCGACAAGGGCGACGGCTTCGCGTGGATCAACGCCTACGCGATCGTGGACGAACTGAACCTCCCGAAGGAAAAGGACCCGCTGTACGAGTCGCTCGCGAAGGTGCTGAACGGCGAAGAGATCGACCAGTTCGGCAAGATTCTGCTGCGCCTGCGCAAGGACGAACGCCGCCGCGCCGGCTTCATCCTCGCCAAGTCCCTCGAAGCGAACGCGATCGGCGGCTCCGCCCGCGACGAAGTGGAGACGCTGGCGCAGAAGCTGCGGACGGAGTGAGCCGCGCTTCGCATGTTGTTGCGGTCTGACCGACGTCCTCGCTAAGTGCCCGAGAACATCCCAACGAAAGCATCCCTCGCCCCCGCGAAGTGCGGGGGAGAGGGCGCAGGGTGAGGGGGCGCAGGGTGAGGGGGCGCAGGTGTGCCTGCCCAACCCGCGCAAGCAAGCGTTCCGGCCAGAAGGTCTTCCGCGCGATTTGACGGTTGCATTTCCGGGACACCGGCGCCCCCTCACCCTCAATCTCTCTCCCCCACAACAGCGTGGGGGCGAGGGAAGGGTGCAAGTGTGGGATTTTGACTCTTAGCAATTCGAAAGCGATGGAGCACGAGATATCGACAGGCGAATGGAATGCGATGGCTTATCCACTCGGCACTTCCTTGCCAACCTATAAAGAGCAATGCCCCATCAGGTTCCCCGTGGATCACGGCTCCGGACCAATCCAAAATCCCCAATCCAAAATCGAAAATAGCCGTAACCCATTCGCCTTCCTCCTTCTCTCCACGGTGACGCCGGTCCGGCGAAACCAAGGAATGAAAGGAGCTTACCTATGTCCGTCGATGCAAAGGCTGCCGCGGTGGCGGCGTTCAAGGAAGGCTGGGGGGATGCGGCGCCGCCCGTGGCGGCGACCGAAGACGAAAAGACTTGGGGGATGCTCGCGAACCTCCTGGGCCTCTTCTTCGTCGTCGGCCCGGCCATCGCCTGGTTCCTCAAGGGCGATTCGAAGTACGTGAAGTTCCACGCGCTGCAGATGATCCTGGTCAACCTCGCGAGCTTCGCGGTGGGCATCGTGCTCGGCGTGGTCTTTACGGTGCTCGCGGCGGTCCCCGCCGTGGGCTGGACGGTGATCTCCATCGTCAGCCCGCTCTTTTCGCTCTGCATGCTGGGCCTGCTCGCCTTTCTGGCGCTGAAGGCCAAGAACGGCGTGCTCTTCAAGGTTCCGGCGCTCGGCGCCTTCGCGTTCAAGACCGTGTACCCGGCCTAAACCGCGCGAACCCTCCGGTTCGCCACAACCAAGGAGAATGATCGATGAAAGCGTTCGCCAGTTTCATGTTCGCCCTCTTGGCCGTCGTGCAGTTGGGGTGTTCCGCCGCCGATACGAAGACGACCGCCGCGGAGAATCCCTACAAGAAGGCCAAGGTCGGGCAGTGGTCGGAATACAAGACCGTCAGCGAGATCATGGGCACCAAGACCGAGGTGAAGGCGAAGACCACCATCACCGCCAAGGACGAGGCCTCCGTCACGCTCTCCACCGTGACCGAAGTCAACGGGACCGCGCTGCCCGCGCAGACGGTGGTGATCAAGTTCGAGGACCTCGAGAAGGCGCAGCAGACGGTCAAGTCCGAGGAACTTGAGAAGGGCAGCGAGACCCTGAGCGTCGGCGGGAAGTCGTACGCATGCACCTGGGTCAAGACCAAGGTCACGGCCGAGGCCAACGGCGCGAAGTCCGTCACCATCGCCAAGGTCTGGGTCTGCGAAGACGTGCCCCTGAGCGGGCTGGTGAAATCCGAATCGACGACCACCACCGAGATGAACGGCAACGAGATGAAGACCGTCGCGACGATGGAACTGCTGGGCGCGGGAAGCTGAACGCAGTGAACAGTGGTCAGTGATTAGTGGACAGTGATTAGTGAACAGTGATCAGTGAACGGCAACAGCAACGGCAGGGATCGTGGGCGCACGCCACGATCCCTGCGTTGCTTTTCACTGATCACTGATCACTCTTCACTGATCACTCTCCACTGTCCACTGATCACTGTCCACTGATCCCCGTCCACTCGTCACCGATCACTGCCCACTGCTCGATTGTCTTACGTCCGATCCGGGATAGGCTGTGCCCTATGGTCGGCTTCGAAACCTCGGCGGTCGGCGGCAAAGGCGCGTTTCCGTCCACGCGCTGGACGGTCGTGCTGCGTGCGAAGGGCGGGGGAGAAGGCGAGGGCGACCGCCGCGAGGCCCTCGGTGCGCTGATCGAAGCCTACTGGCGGCCGCTTTACTTCTACCTGCGCGGCACGCGCCTGACCGTCGAAGACGCCAAGGACCTCACGCAGGCCTTCTTCGCCGCGCTGCTCGAGAAGGACTTCCTCAAGGTCGTGGACCGCGAGAAAGGCAAGTTCCGCACCTTCCTGCTCGTCGCGATCAAGCACTTCGTCAGCAACGAACGCGACAAGGCGCGCGCGCAGAAGCGCGGCGGCGGGCGCAAGCACCTGCCGCTCGACTTCGACGACGCCGAACGGAACTTCTCGCGCGAACCGGCCACGCTGGAGACCCCGGAAAAGCTCTTTCTGCGCAAGTGGGCCCAGGACCTGAGCGCCCTCGCGCTGGCACTGCTGGAAGCGGATTTCGCCGAACGCGGCAAGGGCAAGCTCTTCCAGGCCCTGCGCCCGCACTTGGCCGGCGGCAAGGACTACGAAGCCCTGGCCGAAGAACTCGGCATGTCCGTCGCGAACCTGAAGGTGACCGTGCACCGCGCGCGGCAGCGCTACGCCGAGGTGCTCCGCCAGGCCGTCCGCGACACGGTGCGCTCCGACGCCGACGTGGACGACGAACTGCGCGAACTGCTCGACGCGCTGTAGCGGAAAGCCCCGCGCCTCCGAATATTTCCTGTAACCCGGCGGGCCCCTTCTGTAATACCTAGGCATGGCAACCACGGCTCCCTTGTGTTCGAAATGCGGCAGCGCATTGGATGGCGGCAGCGGCGACGTCTGCTCCAAATGCCTCCTTAAACTGGGCCTGTCCACCCGCGACGACGAGGCCCTCCAGCCGGGGCAGGTCTTCCACGGCCTGGAGATCGAACGGAAACTCGGCGCGGGCGGCATGGGCGTGGTCTACAAGGCGCGCCAGGCCAACCTCGAACGCTCCGTCGCGATCAAGGTGCTGCCGAGGGCCCTCAGCGAAGACCCCGAATTCACCCTGCGCTTCATGCGCGAAGCGCGCGCGCTGGCGGCGCTGAACCATCCGAACATCGTCGCGGTCTACGATTTCGGCGAGGAAGGCGGGCGCTACTTCTTCGTCATGGAATTCGTGGACGGCACCAGCCTCCGCCCGGTGCTCGACCGCAAGGCCATGACCGCGCCCGAGGCGATCAAGATCGTCCCGATGCTCTGCGACGCCCTGGAATACGCCCACGCCGAAGGCGTCGTGCACCGCGACATCAAGCCCGAGAACATCCTGATCGACAAGAAAGGCCGCGTGAAGATCGCCGACTTCGGCCTGGCCAAGCTGCTCGACAAGACCGGCTCGCGCCAGGAAACCAAGATGACGCAGACCAACGTCGTCATGGGCACGCCGCACTACATGGCCCCCGAACAGTACGAGAACGCCAAGAGCGTGGACCACCGCGCGGACATCTATTCGATGGGCGTGCTCTTCTACGAGATGCTCACCGGCGAACTCCCGATCGGGCGCTTTCCGCCGCCGTCGCAGCGGGTGCAGGTGGACGTGCGCCTGGACGAGATCGTCCTGCGCGCGCTCGAAAAGCAGCCCGAGAAACGCTACCAGACGATGGGCGAAGTCAGCCGCGACGTCACGCGCGTCACGCGGCCGCCTTCCAAGCGCGCCATCACGCCCGAAGAAGCCAAGAGCGGCAAATGGGACAGCATCGGCTACGCGGTCATGATGGTCGCGTTCATGCTCGCCATGGCCGTGATCGTCAAAGGCTGGCCGTGGGGCGGCGGGGAAGGCGGCGCCCCGGACGCGCGGCAGAACGGCGCGCCCGCGCCGGCCGGAAAGTCCGAGGACCCCAGCGCCGAAATCGCCGCGCGCGGCGAGAAACTCCTGAAGGAAGACCAGCCCTCGCTGGCGTTCGAAATTCTCGAGAAGCGCATCCACGAGGACCCCGAGAACCAGAAATTGCGCGCGCTGGCCGTGCAGGCCGCGGGGCGGCACCTGGAACACATCGTCGAGATGCAGGGGCGGGAAGCGGGCATGGCGTGGCTCGAACCGCAACTGCGCGAGAAGTCCTTCCTGCGCCCGCTGGCCGAACGCTACGCGGTGCTCGACACCGAGTCCACCGTGCAGACGCTCTTCGACAAAGGGCGCGCGCAGTCCTTCAAGCTCGCCGACACCACCCGCGAACTGCTCGCCAAGTACCCGCAGTATTACAAAGTGCCCTGCGCCGCCGCGGCCATCATCGAAAAGTACAACATCCCCGAATCGGTGCTCTCGCTGTACCGCGAGGCCTTCAAGCGCGGGCTGCCCAAAGGCGACGCGCACGCCTGGGAGATCTGCCTCAAGGCCTTCGCCGGGAACAAGGTGGACGACAGCGACGGGAAATACATCCAGGAGTTCGCGCGCGAATTCTACAAGGACGACCGCGTGGACTGGGCGCAGGGCGCGGTCGAATTGGCCGGCGGTTTCCTGTACCTGCACGCCTACGCGATCCTGAAGGAACGGAACCACCCGAAGTCGAAGGATGCCTACTTCACGGCGCTCGCCAATCTGCTCGAAGGCCACGACAGCGCCGCCGCCCAGAAGACGGTGCTCACTTCGGATGCCTCCCGCCGCAAGCGCGCCCACGACTTCCTGGCCCAGGCGCTCGAAACGAAGATCGTGCCCGAGACCGACGTGGAGTACCTCCAGAACCTGGTGGATGAACTGGCCAAGTAGCGGCGGTTTGAACCTGGGTCCACGAATCGGCACGAATGCTCACGAATACGCACAGGCACAAATAGCACGGCCTGCTCTGTTGAATAGAAGCGCGGCGCGCATCGTTGTCCGCACTTCGGCGCGGACGGAACGCGAGGTTTCAGGATGCCCGCAAGTTCGATGACCGGTGCTCCAAAAGGACGCGTCGGCTCGGGCCTGGACGTGACGGGCATCAGGAACAACGCCATGGTGCGTGGTCGGGAGCCATTCGCGACCCCGGCCGTACAGGCCCGAAGGGCCGGCCTGACATAGCCAGGGCCGTAAGGCCCTGGAATGCGGTTTCCGGTTAAGGAGCCCTGAAGGGGCGGCATCGCCCGTGTCTTGAAACGTAGACAAATATTGGAACTAAACGACTTCTTGACAACGCTCCTCTATAGGCTACATTCCCTTTTAGCGCACCCGTGATTCCCTAGGGCTGGCCCCAACCACGGCTGCGCAACCCGAGGCATCTCCCTCACAACCTTTACAGCGTCGCGCGTGCGTCTTCGTGCTCAAACACGGGCATCTGCTTCACGCCCCGTTCCGTTCCAACCGCGCGCGACCGCGAAGGACCTCTACTCGTGCAGCTTTCAACGCGAAGATTCGCATACAAATTCCGGGCGCCCGGCGCGCGCCCGTCTGCACGCACCCCGAGCTTGGAACTCGGGCGCGTGGTACCGTGGGAGCGGCCCGGGTTCCGGCGCCGCTCGTTCATCAGGTGCAGCTTTTCCTGCGAGCACCTGCGTGGTTCGCTCGGGCGCCCGCGCCCGGCCCGCTTCGCGCCGCACGCTTGGAACGCGGCGGAGCGCTACCGTTCGGAAGACCGGGCCGTGCCCGGCGCTTCCCGTTCGAAAGGTGCAGGATTTTTTCGAAAACACGGAGGCCCACGCATGGCGTGAACCCGTTGGCCGGTCCTAACCCATCGCCTTGCCGATCGCTTCGAGCGAGACGTCGTAGCGGTACGAGATCGAGCGGTGCCCGTCGTCGAATTCCTCGTACGTGTGCGGAATCCGCAGCGCGCGCAGCCGTTTGGTGAAGACGCGGCAGCCGTAGTGGAGGTTGAATTCGTCGCGGTTGCCGCAATCGAGGTAGTACAGCTTCAGGCTGCGCAGCGCGTCGCCGTGCCGGTCGAGCAGGTACACGGGATCGTTGGCCAGCCAGCGTTCCCAGACGGCCGCGTCGAGTTCCCCCGTCGCGGGATCGACGGGCAGGTCGAAGCCCAGCGGCGCCTGCGGATTGGGCGAATAGCACGAGGCCATCGCGGCGATGTTCATGAAATCGAAGAAGTCGCCCGGCCTCGGCCGCACGCCGGCGGGGTTCTTCAGGATCTTGGCCAAATCCTTGAAGCGCGCGCAGGCCCGCAGGAACTTGGGGAAGTCCGGCTTGTAGCAGAGTTCGAAATACTTGTCGCCGCTGTGGTCGGCCACGAGCCCGAACAGGTCCGGGCGGCGCATGCCGGCCATCGTCGCGCCGTAGCCGCCGGAAGACTTGCCCAGCACCGCGCGGTGTTCGCGCCCGGCGAGCGTGCGGAAGTTCGCGTCCACGTAGCCGACGAGTTCCACGAGATAGTCGAAGTAGTTCCCGGTCGCCGAGGAATTGATGTACTGCGAGCCGCCGTAGCGCGTCATCGCGTCGGGCAGCACCAGCATCATCGGGCGCACGCGGCCGGAGGCGATCAGGCGGTCCATCCGCTGGAGCAGGTTCTCGTCCCAGCAGGTCTCGTTGAGCTGCATCGCGCCGGTGCCGGTGTACCCGGCCAGCACGTACGCGGCGGGATAGCGCTCCGTGCCCGCGTCGTAACCCGGCGGCAGGTAGACGGGCAATCGGCGCGCGAACGGATCGCCGAGCGGGTTGTGCTGAAGCGCGAGGCTCTCGACGCGGCGCCATTCGATGCGCCCGCCCGCGCCGCCGTGGGGGTCAGGTGTGTGCATGGCGAACATTGTAGGAAAGGGGACCGCGCCGGAAAAGCGCATCCCGGCCGGAAGTCGTGTTCGCAAAGCGTATGCGTTGCGGAAGCCCGGCCCCGCCGCGCCCGCCGGTCGCCGCCGAGGCCGCCGGTTTCGCAGGTCGCCGCCGAACCCGCCGGTTTCGCAGGCCGCCGCCGCAGACCCGCGGCGCCGAAGGGCGCCGCCCCTAGGCCCGCCGTCCGAAAGCGCGCACGGCGCGCCAGGTTTTTTGCGCAGCCCGGCGCACGCGCTTGCAACTAAACGCGAGGATGGTAAAAAAGCCCCCCTCGCAGCACGCCACACGCCGGTGGGCAGGTGGCCGAGCGGTCAATGGCAGCAGACTGTAAATCGGTGAATTTGTTACCAGCCTGAAAGATGTGCGGAGTTGCAATAAGGTGTAAAGGATTTTTGGCTGTCCTGGTAACAAAGCTGGTAACAAAAGGAGAATTGTACTAAAATACGGTTTATATAACTCCTTACGCAGTAAGGGGGCAGGTGGCCGAGCGGTCAATGGCAGCAGACTGTAAATCTGCCGGCGAAAGCCTACGGGGGTTCAAATCCCTCCCTGCCCACCATCTTTTTTCCTGCCAAGCGCCTGTGCTTCTCGGTTTCAAAATTGGGTTTTTTAGGCGATCCTGCTCACTCAGCGGGCAGGTTTCTTGAAGCGATTTCGAAGCGAACCCAGCAATCCGTTGTCCTTGGCTTCGTGCTGCTTCACGATCGCGCGCAGGCGTTCGACCTCTTGGACGTACGCATCGATGCCCGCGCGGAGCTGGCCTTCGAGCCGCGCGGAGTGGGCGATGGCCAGCCAGTTCGCGCCGTGTTCGCGCAGGTAGGCGCTGACGGGCGCTTCGGCCGCGCGGGGATACACGAGGATCGTGTCGTTCGCGAACACCAGGCGATGTCCCGGGCCCAGTTTCTGGATGCGTTCGAGCACCTGCGGAAACGTGGGCCAGTCGTCCAGGCGCAAGGGCGCGAGCGGCGGGGCCGTGAAGCAGCGCGCGTCGTCGATCCACGCCACGGAATCCGGATGCAGCGGCGCGATCGCGTCCAGTTCCTCCAGCAGCGGACACTGCGCGGCCTCGCCGGCGACCAGGTCGGCCTGGCACCAATGCGCGTCGAGCCAGTACATCGCGGGCTGTCCCGGGCTCGCCTTCACGCGCTCGCGCAGGAATTCCGGAGAGCGCCCGAGGTGGCAGCGGACGGCAGGATCTTCCGCGAAGCGCCGCGCGGCCGCCGCGTGCAGTTCGGGCGAGAGTTCGCAGGTATGGAGCTCCCGGAAGAAGGGCCGCGCCAACGCGACCGAATCGCCTTTAAAGGTGCCCGTTTCGATGAAGACCGAAAGGTTCAGGTGCTTGGCGAGCAAGGCGGCAAGCTGCGGGTCGATGGAAAAGTGGATGGCGCCCATCTCGATCACAGGCTAGCGGGGCGTCGTTGGGTTGCAAGACGCGCACGCCGTCACATGGTCGCGGCTTCCACCAGCGTTTCGGGGTGCTTCAGCAGCCGATTCTGGGCCGAACGGGTCTGAAGGTGCACGACCTTCCGTTTGCCGCGTAAGGGGGCCAGCAGTTTCAGCAGGCGCGGACGGGCGAGTTTATGGGTGAACCAGATCGTCTTCATCAGCGTGGGGGCCATGCGGTACGGACGGCAGTTCGGCGGGAGGTCCTTCCGGATGTAAAAAAGGTCATGAATCTGACGCCTGATGGCGCGGAAGTAGTGCACGCGCAGCGGCAGGTCCACGAAGACGATCACCTCCGCGCGCTCGAACTCCTCGGCCATGATTTCCCACGTGCCGAAGCCGTCGATGATCCAGCGGTCCTCCGCGATCCAGGCGCGGCATTGCCGGTCGATCTCCGGCTGCGGCACGGGCTCCCAGCCGGGGCGCCATTTGACGCGGTCGATTCCATACCAGGGCAGCGAGAACGTGCGGGCGAGCCGTTCGCAGAGCGTGGATTTTCCGCCGGCCGCGTTGCCGACCACCGCCACGCGCCGCACCTCCCGACCGCCCGGAGCGCGACCCGGCGTCGAGGGCTGGCCGCCACGTTCGTCTTGAAGGGCCATGATCGAGCGACAGCGTAGCGATATCGGAAGGCGATGCAAGACCTCGGGCCTGGGCGATTACTCCGCCCGCTGCTTCTCCTCCAACTCCTGCCAGCGCGTGTACAGCTTTTCCACCATCGCCTGCGCCTCGGCCAGTGCCTGGCAGCGTTCCTGGAGCTTTTTCACGTCGGCGGCGACGGCGGGCGACTCGATTTCCTTCTGCAACTCGGCGACGGAGGCTTCGGCGGCGAGAATCTTCTCTTCCATCCCGTCCCATTCGCGCTGGTCGTTGTACGAAAGGCGCTTGGCCTTCTTCGGGGCGGGCGCCGCTTCCGCGGGTGCGGCGGCGGCTTTGGCGGCGGCCTTCTGCGCCTTGGCTTCTTCCGCGCGCGCGGCGGACTGGGCCTGTTCCCACTGCGTGTAGTCGGCGAAGAGCTTCGCGCCGCCGGCGCCGTCGAGGCCCAGGATGTCGGTGGCGAGTCGCTGGAGCATGAAGCGGTCGTGGCTGACCAGCACCACCGCGCCGGGGAATTCCTCGATGCTCTCTTCGAGCACTTCCAGCGACGGAATGTCCAGGTCGTTGGCGGGCTCGTCGAGCAGCAGGAGGTCGGCGGGCTTGAGCATCATGCGCGCGAGCAGGATGCGGGCCTGCTCGCCGCCGGAGAGTTCGCGCACGGGCATCTCGAGCTGTTCGGTGCGGAAAAGAAAGCGCCGCGCCCACGCCGAGATATGCATCGGGCGCTCGTTGAAGGTCACGGTGTCGCCGCCGGGCGAGAGCGCGCGGCGTAGGGTTGCCTCGGGGTCGATCTGTTCGCGGCGCTGGTCGAAGTAGACGGTGCGCAGGCGTTCGGCGCGTTCGAGCGTGCCTTCGTCGGGCGCCAGTTCTCCGGCCAGCATGCGCAGAAAGGTCGTCTTGCCGCTGCCGTTGCCGCCCAGCAGGCCGAGCTTCATCCCGGGGCTCAGCACCAGGTCCAGGCCCTGGATGAGCTGGCGTTCGCCCATGCGCTTGCCGGCTTTTTTGAGCGTCAGGAGCCGGTTGGCCTGGCGGTTGGTCGCGACGAACTCGATCTTGACCGCCCCCTGCGTATTGCGCGCCTTGGTCTCGGCCAGTTCGCCGATCAGCCGTTCGGCCTCGGCGACGCGCGCCTTGGCCTTGGTCGTGCGGGCGGGCGCGCCGCGCTTCAGCCATTCGCTCTCGCGGCGGACCTTGCTCTCCAGCGCCTGCTGCGTCTTGACCTGTCCGGCGAGGAACTCCTCGCGCTTGATCAGGAAGTCGCTGTAGCGCTCGGGGCTGCTGAAGCAGCCTTCGGGATAGCGCGCGTTCAGTTCGACGATGCGGGTCGCGGTGTGTTCGAGAAAGAGGCGGTCGTGGCTGACGATCAGGCACGCGAAGCTCGCGCCGGCGAGCAGCTTTTCGAGCCAGAGGATGCCTTCGAGGTCGAGGTGGTTGGTCGGTTCGTCCATCAGGAGCAGGTCGGGCTCGCGCACGAGCGCCCGCGCCAGGGCCACCCGCTTGCGCCAGCCGCCGCTGAGCGTCTCCACCGGGTTGTGCCGCCAGTCGTCGGCAAAGCCGATGCGCCCGAGCGTCTGGCTCACGCGCTGCGCGCGCCGGTCCTCGTCGAGCCCGTCGGCCTTCAGGGCTTCGTGCAGGATCGCATGGGCGCTCTGCCCGGCGGGGAATTCTTCCGTCTGCGCGACGTAGCACGGGCGCATCTGGCGGCGCACGCTTAGCGTGCCTTCGTCGTAGGTCTCGAGCTGCGCGAGGATCTTCATCAGCGTGAATTTGCCCGCGCCGTTGGGCCCGATCAGGCCCAGGCGTTCGCCTTCGTCCACGCCAAGGGTCAGGTTCTGGAAGAGGCGCCGCGTGCCGAAGGATTTGCCGAGGGACTGCGCGCTGATGAGGACCGCCATGAGGCTCGAGCTTCCGCGCCGGAGGAACGAATGGGTCGCATAGACGACTGCACAGCGCACGAGTTTCGCGGCAAATCGGCGCGCGTTCAACGCGCTTTTTGCCGGATGCTTGCGCGCTTAAGCGCAAACTGCGCCGAACGCAGTCGTACTTGCTTATCGATGCCGCACGAACGTTTTTCCTGCGGAGATTTTTCGCGCGGAGGCGTGACCTCGTGGGGTACTCTTTGTGAACCATTCAGGTCCCTTCTCAGCGAGGAAAACGTTCATGCGCATCTCGATCGTGGCCTTGGCGGTCCTTCTGGTTTCGGCGGCGCACGCGGAAGTCTCGCTGCCCGCGGTCTTCTCCGATCACATGGTCTTGCAGGCCGACCAGGCCGTGCCGGTCTTCGGCGCCGCGAGCGCGGGCGAGACCGTGAACGTGAGCATCAACGGCCAGAAGAAGACCGCCACCGCGGGCGCCGACGGCAAGTGGTCGGTCAAGCTCGACGCGATGAAGCCCGGCGGCCCGTACGAACTGGTCGTCGGTTCGCGCACGATCAAGGACGTGCTGGTCGGCGAAGTCTGGGTCGCGGGCGGACAGTCGAACATGAAGTACCCGCTCAACCGCGCCACCACCGGCCCGGCGGACGCGGCCAAGGCGGAGTATCCCCAGTTCCGGTTCTTCTCGGTCGAACGCGGCCAGTGGAGCGCGTGCACGCCGCAGGCCTGCCCGCGCTGGTCGGCGGTCGCGTTCTACTTCGCCGTGCACTTGAACGAGAAGCTCAAGCGCCCCGTCGGCATCCTGGAAAACGCGGTCAGCGGCGCGGTCGCGCAGACCTTCGCGAACCCGAAGCTCTTTGAAGAGAACAAGGAAGTCGCGGAACTCATCAAGCAGCACAAGATCGAAGACCAGCAGCCGAGCATGCACTACAAGACGCTGGTCGAACCGATCGTCGGCTACGGCATCAAAGGTTGGATCTGGTACCAGGGCGAAGGCAACCGCGACTTTCCCGTCACCTACGCCAAACTGCTGCCCGCGATCGTGGCCGACTGGCGCAAGAGCTGGGGGCAGGGCGACTTCGCGTTCCTGATCGTGCAACTGGCCAACTGGGGCCAGCACAAGCCCGAACCGTGGGAAGGGAAGGACTGCGCGCTCCGCGAGGCGCAGCTCAAGATTTCGCAGACGATGGCCAACAGCGCGCTGGCCGTGACCATCGACCTCGGCATCCCCAACGACGTCCACTACCCGAACAAGAAGCCCGTCGGCGAACGCCTGGCCGTCGCCGCGCGCGGCGCGGTCTACGGCGAAAAGATCGAGTCCTCCGGGCCGCTCTTCGCATCCGCCAGCTTCGACGGCGGCAAGGCGACGGTCAGCTTCACGCATGTGGGCGCGGGGCTGACGGCCGAAGGCGGCACGATCAAGGGCTTCCTGCTCGGCGGCGCCGACAAGAAGTTCGTCCACGCCGACGCGAAGATCGAAGGCGACAAGGTCGTCGTCACCAGCGCACAGGTGCCCGCGCCGGTCTCGGTGCGCTACGGCTGGGAACGCAACCCCGAATGCAACCTGGCGAACAAGGACGGCCTGCCGGCGTCGCCCTTCCGCAGCGACGACTTCAAGAACTACTGGACCACCGACGGCGACTGAGCCCCGCAGCTCTTTCTACGCCCGCGATGGCCCCAAGCACGCCCGAACCCGCGCTCGTGGCTGGCCCGGCGCAGGAACCTGCGCACGCGCTGGCCCAGACCTCGGCCTGATCCCCGCCTTGCCGGGCGGCCCTGGCCGCCTAGACTCTCCCGCATGTCCGACGAAGTTCCTTCGCGCCGTGCGCGCCCGCACGGGGTCTCCCTGGCGCTGGCCGCGGGGGTGCTGGCGGTTCTCGCAAGCGTCTCCTTTTGGGCCGACGGCGGGGAGGGCGGGGGCTTTCTCTGCCTGATGCTGGCGCTCTCGGTCCTAAGCGCAGTGGTGACCGCGGTCGCGTCCGAACTGTGGATGAGCCTGCGGCAGGCCGGGCGCGAGGCACGCACCTTGGCAGAACAGTTCCGAGATCGTTCCGGTTCTTGAATAAAGATGGAGCTTTCTTGAAAAGGCGCGCCCGCGCGGGAAAATATCCCAACCCCGCGCCGGGTCGCGGCGTCTTACCGAAGTTCCGTCTTGATTCTCCGGGAGGATGCTGGATGGCGCGGACGCGTACCTTCGGATGCCTGGCGTTGCTGACGATGCTCGCGGCCGGCCTGAACGCGGCCGAACCTGCGGCGGAGATCAAGCCCGACCCGAAGCTCGATCCCAAGGTCAACCAGGGCATCCTGCCCGCCGAATACCAGGGCCTCCCGCTGCTCTGGGTCCCCAAGCTCGAAGCGCCCGAGAAGCTGAGCGGCGACCTGAAGCACGAGGTCTGGAAGAAGGCCGCGGCCGTCGAGATGGGCGAAGTGATCAGCGGCGCGAAGGCCAAGGTGCGCACCGAGATCAAGGCGTTCTGCACCGACGACGCGCTGTACCTGGGCTTCCGCTGCGAAGAACCGAAGATGGACGAACTGAAGAAGGACGGGGAGATCTGGTCGCGCGACGAGGTCGAGATGTTCTTCGAGCCGTCCAAGGACACGATCAAGAAGTGCTACCACCAGATCATCGTGGACGCGGACAACGATTCGTGGAAGGGGCGCTGCCACATCTACCCGCGCTACCGGTACCAGCAGATTCGCGAAGACTGGAACGGCGCGTTCGAGTCCGCCACGGCCAAGGAAGCGCAGGCCTGGACGCTGGAAGTGAAGATTCCCTTCGGCGAGATGAAGATGACCGAGGAGGCCAAGGGCAAGAAGACGCTCTGGCGCTTCAACGCCAACCGCGTGCGCCCCGGCAAGAGCGGCGGGGAAGAAGAGAACATGAGCTGGTCGCCGCTGAACGCGAAGTACTTCCACTCGGCCGGCCGCTTCGGGTACCTGCTGCCCGAGACCTTCGCCACCCCGCAGCTCGTGGCGCAGATCAAGAAGACCGCCGGCAAGAAGGCCCCGCCGGCCGAACCCGAGGCCGCCGCGGTGTGGGAAGTACGCAAGCGCATCGGGGAACTGCAGGCCGAAGACTTCAGCGAACGCGACGCCGCCACGCGCCGCCTGCGGGAACTGGCGCGCCAGGACGCGCCCACCGCCGGCTGCGTCTTCCGCGAACTCCTGAACGCCAGCCAGCGCTCCCGCGATTCCCAGATCGCCGGCGCGGCCCGCGTGATGCTCACCGAGATCAAAGGCAAGGTGGACGACCAGGGCGAAGACGACCCGCCGCCCGACCACATCCGCGCGCAGGGCGCCGCGGAATAGCGCTCAATCCAGCATCGAGGGCGGCCGGACTTCGAAGTAGCCGACCTTCAGTTCGCCGTGTTCTTCCACCAGCACCGCCTTGAGGTTGAAGTACGGCCCGCCTTCCACGCTCATGTTCTCCTTCAGATCCTCGAGCTTGATGCCTTCGTCCTTCGCGATCTGCGCCAGGCGTTCCTCGGTCAGTTCGACGCGAATCTGGCCCTTCAGGCTGGCGCGGCGGATGTCCATGGGCGTGGAATCGGGCATCGTGCCGAGCGCGAAGGCCGAGTCCAGTTCGCCCAGCTCTTCCTTCTTGGTCTTGGTCAGCACGGCCTTCTCGATGGTGTAGACGTGGTACGACTGGAGTTCGGCCGGCTTGCCGTACTCCTTCTCGACCTGCGCCATCTTAAGCGCCAGGTCGGCGGCGGTGATCGGCACGGCCGCGGCGTCGTTGCGGTTCACTTCGGCCATGTCGTCCGGCAGGGTGATCTGGTTCTTCGAAAACCGGGTGCGCGCGTGGCTGGAAAGCATCGCGTACGCCGCCTCGTAATCGCGCCGGGCGACGGCTTCGAAGAAAGGCTTGCCCGCGTCGTAGAAAGGGCGCTCCTCGGCGGTGACCTCGGCTTCGCCGGTCTCGGCCAGGGCGCTTTCGCCGCTCTTGCCGCCGCCTCCGCAGGAAAACAGCATGCCGCTGATGCCCAGCACGAGCGCGCTCGCAAGCGCTACGGTGACCGTTCGCATGGACCGCATCCTCCGCCCATCGCCGATTTGCCTGTCCTCCGGCAAAGTTACATGAAATCCCGGTCTCCGACAAGAATTCCACGCGCGGTGGCAACTTTGGGGCGCGGGCGTAGAGTGCGCGTATGGGCGAGCGACGATTTCCATGGCTGCCGGCCGGCGCGGGGCTGCTCCTGGCCGGAGCGGCCGTCGCCGCGGCCGTTTTCCTGAAGCGCCCGCTGGAACACAGCGATCCCTTGCCCGACGGCAGCCACGCCCCCCGGCCGCCCTTGGCCCAGGACGATCCTGAAGAACCGGCGGCGAAGCCGGGGCCGGCCTCGGAAAATCCAGCCGTGACCTTTCGCGCGGCCCCGAAGCCGCTCGCGCCGCAGGCCGTCACCCAGGACTGGCCGAACCTGCTGGGCCCCACGCACGATTTTGTCAGTGCCGAGACGAAGCTGCTCAAGACCTGGCCCAAGAACGGCCCGGCGCTCGTCTGGGAAATGAAGAAGGGCAGCGGCTACGCCGCGCCTGCGCTGAAGGACGGCGTGCTCGTCTTCTTTCAGCGGCAGGGCGAGGAGGAAGTCGTGGAGGCGCTCGAGGCCGAGACCGGCCGGCGCTATTGGCGCTTTGCGTATCCTTCCCACTACCAGGACCGCTACGGTTACAACAACGGCCCGCGCGCCGCGCCGGTGATCGACGGGTCGCGCGTCTACGTCTACGGCGCGGCCGGGATGCTGCATTGCCTGGACCTGGCCACGGGACGCAAGCGCTGGGAACTCGACACGCTGCAAACCTACGGCCTGGCGCAGAACTTCTTCGGCGCGGGCGCCTCGCCGCTGCTCGAAGGGAACCTTCTGATCCTGAACGTCGGCGCGCCCGGCGCGTGCGCCGTGGCCCTGGACAAGTTCAGCGGCAAGGAAGTCTGGCGCGCCGGTTCCGGGAGCGTTGCATGGGGGGCCTCGTACGCGACCCCCGTGCCCGCGGTCCTGCGCGGGCGCAGGCGCGTGCTGGTCTTTGCCGGCGGGGAGAGCCGCCCGCCCTCGGGCGGGTTGCTCTGCCTGGACCCCGCGACGGGAAAGACGGACTTCGCGTTTCCCTGGCGCAGCCGGAGCTACGAGTCGGTCAACGCGACGAGCCCCGTCGTGGCGGGCGACCGCGTCTTCCTCACCGCGAGCTACGAGACGGGCGGCGCGATGCTGGAGATTCGGCCCGACGGCACGGCCCGCGAGGCCTGGACGGCCCCGAACTTCGGCTCGCACTTCGGCGCGGTGCTGGCGCGGGACGGTTTGCTGTACGGCTTCGACGGGCGGCACGAACGCGGGACCGAACTGGTCTGCTTCGACGCGGCCACGGGCGAGGAAAAATGGCGCGGCGCGCCGTCCTGGCAGGAAGAGGTGGACGGGCGCGCCATCGCCATCGACCCCGGGCGCGGCGCGCTGCTCTGGGCCGACGGCGGCGCGCTGTGCCTCGGCGAGTTCGGACACCTGCTCTGGCTGGACCTGACGCCCAAGGGCTGCGAAGTGCGCGCCCGCGCGTGGCTCTTCCAGGCCGGGCAGACCTGGACGCCGCCGGTGGTCCACCGCGGCCTGCTGTTCGTCTGCCAGAACGAACGGGGGCACGAGGCCGAACCGGCCCTGCCGCGCCTGCTCTGCTACGACCTGCGGGGTGAATAAAGCGGCGCGCCGGACGTCTTGCGCGGAAGGAAACGGTTCCAACGAGCCTGTTGCCTATCCGGAGGCTTCGGCTACAACGGTGCCGTGCCTTTAGGGGACCAAACCATATGGGAGAAGCGAACATGAGAACGTGCCTGGCGTTGTTCCTGTTGCTGGCGCTGGCGGGCGCTTCGCGCGCGTACGCCCTCGACCTGGGGCCCGTGCACATCCGCGGCACCGACGTGAAGGTGGGCAACGAGGTCAAGTACAACATCGTCGTGGACAAGGTGACCCGCGAGGAGGCCAAGACGGGGGAAGAGAAGAGCGCGAAGATCCGCACGATCTACGGCCATCGGAAGGACGGCGACGACAAGTTCGAGATCACCGTGCCATACGACGACCTGGACGGCGACAGCAAGGACATGCTCAAGCAGGTCGAAGAAGGCAAGACCTTCAACATGAAGGTGAAGCGCATGGACGAGAACTGGAAGCTGATCAAGCTGCGCGAGAAGGACTAACCTTCCTCGTCTCACGGCGTTGAATTGAAACGGGCGGACCCTTGCGGTCCGCCCGTTCGCTTGTGCAGCCGTTGCATCCGCCGGAAACGCCACTACCTTCGGCGGCGTGAACCCACCCACGCCTGAACCCACTCCGGCCGCCGCGCGCGTCAAGACCGCCGCGCTGCTGGTCTGCCTGCTCTGCCTGGTGGCGCTGGCGCGCATCCTGCCGGTGCGCGCGGGCGTGGACGCCGCCGCGGCCTGGATCGCCGGGCTGGGGTGGTGGGGGCCGCTGGTCTTCGGGGCGATCTACGTGGCGGGGACGGTCGCGTTCTTCCCCTGCACGCTTTTGGGCCTGGCCAGCGCGCCGCTGCTGGGCCTCGGCACGGCGATGGCGACGGTCTCGCTCAGTTCGACGCTGGGGGCGGCGCTGGCCTTTCTGGTCGCGCGCTACCTCGTCCGCGACAGCGTCGAAGGCCTGGCGCGCAGGCACCCGCGCTTCGCCGCCGTGGACCGCGCCGTGGGCCGCGAAGGCTGGAAGGTCGTCGCGCTCGTCCGGCTCGCGACCGTGATTCCGTACAACCTGAGCAACTACGCCTTCGGCGTCACGTCCGTGCGCTTCGAGCCGTACGTCCTGGCGACGTGGCTGGCGATGATGCCCGGCACCTTCACGTTCATCTACCTGGGCTATCTGATCCACAAGGGCCTGGCGGTGCAAGGTTCCAGCCCGCTCGAATGGCTGCTCCTCGGCACCGGCCTTCTGGCGGCGCTCGCCGCGCGCTGGTCTACGTGACCAGGCTCGCCCGACGCGATGCGGGACGGGGCCCCCGCAGAAGCCCCGCGGCCGCGGCGCCGACCAGCGGCTGGCCGCGCGCGCTGGTGGCCTGCGGCCTGGCCACAAGGGCTGCTCGCGGCGACCGGCTGGGCGTGGACCCGCCGCGGGCCTTATTCGCCGATCGGTTCGGGCCGCCCGGGTGACGCCCGCCGAAGCCTACGCCCCGGCGACGCCGCCTTCGACCGCGCGGACTTCGACGCGCTCCTGAAGGCGCACGTCCGCGGTCTGGTGGATACCGCGCGCTCAAAGCCGACGCCGGGCGGCTCGACGCGTACCTGGCGCGGCTTTCCGAGGCGAACCTGGAGGCCCTCGGGCGCGACGAACGGCTGGCGCTCCTGCTCAACGCCTACAATGCGTTCACGCTCAAACTGATCGTCGAACGTTACCCGCTGGGCTCGATCAAGGAGTTGCCCGACGCCGAACGCTGGAAGGCCGAACGTTGGACGCTGGGCGGACGCACGCTGAGCCTCGACGCGCTCGAGCACCGCGAGATTCGTCCGAACTTTCGCGAAGCGCGCGTGCACTTCGCGCTCGTCTGCGCCGCGCGCGGCTGCCCGCCGCTGCGCGCGGAAGCCTACGACGGCGCGCGCCTGAACGAACAGCTCGAAGACCAGACGCGTCTCGTCCACGCCGACCCGCGCTGGTGCCGCTACGACGGCGCGAGCAAGACGCTGTACCTCACGCGCTTGTACCTGTGGTACAAAGGCGACTTCGAACCGGCCGGCGGGTCCCTGGGCTACGCGCGCATGTACCTCAAAGGCCTGCCGGAGGACCCGCGCATCGCATGGTTGGAATACGACTGGGCGCTGAATGAAGCGCCGCCTAAGCCGTAAAGGTTTTCTGATTGCGCATTGTGGCGCACCATGTTAGTGTTTGCTAACTAGCGTACGGTCGTAGGGTTCTATGGAATGAGCCAGCCGTCAAACAAGGATCCCTTTGCCGCGCCGGGGTTTACGCCGCCGCCGGTCCACAAGCCGATGGCGTCGCCGCCCAAGGTTCCCGCGCCCGCGGCCAAGCCGTTGCCGGCGCCGCCGCCTCCGCCGCTTCGAAAAAAGCCCGCGGACCCCGACGACCAGACCCTGTTGCTTCCGCCCAAGCCCGCGGCCAAGCGTCCGGCGGGCTTCACGTTTACCGACGACACGCCCGCGCCCGCCAAGGGCCTGGGACCGCGCATGTCTCCGGCGGCCGCGCCCGCGACGGGGCCTTCGCCCGCGCCCGAATTCCCCAGCGGAGGCGAACGCAGTTTCCACAGCATTCCGTCGCAGGACCTGACGGGCGAGAAGCTCCTGATGCCGGCGGTCCGGACGCAGTTCGAGAACGCCTGCGCGCCCGCGCTGGGCGGGATTCCGCTGCTGGCCAAGCTCGGCCAGGGCGGCATGGGCGCGGTGTACCTGGGCGTCGATCCCAAGAGCAACCAGGAAGTGGCGGTCAAGGTGCTGCCCTTCCACATGGCCGAACGCGATCCCGCGCTGATCGAACGCTTCTTCCGCGAAGCGCGCATGTCGATGTCGGTCAGTTCGCCCAACCTGGTGCGCGTCACCGACGCGAAGGAAGAGAACGGGCTCTGTTACCTGGTCATGGAATTCGTCCCGGGCGCCTCCGGCGGCGGTTACATGAAGAAGTCCAAGGGCGCGCGCCTTTCGGAAGCCGACGCGCTGGACATCTGCATCGCGGCGACGAAGGGCCTTTCGGCCGCGCACAAGGCCGGGATCATCCACCGCGACATCAAGCCCGACAACATTCTGCTCCCGCAGGGCGGAGCGCCCGGACAGTTCAACCTGAGCGGCTCGAAGCTGGCCGATCTGGGGCTGGCGCGCACCGAGGAACACGGGAACTCGCTGACGCAGTCGCAGACGGCCATGGGCACGCCCGGATACCTGGCGCCCGAACAGGCCATGGACGCGCGCAAGTGCGGCAAGCCCGCCGACGTCTTTTCCATGGGCGCGACGATCTACGCGATGCTGACGGGACGCCCGCCGTTCCACGCCAAGTCGCCCATGGAAGTCATCATGGCGACGATGAACAAGCCGCACGACCCGCTGCCCAGCCTGCGCCCGGACGTCTCGGCCGCCACCGTCGCGCTGGTGGACCGCTGCCTGCAGAAGGAGGCGCAGCACCGCTTCCGCGACGCCGACGCGCTGCTGGCCGCGATGCAGCTCTGCCGCGAGGTCCTTGCGCATCCGGAACGCCAGGCGCAGGCGATCGAAAAGATACGCGGGAACCCGCCGCCCGCCGCGCCGGTCAAGGCGGAACAGCCGTTCTTCAACGAACTGACCATGCAGGCGCCGACGCCGCTGCGCCGCCCCGACATCGAGGCCGAGGCCGGCATCGCCAAACTCCGTTCCGACGAAAGCCGCGCCAGATCGCTGCCCACCATCGCGGCCGTGATCATGGCCGGTTTCTGGTCGCAGGCGTGATGATGCTCGTGATGGCCCCGCCCGCGCCCGAACGCAAGGCCGCCGCGCCCGCGCGAACCGGAACCCGCAAGCCCCGCCGCCGCCCGCGGTCCCGGCCGCGCCGGCCCCCGCGGGGCCGCAGTCGCTGGGGGACAAGAAATTCCAGGACATGCAGCAGCAGCAGCTCGACCGCATCAACAACGTCGCGAACACCCTCGACAAGGCCAACGAGAAGTTCAACCAGGCCAAGGTCGTGGCCCCGATCATGCCGATCTCGTCGATTCAGGACGAGGAACCCGGGGAGACCTTCTTCAGCGCCGGGCGCATCATGTTCTCGTTCATCGTCTCGGTGATCGGGGTGGGCTACATGCTGTACAGCCGCAAGAGCAAAGGGCTGGTCTTCGGGCTCTGCGGCGCGGGCCTGACGATGATCGGCTGGTTCATCCCCTGGCTCGGGGTAGGCGTGATGCTCGCCGGAATCCTGATTTCCCTCCCGCTTTTCCTCGCCAAACGCTGACGATATTTGTCGGTCCCACTGACAATTGCTGTCGCTCCGGCGAGTGGCAATTAACGTACCGTGTCATACGGTAAATGTGATCCATTTGAAGCAGCGTCATAATGCGTTTTAGCATGGCCGCCTAGGGCCATTTGCTTCACATTTTCCTCAAAAAGCGTGGTTCGGCGCGCATGTTGCGGCACCTAAGGCGCTCTTGGAGGAGCCGCCGGACGGGAGGACCGCCATGATCGTGTGCCGGGAATGCGGCTATAGCTGCGTTTGCACCCAGCAGGAAGAACTTCTAGGCTGTCCCCACTGCGATCCCTCCTCCTGGCGCATCTACACCATCAACACCGGCAATGCGTATTCGACGGCGATCTCGGTCGCCATCCGCCAGTCCCCCTTCGAACTCAACGGCCGCTGCTTCATGACCCCCAAGGGCCTGATGATCCCGCTCAGCCAGTGGCGCGCGAACAAAGAGACCAACGTCTGGAAGAAGGTCCACACCAACCGCATCCGGCGGAAGCTGTTCGAGGACGAGGTCCCGCCGCGCACGATCCCGCCGAAGGAATTTGGCGCGGAAGCCTGATTCCGCGACAGGCCGCCGATCTTTTCCGTAAGAACCCCGTATGCACGCCCCCGCGCGTCATCCGCTGCAGTGGCATCTGTCCACCGTGGTCCTGGCGTCGATGCTGGCCTCCGTGCTGCTCTATTGGAACGTCAAGCCCGCGTACGTCTCCGCGCCGCTGCACCGGACCGGCTGGCCGCTGGAATTCGCGCCCGAGTCCGGGGCCGAGTTCCTGTGCATCCTCTGGAATCTCCCGTTCTGCCTCGCGTGCGTCTGGTACTTTGCGGATGCCCTCGAACGCTGGTCCGCGTGGAAGCGCAAGGCGGACGGATGGAAACGCCGCTGGGGCGCACGCCTGGCCGAAGGCGGCCTCGTCTTCGTGCTGATCGGATGGGCGTGTACGTCCATCTACGGCGCGCCGGACGTCATGTACACGGTAGTGGCGCAGGTCGATTCGAGCGTGGAGGTCGAACGGGTCGATCCGACGGAAGTTCGGATTCCGCGCAACTACGGCCTGCTCGTTGTGGCGCGAGCCCCGCTGCCGTTTGTGGTGCGCACCCGATGCATGTACGGCCGCGGTCCCGACACCTGCGAAGGCCGCCTGCACTTCTGGTTCTTCGGTTGGAGTTCCCCGCCGTATACCTACTATTTCCAAAGCAGTCTGCGCCGAAAGTAAACGCGGTCCCGCCCTGCGTTGTCAAAATCCTCGCATTCCAGTACCTTAATACGCTGTTCTCTGCGAACTCCGCGTGCTCCGCGGTGCACAAGAATTTAGGGAGTCCACATGGCCGAGACGGTGCTTCTGACGGGCGGGCGGGGGTTCTTCGGGCGGCGCATCGCGGAAGCGCTGACCGCGCACGGCTACGAAGTGGCCGCGCCCAGCCGCCCCGATTTCGACCTGCTCGACGCGGGCTCCGTCGAACGCGTGATGAAGCAGATCAAGCCGCACACGGTGGTGCACTCGGCCGCGTACTACGGCGGCCTGGGCATCTGCGTCGCCGAACCCGCGCGCATCTTTCACGACAACACCCTGATGTGCGTGAACGTGCTCGACGCGCTGCCCAAAGCGGGCGTGAAGCGCTTCGTCTCGGTCGGTTCGGCCTGCGCGTACCCGGGCAACGTCGTCGGCGACATGAAGGAAGACGACTTCTGGTCCGGCGCGCTGCATCCCTCGGTCGAAGCCTACGGCTTCATGAAGAAGATCCAGCAGGTCGGCGCGCGCGCCTACGCCAAGCAGTTCGGCATCCTGGGGCAGTTCCCGCAGATCACCAACCTGTACGGCGAACACGACGTCTTCACCGAATACCGGTCGCACGTCGTCGCGGCGCTGATCAAGAAGTTCGCGGACGCCAAGCTCTCGGGCGCGAAGGAAGTCGTCTGCTGGGGCACCGGCAAGCCGGTGCGCGAGTTCATCTACGTGGGCGACGCGGCCGACGGCATCGCGCGCCTGATGAAGACCGACTATGCGGAACCGGTCAACATCGGCACCGGCGTGGGCACCACGATCAAGGAACTCTCCGAACTGGTCGCGAAGCACACCGGTTTTACCGGCAGGATCGTCTGGGACACGAACAAGCCCGACGGCGTGATGCGCAAGGTCCTGGACGTCGCGCGCATGAAGCAGGTCCTGAACTGGACGCCGCCGCACTCGCTCGACGCGGGCCTGGCCAAGACCATCCCCTGGTACCTCGCCCACAAGGAAACGGCCGATGCCCGCGAATGACACGCGCAAAGTCGCGCTCGTCAACACCACCATCAACGTGCCCGTCTGCCTCGAAGCGTACCTCGAAAACGCCGCGCGGCACGGCCACGCCCGACGCGTCAGCCTGATCGTCGCCGGCGACCACAAGACGCCCGCCGACGCCGGGAAATTCCTGAAGGACATCGGGACGAAGTTCGGCGTCGAGACGAAGTACCTCGACGTGCCCGCGCAGAAGGAGATGCTGCGCCGCTGGCCGGCGCTCGACCTGGTGGTGCGCTACAACTGCATCCAGCGCCGCAACGTCGGATATCTTCAGGCCGCGCTCGACGGCGCCGACGTGATCGTGGCCATCGACGACGACAACTTCATCTCCAGCGACGACGACTACGTGGGCCTGCATTCGGTCGTGGGCACCGAAGTCGAAGCGCCGGTCGTCTCGCACGCCTCCGGCTGGTGGAACGTCTGTTCGCGCCTGCAGTGCGACCCGCCGCGCCACTTCTATCACCGCGGCTACCCCAAATCGAAGCAGGACTTCAAGCCCAGCGAAGCCTCCGTCGAAAAGAAGAAGGTCCGCGTCGCCGTCAACGCCGGCCTGTGGCTGAAGAACCCCGACGTCGACGCGACCGCGAACATCGAGGAACCCATCAACGTCGTTGCCATGCGCGAGATCGCCGGCGAGAAGGCCTGCGCGCTCGCCGCCGGCACCTGGTGCCCGTTCAACAGCCAGAACACGGCCTTCGACGCGAAGCTGCTCCCCGCGATGTACCTGGTGGTGATGCTCGACTGGCTGCGCGGCTACCGCATCGGGCGGCTGGACGACATCTGGATGAGCTACTTCGTGCGCGCGATCGGCGACCGCATCGGCGAACACGTGCTGTACGGCCCGCCGGTGGTGACGCAGGACCGCAACCCGCACAATTTCACCCGCGACCTGAGCGAGGAACTGGGCGGCTACATCGTCACCGAAAAGATCGTCGAGTACCTGCGTTCGTTCAAGAGCGGCGAAAAGAGCTGGTCCGGCGCGTACCGCGACCTGATCTACCACCTCCAGGACGCCGCGCAGGCCGACAAGGCCCTGGACGTGCCCGAACGCGAGTACGTGCGCCTGATGTGCCTCGGCATGGCCGCCTGGCGCGACGCGATCGAGGACATCCGCGGCTGACGCGATCTCCGCGGAGCACGCGGAGTTCGCAGAGAACGGCTTACACACGAGGTACATCCTTGCAGCTTGCGCCGCTTGCCCCCGCCGACTTCCGCATCAGCGTCGTCCTGCCCGTCTTCAGCGAGACCGATTCGATCCGCGAGGTGATCGCGGGGCTGAAGGAGATTCTGGCCGCGCGCATGCTCGAGATCGTCATCGTCATGTCGCCCAAGTCCGGCCCGGACACCCGCGCGGTCTGCGAAGAGATGGTGAAGAGCGACCCGCGCATCCGCCTCCAGGTCCAGCAGGTGAATCCGGGCCTGGGCAACGGCGTGCGCGAAGGCTACGCGTCCACGAAGGGCAACCTGGTCCTGAACATCGACAGCGACGGCGAGATGGAAATGGAGACCGTGCGCCGCATGCTCGAAAAGATGGACACCGGCGCCTACGACATGGTGGTCGCCTCGCGCTGGATGAAGGGCGGGGGATTCTCGGGGTATTCGCCCCTGAAATACGTGCTCAATTTCGGCTTCCAGCAGATGTTCCGCATCCTGTACTGGACGCGCGTGAACGACCTGACCTACGGCTTCAAGATCATGCGCGGCGAACTGGCGCGCGGCATCGTCTGGGTGGGCGTGATGCACGAGATCGCCTGCGAGACGACCATGAAGCCGATTAAGCTCGGCGCGCGCGCCTGCGCCGTGCCCAGCAAGTGGACCGCGCGCGTGCAGGGGCAATCGAAGAACACCTTCTGGCGCACCTTCCGCTACGTCGGCATGGCCTTGAAGATTTGGTGGCACGGCGTAGAGTTCACCCCTTCCAAAAGCGAAGGCTGAGATTCCGCGGAGGGTGTTGTCGCGATGGAAAAGATTCTGGTCACGGGCGGAGCGGGGTACATCGGATCGGTGCTGACGCCGATGCTCCTGGATGCCGGCCATCGGGTGACGATCTACGACAACATCATGTACGGCGCGCAGCCGCTCCTGAGCTTCTGCGGGCACCGCAACCTGGAACTGGTCAAAGGCGACGTGCGCGAGGCCGACGCGGTGGCCAAAGCCGTCAAGGGCCACGACTGGATCGTGCACCTGGCCGCCATCGTCGGCTACCCCGCGTGCGCGGCCGACCCGCTGCGCGCGAACTCCGTCAACGTCGAAGGCACCCGCAACATCGTCAAATCGATGGGCAAAGGCCAGCGCCTGATCTTCGCCAGCACGGGCTCGACCTACGGCAAGGTCGAAGGCACGGCCACGGAAGAGACCCCCATCGCGCCGCTGACGCTCTACGGCCGCAACAAGCGCGACTGCGAAGAACTGATCAAGGGTTCCATCCAGGATTTCATCCTGCTGCGCTTCGCCACGGTCTTCGGTTCGTCGCCGCGCCTGCGCCTGGACCTGCTGGTCAACGACTTCGTCTATCAGGCGATCCACAACCGCCAGATCATCCTGTACGAGGGCCACTTCCGCCGCACGTTCCTGCACAGCCAGGACGCCGCGGCCGTCTACCCGTTCTGCATGCAGCATTACGAGCAGATGCGCGGCCAGACGTACAACGTCGGCGACGAGACGATGAATTACACCAAGAAAGAAATCGCGCAGATGATCAAGAAGTACGTCGAATACTATCTGCACGAAGCCGAAGTCGGCCACGACATGGACCAGCGCGACTACGCCGTCGATTACAGCAAGCTGCGCACGCTCGGCTACCGCGCCAAGGTGAGCATGGACGACGGCATCCAGGAACTCGTGAAGATCTTCCGCGTCCTGCGCACCAGCGATCCGCTGCGCAACGTGTAAGCCGCGGGCGCCGGCAGCCCGCTAGGGTTCGGCGCCTTGATGTCCGTACAACCGCCAGTGCTCCTCCTGCGCCAGCAACGTCAGGTCGTTCGGCCCGCGGCTCATCAGGCGCGGCAGCACGTCTTCGTGGGCCCGGATCAAATAGTAATCGTACCGCAGCAGTTCCTCGTGCGACATATCGAGGGGCGGCCATTCGAAGCCCTGCGGCAGCGGCGGCCCCATGCCGTCACGGTAGCGAACGGGTTCTGCGAAGAGGCTCGCGAAGCTGAACTCCGCCGTGCCGCCTTTTTCGGCCTGATACCACGCCGGAAAGTGCAGGAAGTACGGGCGTCCCAGCGCGCGGGACTCGGGATCGACCATCAGGAAAAAGAGCTTCTTACCCGGCTTCATCCGTTCCGCGATCTTCTGGAAAGGCTGCGTTTCCCGGTCGAACGCGGGCAGACGCACCCACAGGAACGCGCTGCCCGCGAGTACGGTGAGCGCCACGGCCCGTTGCAGGATGCGCTTTGCGTTCGGTTGCGGCGCCGAGGCCGCCGCCGCGAGCGCCAGCGGAACCACGAACACGGCTACCCGCTGCTCAAGAAAAAACGTGTGAAAATACTGCGTCGGACAGAGGAGATACGCCAGCAGGGCCAAACCGGCCGGAACGGCGTATCGCCAGGAACGCACGGCCGACCGCCCCGCCCAGAAGATCGCCGCGAGCAGCGCCAGGAGCACGCCGCCGTACACGAGGCCGAGGCTCGACGTGCCGGGATCGATTTGAAAGACCGGGAATTGCAGGAGGCGGTCGAGTCCGAGTTCCCAGGCGCCGCCCTTGTTCACCATCGTGTAGGAACTCTTGGCGAACAGGTACCAGCCCACGGCCAGCGGACCGGGCGATAGCAGGATCGCGGCCAGCAGGAAGGCCTGCCGCCGCAGCCATCCGGCCACGGCGAGCGTGGCCAGAGCGAGCGCCGCCGCGATCGCCCAGGCCAGCGCGTGCGTGAAATACAGCGCCGCGACGCACACGATCAACTGCAAGCGGCGGCCTCGCGTGAGATCGTCGCGAACGTCCCGGCAGATCGCGATGCAGAAGAGGCCGAGGGGCACCGCGGCCAGGTACGGGGTCACGCCCCACATGAAGCAGGGACCGAACGAGAGCGGGAATCCGAGCAGCGCCCACCAGCGGTCCCCGCGGTTCGCCCGCAGCAGCGCCAGCAGCGAGAGCGGCATGCTCACGACGATGAGCGAGATCAGCAGGCGCATCGCGTCCGGGACGCTCAGGACGCGCGCGAAGAGCCAGCCCAGGTAATACGAGAGCACGTACGGCGACCAACCGTGCAGCTCGTAGCGCGCGGCGACCTCGGGCTCGTTCAGGTGCCCCAGCAGCCACACTTGCGCCGCGCGCTGCGGCAGGTCGATCATCGGCGGGTACTTGACGATCCAGAACGGCAGCAGGTACGCGAGCGCGGCCAGCCCGAATGCGATCCAGAATCCGTCGGAGGGCTCCGCGGCGCTTGGCGCAGGCGAAGGGGCGTCGGCCATGGGCGAACCCTACCGATGCCTTCGAAAAGCGGTAGTGGAAAACAGATTCGCGCGCGCGCAAACCGCTTTAAGGAATTTCCGTCAATCGCCGAGCCGTCTCCTCCATGCCCAGCTTTCTACAGATGCCCGACAACTGCACCCTCGGTCCGGGGTCGCCGGGCGAGAGGTTCACCAGCAGCGCCGCGGCGTCGAAGGCGTCTTCCCAGCGCTGCTGCTGGATGCGCGCCGCGGCCGTGACGCGCAGGACGTCGCGCGCGAGCGCCAGCACCGCGCGGCGGTCGAAGCCGTCGGCCCCGGCCTCGGGCGGTTCGTACTGCGGCGGCAAATCGTTCGGCAGGCGCGCGCCATCACGGCAGGCGGCGTGGACGCGCGCGAGCGCTTCCGCCAAGCCGGCGGGCCGCAGGCCTTCGGCCAGGTTCAGCGCGCCCTCGGAGTCGCCCGTGCGTGCCAGGATTTCCGCGCGCGCCGCCCGGATGGCCGGATGCTCCGCCTGCGGATCGCCATCCAGCACCTTTGCCATCAGCGCCTGCGCTTCTTCTTTCCGGCCGGCTCGATAGAGCGCCGGAAGGGCCCGCTTCAGGGCGAAGGCCTTCTGCGCCGGCAGCATGCGCCGAGCGTCGGGCGCGGCCAGGGCCTGCTCGCACGCCTGCTCGATCTCCGGCGCCAGGCTCGCGTCGTGCCGCGCGGCAAGCGCGAAGCCCAGGTTGATCCAGGCCAGCGCCGCGCCGGGTTCCTTCTCCGCGTTCTGCCGGAAGAGCGTTTCGGGCGTGGCGAACGAGGGCACGCGCAGCAGCGTCAGGACCGCGCACGCCGCGATCGCCGCGAGGCTCAGGCCGGTCCGCACGGACGCCCGCCGGACCGCGTCCAGCCAGGCGTCGCAGGCCCAGGCCCACAGCAGCAGCCACCCCGGCAGCGCCCAGAGCAGATAGTGGTCGGCCATGGGGACCGGCTGCGGCACCAGGTTCAACGCCGGCAGCAACCCCGCGCAGCCCAGCCACCACGCGCCCGCGCGCCGGCGGGCCTCGGGGCCACGCCGCGCGGTCCACAGCGGCAGCGCGAGGACCAGCGCCCAGGCGAGCAGATGCCACGGGTCCGCCGCACTCGGTTCGGGCACGGCGTAGTAAAAGGCGAGTTCCACGGGCGCGAGCGCGTTCAACAGGTATCGCAGGAGCATCGGTCCGCCGCCGGAAAGCGCCGCCAATGCCGAACCGCCCAGCGGGACGTTCGTCAAATCGCTGCGCACTCCGCTGAAGGCCGTGAACACGAGGAACGCGGCCGTCAGCCCCGCGAACGGCGCGGCGTCCCGCAGGGCCTCCCGCCAGGAGACGCGGCACAGGATGTATTCGCCCGCCAGCACCAGCAGCGGCAGCGCGACCGCGTGCGGCTTGGCCAGCAGCGCCAGGCCCGCCAGCGCCAGCGCGGCGGCGTAGGCGGCGCGGCGTTCACCCCGCGCCGCGGCCAGACGGAACGCCAGGTACCGTTCGAGGCTCCAGAAGGCCAGCGCCATGCTCACGACCGTCTTGCGGTTGGCGAGCCATTCCACGCTGCTCGCGGCGGCGGGGTGCGCCGCGAAGAGCAGCGCGACGAACAGCGCCAGGCGCGGCCGCCCGGTCAGTTTGCGCACGATGCTTTGCACCGCCAGCGCGCAGAGTCCGAACCAGCAGAGCTGGTGCAGGCGCGGGCCCCACCAGGATCCGTCGCCGAATACGGCCAGATCGAACCAGATCGTGAGCTGCGTGACCGGGAAGTACTCGCTGTAGAACCAGCGGAAGCAGCCCGCCAACCCGGCCCACGCGCCGCCGTGCAGCGCCTGGTTGGCCCGGTAGTAGACCTCGTCGTCCACGCCCAGCAGCCCGTAGGAGAGGCTGCGCGCATAGAGCGCGAACGGAAGGAAGAACGGGAGCGCCATCAGGCGCCCGACACCGGCGCGCGCGTGGGCTTCGAGGTCCGCCGGGGCGGCGTTCATGCGCCGATGATCTTGATCAGGGCGCGCTTGCGGCGGCGGCCGTCGAATTCGCCGTAGAAGATCTGTTCCCACGGGCCGAAGTCGAGCGCGCCGTCGGTGATCGCGACGACGACTTCGCGGCCCATGATCTGGCGCTTCAGGTGCGCGTCGGCGTTGTCTTCGCCCGTCAGGTTGTGCTTGTACCGGCTCGTCGGTTCGTGCGGCGCGAGTTGTTCCAGCCAGCGCTCGTAGTCCTGGTGCAGCCCGCTTTCGTTGTCGTTGATGAACACGCTGGCGGTGATGTGCATCGCGTTGACGAGGCAGAGGCCTTCCTTCACGCCGCTGGCGCGCACCGCGTCCTCGACCTTGGGGGTGATGTTCACGAACCCGCGCCGCGCGGGGACTTCGAACCAGAGTTCCTTGCGGTAGGACTTCATGGCGCCCCTCCTTTGGCGACGAGGGTAGCGCCTGCGCGGCATGCCGCCAAGCGGCGTAGGCTGTTCGCTAGTAGCGGTTGTCCCACTCGCTGGCCGGCTGCGCGGGCTTGGGCGGCGGGTACAGCATCGGCCACGCGGAGATCAGCAGCGCCGCGGCGACGGGCAGGCCCACCAGCGCCATGCGCATCGGCACGGCCAGCCACGCGGGGCGCTTGTCCACGAAGCTCAGTTCGCCCAGCCAGAGCGCCAGCGGCGCGAGCGCGAGGACGATCGCGGCCGAGAGCGGCAGGTCGGAATAGAAGTGCCCGCAGGCCAGCAGCGCGACGGCCACCGGCACGAGCACGTACAACGGCCCGCGCCAGAACGTGAAGCGCGGCGCGAGCCACGCGGCCACCACGCCCGCGCCCAGCGCCGCGGCCAGCAGGCCCGCGATCTGCCCGTACTTGATGCTGCCCGTCAGCGCCAGCGATCCCGCGATGCCCGCGCACCAGAGCCACAGCGCCAGCGGCAGCGAGGCGCCCGGGCGGGCTTCGGCGAGAAGTTCCAGCGCCGCGAGCACCAGCGCGGACGCGAGCCCGATGCCGGCGTGCCAGGCGACGGCTTCGCCGGTGCTCCAGACGGCGCGCTTGGGCCCGAGCGTCAGGCCCAGCGACGCGGCGGCCAGCCCGAGGCAGAGCACCAGCACGACCGCCAGTCCGGGGGCCTTGGCGGCCGCGCGCAGCCCCGCGACCCAGCCCAGCAGCGCCAGGAACGGAAGCCAGTCTTCGGCCAGCCTTGGCGGAAAGCCCGGCCAGCCCCACGTCAGCAGGCAGCCGGCGACGAAGGCCAGGGCCAGCGCGGGAGCGCCCGCGAAATGCGCGCCCGAGGGCACGCTGCCGCGGCGCTTCCAGACGCGCCAGCCCAGGCCCCAGCATGCGCCGGCGGCCAGGGCGGGCATCAAAATGCCGAAGAGAAGGGGAGCAAACATGAGGTTTGGCGCGGAGGTGGGAGCCTCCGCGCCCTCCGAGGCGGGGTTACTCTTTCTTGGGAACGGCGGCTTCGATCGCGACGATGATGGTGACGTCGTCGCCGATGGCGTCGAGCGCCTGCTTCATGCCGTAGTCGCTGCGCTTGATGGTGAAGGTGCCTTCAAACCCGACGCGCAGGCCGCCCCACGGGTCCTTGCCGCCGCCGGTCTTGGTCAGCTTGAGCGTGAGTTCCTTCGTCACGCCGAGCATGGTGAAGTTGCCGGTGACGTCGTACGTCCCGTCGTCGGCCTTCGCGACCTTGGTGCTCTTGAAGGCGATCGTGGGAAACTGTTTGGCGTTGAAGAAGTCGGGGCCCTTGAGGTGCTGGTCGCGCTTCTCGTTGTCGGTGTCCACGCTCTCGGTTTTGACTTCCATGCTGATGCTGCACTTCGACGCGTCGGCTTCGTCGTACACCAGCGTGCCCGTCGGGTTGTTGATGCGCCCGTAGGTGTAGCTGACGTTGATGTGCTTGATCTTGAAGATCAGCGCCGAATGGACCGGGTCCAGTTCGTACGTCTCGGCCGCGCGCGCCTGGACGACGGCCGCGCACGCCAGGAGCACCGCCGCGCACCACACGAATGTTCTCTTCACGCTTTCTTCCTCCTCAAAAGGGTCCGGTGACTAAAGGTGGCCAAGGGGCCTCAAAATTCCGGTTCTTCTAGCGCCGCGAACGCTTCGGACGCGAAGCCGCGCGCGCACGCGCCGGGCGTTCCGGCGGCGTGCGCATCCGTTCGAGCAGGCGGATCGCCGCCCGCAATTCGGTCTTCGAAAGATGCTTCAAACTCCCGCGCACGACCGCGCGCAGAGGCAAATCCAGCCGCGCGAGCAGGCGCAGGCCCTTGCGCGAGACGAACGCGACCACGACGCGGCGGTCCCGGGCGTCGCGTCGGCGCGTGGCCAGCCCCTGCGCGGCCAGGCGGTCGAGCAGGCGCGTCACGTCGGGGTTGCGGGTGAGCATGCGCGCTCCGACTTCGCCGCAGGGCAACCCGCCGGCGCCCGCGCCGCGCAGGATGCGCAGGACGTTGTACTGTTCTCCGGAGAGCCCGTGCCGGGCCAGCAGGTCCTCGCCGGCGCGGGCCAGGCGGTCCGCGGTCCTTACCAGGTTGAGCAGGGCTTCCTCTTCCAGGCTTTCGAAGGGTTGCGTCTGCTTGATCTCCGCCATCAGCCGGCTCTTCATGCATTTCAAGATATTTGTTGCAACGGATATTGTCAAGACAAATACCGTTTCAACGAATGTGTGTCCCGTCTTGCGGAAGCCGCGGGGCGCGCGCCGGGACTACGTGGCGTTCTTCGCGCTGTCGAAGAGGCGCTTGATGGGGGAGAGCACGCGCGCGACGGTGCCGTGCGCCGTCACGCGGGAGACGACCACCAGCGGGGCTTCCGCCGGCGTGTTGACGATCCGCAGCGCCAGCAGCAGGTGTTCGGCCGTCTGGTAGCGGTGGTCGGGGTTCTTTTCCAGCAGGCGCCCGATCAGCTTGGCGAATTCCATCGAGACCTTGGGGACGCGCACGTTCACCGCGACGGGGCGTTCCTTCAGGTGCCCCTGCAGGATCTCTTCTTCCACTTTGGAAGTGAACGGGGGCTGCCCGGTGATCGCGTGGTAGATCGTCGCGCCCAGGCTGTACAGGTCCGAACGGTGGTCCACCTTCGAACTGCCCCTGCTGCCCAGCGCCTGTTCGGGCGACATGTAGATCGGCGTCCCGGCCGAGAAGCGCGCCCAGTTGACCTGGCTGAGCGGCACGCGGGCGAATCCGAGGTCGGAGAGTTTGCACTCGCCGTTGGCGTCGATGAGGATGTTTTCGGGCTTGATGTCCTGGTGGACGATCCCGTTCATGCGCAGCTTGCGCAGCGCCTGGGCCATGTGCCGCATCACCCAGATGCACTGCCCTTCGGTCATCGCGCCGGCGCGGCGCATCTGGTCGGCCAGCGGCACGCCGTGGACGAATTCGAACGCGACGAACGGAATGCCGTCGTGCGTACCGACGTCGAAGGTGCGGACGATGTGGGGATGGTGGATCTGGAGGCCGGCCCTCGCCCCGTCTTCGAACATCTTCGAGACCAGGTTGTCCTGCACGAAGCGCGAAGAGAGGATCTTGAGGGCGACGTCCTGGCCTTCGGAGTTGACGGCACGGTAGACGGTCCCGGTCGCACCTGATCCGACGATGCGATCGATGGTGTACGCGCCGATCTTTGTGCCCGTCTGGTACATAAATTTACCTTATCACAAATTTTGCACCAGTGCATCTGAAAAGCCTGAAACCTTCGCAATCAACGTCATAGAAAAGAGTTGTGTGATTTTTGCGGCGGCTTCCGCGCTGCACCTTAGTCCTGGTTGGTAAATTTTTATCCAGGTTTTCGGTTCGGATTGTGCAAAAGCCCGACGCTCCTTAACACGGGGCCGGCTCCCAACTTCCCGTCTTAAGTGGAGTAGTTCGGGTTAGTTTGTGCTGCTCTTTTTCTTCTGCGCCTGCTGGAGCTTCATCCGCAGGAAGGCTTCGACGAATGCGTCGAGGTCGCCGTCGAGCGCGCCCTGCGCATTGGTCACCTTCAGTTCGGTTCGATGGTCGTTGACCATCGTGTAGGGATGCAGCACGTACGAACGAATCTGGCTCCCGAAGGCGATGTCGCCTTTCTCGCCGTACAGGGCCGCCAGTTCCTTGTCGCGCTGGATGTCCTGCAGGCGCTGCAGCTTGGCTTTCAGGATTTCGAGGGCCAGGACGCGGTTGCGCTGCTGGCTGCGTTCCACCTGGCAGCGCACCGAAATGCCCGTCGGGATGTGCTTCATCAGCACGACGGACTCAACCTTGTTCACATTCTGCCCGCCCGCGCCGCCCGAACGGCAGGTCTGCACTTCCAGATCCTTGTCGGGAATGACGATGTCGCTGTCGCCTTCCTCGAATTCCGGCGTCACGTCCACGCTGGCGAAGCTCGTCTGGCGCTTGCCTTCCGCGTTGAACGGGGAGATGCGCACCAGCCGGTGCACGCCGATTTCGCTCTGCAGCAGCCCGTAGGCGAAGGGTCCTTCGATCTTCAGCGTCGCCGAGCGCAGCCCGGCGGATTCGTTTTCCACCTGGTCGAGCAGCACGCACTTGAAGCCCTTGCGTTCGGCCCAGCGCGCGTACATGCGCATCAGCATGCTCGTCCAGTCGGTGGCGTCGTCGCCGCCCGCGCCGGCCTGCAGCGAAAGGTACGCGTTGCGGTGGTCGTTCTTGCCCGAAAGCTGCGCGCGGAGTTCGTAGCGCCCGACCTCTTCGACGAAGACGTCGATGTCGCCCGCGATCTGCCCGACGGAGGCCTCGTCCTTCTCGGCCTCGTACAGTTCCAGCAGTTCGCCCAGGTCGCGCCCCTGCTTCTCGTAATCGGAGAGCGGGCCGACGATGGCCTTATGCTTCTTCAGTTCGCTGACGAGGGATTGCGCCTTGGGCGGATCGTTCCAGAAATCGTTGGCCTCCATCCGGGCCTCGATTTCCTTGATGCGGCGCTCTTTGCCGGCGACGTCAAAGAGAGTCCCGGAGGTGCACCAGGCGCTTGACGTAGTCGTCGAGCCGCTCGCGTATCTCGGCTACATTATGGACCATGTCGCGCCTGCCTCCGGGCCAACCAACCTTCGACGGACGCCCATACTACCTCCTCCGTGAACTTCCCTCAAGAGGAGGCTCGCCCGGCTCGCGTTTCTGGGGTAGGGAAGGTTTACTCGAAGGCGATCTGTTCGACGTAGACGCTGAAGGCGTACTCTTTTTCCGCCCAGGCGTGGAGCACGAGTTCGAAGGCCTTGGCGGGGTCGTACTCGTTGCCGCGGTTGTGGCGGTAGAGCGCCTCGATGGGGATTTCCACGTCGTGCCAGCGCCCGTCGGCGGCGTCGGCGTCCAGGCTCTTGAGCGGCAGCAGGCCCGCGGCCGAACGCGTGCCCGGCGAGGCCAGGCCGACCTTGACGTCGGGCGTCGCGCCGCTCTGCGTCACCACGCGGACCGAAACGATCATCTTGCTGTACGCGCGGGTATCGACGCAGGGGGCCCCGGGCGCCCAGCCGGTCCAGTTCCAGCCGCCGCCGATCCAGCCCTTGCCCGAGCCCTTGAATTCGACCGCCGCGCGCCCGTTGCGGCCCTTGAACTTCTGCAGCGAGACCGCGCCGGCGCGGTCGGGGCTCGCCCAGCCCTTGCCCGGGTGCTTCTCTTCGCCGTTGAAGACCGTGCGCGGAACGCCGCGGGACGCCGGCGCGGGCTCCGAGCGGGCGTACGATTCGTTGCGCGGCGCGTAGACCGGCGCGTCCAGTTCGGATGGGCGGTCGGCGACCTGCCGTTCCACGCGCGGCGCGCGGTCGGTCGGGAGCGGGGCCGCGGGCGCGTCGGCCGGGGCGGCGTTGCGCGACGACCCCATCGAGAAGACCGCGGTCAGCGCCACGACGGCCGAGACCATGCCCGTGTACGCGGCCACGCGCACCCAGGGCGAGACTTCCTTGACCGAGGCGTGCTTGCGCGTCGCGACGCGTTCGTGTTCGCCCGAATGGCGCGGCTTGCAGGCCTTGGTGGCCGCGCGGGAACGGTGCCGCACGAAGCGCCCGGCCAGCAGGGCTTCGAAATCGTCGGCGACCTTGGCCATGTCGGGGTAACGCTCTTCGCGCGTCCGCGCCATCATGCGGTGCAGGATCACGCAGAAGCCGTCGGAGAGGTCCGTGCGGATCGCGTGCAGGTTGGGCATGCGGTCGCGCAGGTGCTTGTAGAGGACCTCGTGCGAGGTCTCCCCGTCGAAGGGCGGCTTGCCTGTGACGGCCTTGAAGAGCGTGCAGCCGAGCGCGTACTGGTCGGCGCGCCCGTCGATGTCCTTGCCGGTGATCTGTTCGGGGGCCATGTAGTGGGCCGTGCCCACGGTGTGCCCGGTCTGGGTGATCTCCAGGTCGATCTTGGGATTGGCGCGCGCGAGGCCGAAGTCGGTCAGCTTGGGCGTGCCGTCGGCGGCGACGACGATGTTATCGGGCTTCACGTCGCGGTGGATGATGTCGTGCGCGTGGGCGTGCGCCAGCGCGCGGGCGATCGCGGCGCCCACCACCGTGGCCTCGTGCTCGGTGATGCGCCCCTGCTGGTGGATGTGGCGGCCCAGGCTGGTGCCTTCCACCAGTTCCATCGCGAAGAAGAAGTGCCCGTCCACGAATCCGACGTCGTACCCGGCGACGATGTTGAGGTGGTTGAGCTTGGCGACCGCGCGCGCCTCCTGCATGAAGCGCTGCACGAACTCCCGGTCGTGCACGTGGCTCTGCGGCAGGACCTTCAGCGCCACCACGCGGTCCAGGGAGACCTGGCGGGCGCGGTACACGGTGCCCATGCCGCCCTGGCCGAGGACGTACAGGAGTTCGTAGTCCCCGATTCTTGAGGCTGCTTGTTCGCATGTCGTCATGGTGTCAATCCTGTCCAGCACCCCACACACGAGATGATGCAAGGCAAGCCTCATGCCATCGTTACATGGCTGATTTCAAGCAGGTCGGTTTCGCGCTCGGTGTTGGTTTTTTGCTAGTCGATCGGTCGGTTTTTTGGCGGGGTGGCGGGTGCAATGCCCAAAATCGGCGTTCTTTTCAGGATTTTTGCTTTCACGCCAAAAGCTAATAAATTCAGGTGTCCGCTTTCGTGCGGAATATAGCCCTTCGGCGCCGTGTCACGTTTTAACGGCCCTGCTCAATTCTCATGGCATGTTTGCTCAAAATAATGCTGCTCTTGGAGTTAGCGCACGTGTAACGCACCTGTGCCATAACCGGCCCTTGGCGGAAGCTCGTTTTCCATGCCTTCTGCCGCTGCAACAGTTCTGCTGTTAAACCTAGTGCGCTGAAAATAGGGACCGGCTACGCTCTCTACCGGGAACGGTGGGGCACTTGCTCTCGATTTGGAGCGGGGAAGTTCTGGATACTATCCTCCGAATGGTTTTTATTGCTATAGGGCAAACGCCACATCGTGATTTGGCGTTACTCCTCCGGATGGACGTGACGGCAAGGCGGGGGCAGGCATGCGCGACGACGCTCAATCCCCCGATCCCGCTTCCGAAGCGCGTTCGCTTCACGACGAACTGCGCGAGAAGGTCCTCCAGCTCCAGATGCTCTCGGAGCAGCTCCCGATCATTCTATGGACCGTGGACATGGATCTGCGCTGCACCTCCGTCTGGGGCGCGGGCCTGACGGGCCTGAACCTGCGCCCCGGCGAAGTGGTGGGCGTGACCGTGATGGAGTTCCTCAACACGCAGGACATGTCGGAGCCCACCGTCGCCGCGCACCTCAAGGCGGTCCAGGGCGTGCCCTCGACCTTCGAGATCGTGCTGCTCGACCGCATGCTCGACGGCCACGTGGTCCCGCACCGCAACGCCGCGGGCGAAATCGTCGGCGCCGTGGGCGTGGCCATGGACATCACCGAGCGCCGCCGCACCGAACAGCGCCTGCACGAGAGCCAGGAGCGCTACCGCCTGATCACCGACAGCGTACAGGAGTCGATCGTGTTGCTCGACGAAGAGCAGCGCATCGTCTTCGCGAACCTGCCCGCCGAGCGCACCTTCGGGTATCCGCTGGCCGACCTGGCCGGCCGCAAGCTCTCGATGCTGCTCGGGCCCGGCAGCGGCTCCGACCTGGACCTGCCGCATGGCGCACCGCGCGAGTTCGCCGGGCGGCGCCGCAACGGCGCGGAGATCCCCGTCGAAGTCTGCGTGGCCGAGACCGCGCAGGAGGGCCGCCGCGTGCTCGCGGCCGTGATCCGCGACATCACCGAACGCAAGCGCGCCGAGGAGGCCCTGCGGCGCAACGAGCAGGTGCTCTCCGATTTCTTCGACCACGCGCTGGTGGGCCTGAACTGCGTCGGCCCCGACGGCATCATCGTCCGCGCCAACGCCGCGGAACTGGCGCTGCTCGGCTATGCGCGCGACGAGTACGTCGGGCAGCACATCTCGAAGTTCCACGTCGATCACGGGCGCCTGCGCGAACTGATGGAACGCCTGGCCCACGGAGAAGAGGTCCGCAACTTCGAGGCGACGCTGCGCCGCAAGGACGGCGCCGAACGCTTCGTGCAGATCACCTCCAACGTGCTCTGGGAAAACGGCGCGTTCGTGCACACGCGCTGCCTGACCCTGGACGTCACCGAACTCAAGGAAGTCCGCGAACAGCTCGAGCGCCTGGCCCTCTACGATGCCACCACGGGCCTGCCCAACCGCCCGCACTTCCTGGACCGGCTCGACCGTGCCTGGAAGCGCGCCGACGGCGACGCCGCGCGCGCCTTCGCGCTGCTCTTCATGGACGTGGACGACCTGAAGGCCGTCAACGACACGCTCGGCCATTCCGCCGGCGACAAACTGCTCTCCGAGGTCGGCCAGGCCCTGCAGCGCTGCCTGCGCCCGGGCGACCTGGCCGCGCGCCTGGGCGGCGACGAGTTCGCCGTGCTGCTCTTCGGGATCGTCCGGCCGGAGGACGTGCAGGCCGTGGCCGAGCGCATTCTGCAGGAACTCCCCGTCGTGGACGGGACCAAGGTCACCGCCAGCCTGGGCGCGGCGCTCAGTTCGGCGCGCTACCCCAGCGCGCAGGAGATGCTGCACGCCGCCGACGACGCGATGTACTGCATCAAGCGCGGCGTCAAGGCCGGCGTCGCCTTCGCGAAGCCCTCCGCCATGATGTTCTAATTCCGTTCGCGGGAAGGTACGGTTACGGCGCGGCGGGCGGTTCGGCCGCCTGCGCGGGCGCGGCGTCCTTGCCGTCGGCCTGATTCGCCAGGCTCGTGCTGGGCCGGGGGATGAAGTGCAGGCCGCTCTGGCTGGGATCGACCTTGCCGTCGGCCTGGAGCGCGGGCAGGTCGCTGCAATCCAGCGTGCGCCCGCAGTTGGGACAGCGCGCCTTGCAGTGGTTCTCGTTGAGAACCGCGCCGCAGATCTCGCAGATGAAAATCAAGTCGCTCATGCCGCCCCCGCAACCCAGTATACGCGGGCGGAAGGGCGCGCAACAGGAAGATGTCCGGGCCTAGAAAGGCAGGACGCGCAGCGTGGACTTCACCCCCGTGCCCCACGAGATCAGCTTCCATACGATCAGCGCGGCCGATTCGCCCACCAGCATGCCCAGGAAGAGCCGCTTGGCGCGCTGGTACGTCAGCGTCGTCCCGAACTTCAGCACCAGGTACTTGAAGAACCAGCCGAGCATGAACGAGAACCAGAGCTGATAGACCGGGAACGGGCCCATCCACATCACGTAGCCGATCGGATGGGGGAACCAGAAGACGTACTTCCGCAGCACCATGCTGAAGACCAGGAACGACGCGCCGAGGGCCAGGTACGTCAGCGCCTTCCCGTCGCGCTTGGCCACCGCGGGCACGTCGGCCGAGGCCATCTTCTCCGCGGCGCCGGAGGCCTCTTTCTGCTTGTAGGTCTCGATCGCGCGGACGTTCTGCGACATCCCTTTGTAGACGTTCGTCGGCACGCCTTCGAAGTACCACGGCATCATCGCCGAGGCCCCGCCGGGGTACGTGTACGCGGTGTGCAGGAACGCGAAGAAGCTCACCGCCAGCGCCGCGACGATCGCCAGCGCCATCCCGCCCATCGCGGTGCGCCGCTTCAGGCCCGCCAGGCGCGCGAGCTGCAGGCCGTTCATGATGTTGGCCATGAAGAAGACGCGGTAGCCGTCCACGACCATGGAACGGTTCCACATCTCCAGCCGCACGAAGTTCTGCGCGCCAAGTTGCACGGGCGTGAAGGCCTGGTGCAGGAGCTCGTTCGGCTGCAGGCCCACCTGCATGAAAAAGAGCCCGCCTTCGCAGCAGAGCCGCGTCAGGCCGGTCATGATCAGCAGCATCAGCACCACGATCAGGACCGACGGCAGCAGGTCCATCCCGAAGCCCTGCATCCACGCCAGCGAGCCCACAAAGCCCGCCGCCAGCAGCCCCCACAGAGCGCGCGGCGAAAGGTCCTCGTCTTCGCCCGTGTCGCGCGCGCGCAGGCCCAGCGCCTGCTGCAGCGAACCCCACAGCGGCGCGCGCGCCATCCACAGGCCCATCGCGGTCAGGGCCAGCAGCGCGCCCGTGCCCTGATCCACGAAAAAGCCCGCGGCGCCGGCGCTGTTCCAGAAGTACTGTCCGTTGTTGCCCACGCCCATCCCGCAGAGCACGAAGACCAGGACGAACCAGACGATGTGGTAGAACCAGAGGCTGAACGAGACGTCCTTCGAGAGCATGAACGTCAGCGCCACGACCGAGAAGTAAATCTTGCAGTAGACCGGGTTCAGCCGGTTCCACGGATCCTCGCTCAGGTAGTGCGAGAGCCAGTTGCCGGTGGGGATCGCGGGGACGAAGTTGTAGTAATCGGCGAGGCTGTTCCACGAGACGAACGCGAAGGTGAGCCCCAGACCCCAGAGCATCATCGGATCCCGGAGCAGCGGGCGTTCCTCAGTCGTGAAGATGCCTTTGATCATCTCGTGCGGAATCTGCGCGAGCGGGAAGGGGAGCTGTTCGTGGTCGGCCCATTGCTTGCGCAGCAGCGAGCTGAGCGCGAAGAGCATCGCGAGCATGAACGCGAGCGCCAGGCACCACCATCCGTACGTCGGCAGCCACGCGCGGAAGAGCCCCCACGAGAGCCCCTGGTGATTGGGCAGGCCCCGGTAGAACCATTCGAGCGGGCGGAGCCCGCCCTCGTCCTGCGGCACCCACGCGGCGGGCACGTGCGGGAGCACGGTCTTTTCCCAGCCGGCCTCCGGCGTATTGAAGAACCCGCCCGACACGTTCGTGACCCAGAAGGCCCAGAAGCCGCCGCCGGGAATCGTGTTCGAGACCAGCACCATCATGAAGACCAGCGCCAGATCGCCGCGCGTGAACCCGAGGTACGATTTGCGCGTCACCGAGGCCAGGTACAGCAGCGCGCCCAACGCGAGCAAGCTCGCCACCGCCGTGGCGGGAAAGAGCGAGTTCGCCAGCATCGTGCCGCCGATGGCGTAATCGAAGATGGGCGTGACGAGGCAGATGGCCGAGAGCGCCAGCAGGCCGGTGACCCAGCCGCGCCACGTGGTGCCTTCGCCGCGCGGCTGCGCCGGCGCGACGCCGAGGACGGTCATCGGATCGTTGGAAAGGCGCCGCGAATGCGTCATGGTGATGGGCATGGAGAGTAATCGCTCGCGCGTGGTATTTACAGATACAACTGAACCGGCGATTACGTTTGCGGGTTTCGAAAATTTCGCACTGTTTTCGCAAGTGAAAGTAAATAAGCGCGACGGCCGCTTGCTCAGCGGCCGTCGATTGCTCAATGCACAGAAGTAAGCCTGATCGTGAGGCGGGCTGCTTAGTTCTTGCTCGGCCGCCGCTTCGCCTTGGGATCGGGCTCGCCGCGTTCGCCGCGCAGGCGGCTGCGCCAGTCTTCGATCGCGTTGAGCACGAACTTGGGATTCGCGGAACCTTCCGACGCGTACGCGCCGATCACGCCCTTGCCGCCCAGCACGTTGCGCGTCTCTTCGCCCAGCAGCGCGTGGACCGACTGGAGTTCTTCAATCTCGAGGTCCGCGAGCTTCACGCCCTTCTGCACGGCCAGGTTCACCAGCTTGCCCGCGACGTGGTGCGCCTGGCGGAAGGGAATCCCGCGCCGCACGAGGTGTTCGGCGAGCGCCGTCGCGTCCATGTACCCGAGTTCGCAGGCGTCGGCCATGCGGTCGCGGCGGAAGCGCAGGTTGCGCAGGACGGCCTCGATGATCTGCAGGCAGCCCTTGAACTGCAGCGTGGTCTCGAAGAGCAGTTCCTTGTCTTCCTGGAAGTCGCGGTTGTAGGTCAGCGGCAGGCCCTTGACCAGGATCAGGTAGTGGCTCAGCAGCGCGATGCTGCGCCCGGTCTTGCCGCGGATCAGTTCCAGGATGTCGGGGTTGCGCTTCTGCGGCATGATCGAACTGCCGGTGCAGAAGGCGTCGTCGATCTCCAGCAGGCCGAATTCGGTGGTCGAATAGAGAATGAAGTCTTCGGACATGCGCGAGAGGTGCAGCGAACAGACCGACATCGCGTAGGCAAAGTCGAGCAGGTAGTCGCGGTCGGCCGTCGTGTCCATCGAATTGCGCGTCACGCCGTCGAAGCCCAGGATCGCGGCCACGTACTGCCGGTCGATGGGCAGCGAGGTGCCCGCCAGGGCGCACGCGCCCAGCGGCAGGACGTTGGCGCGCCGCCGCGCGTCGCTCATGCGGTCCTTGTCGCGCGCGAACATCTCGACGTAGGCCAGCAGGTAATGCCCGCAGGAGACCGGCTGCGCGCGCTGCAGGTGCGTGTAGCCCGGCATCGCGTCGTTGGCGTATTCGGTGGCCAGGTCCAGGAGCGCGTCCTGCACGTTGCCGATCAGGCGCGCGATCTCGTCGAGTTCGTCGCGCAGCCACAGGCGTTCGTCCAGCGCGATCTGGTCGTTGCGCGAGCGCGCCGTGTGCAGCTTGCCGGCGGTCTCGCCGATGCGTTCCTCCAGGGCCTTTTCCACGTTCATGTGGATGTCTTCGTACTCGGCGCTGAAGTTGATCTTGCCTTCGTCGTAGTCGCTCTGGATTTCGGCCAGGCCGCGCAGGATGGTTTCCTCTTCGCTGCGTTTGATCAGCCCGACCTTGCCGAGCATCTTGGCGTGGGCGATGGAGCCGGCGATGTCGTACTTGCACAGCACGCGGTCGAACGAGATCGACTGCGTGAACGCTTCCGTCAGCGGGTCCACGGGCTTGTTGAAGACCCCGCTTCGCGACGGAGAACCCTTCTTGCCACCGGCCATCGTCGTGCTCCTTACATGAGAAAGCCGCGCGAGGAACACGGGGTTCCTCCGCGGCGGCAGACGCCTGTTCGAATGGGATCGCCTCCCTGGCTTCCGCGTGCATGCCCTCGCGTACGCGCGGCCACGCATCCGGAAGCCAGGGGGCGTATGCGCTACTTCTTCTTGGAGCGCAGCTTGCGCATCCGGCGCTTCTTGCTTCCAATCTTGCGGCGGCGGCGAGGCTTGAACGCCATGTAACTCCTCCATCCTGGTATCGATTCGAACCGTTCGGCCAGACCACGCGGTCCGCCGGGCCGGCTCTGTTGGAAAACGGGCTTCGCTATTATGCACGTACTTGCGGGACTCGCAAGGGTTGTGAAACCCGCGCCGAGGCCTGGAGTTGCGAAAGACCCCGCGGATGGGGTAGGGTGAAGGCATGGCCTCCAACATCTGCGTGAGCTGCCACGCGCCCGCGAACGAACGCTGCCACACCTGCCACAAGCCGGTCTGCGGCAAGTGCGTCGTCCCCGTGGGCAGCAACACCTTCTGCACCAAAGCCTGCGCCGAAAACTACGCCAAGTTCAACGCGCGCTACAAGGGCGAAGGCAGCGGCTTCGTCGGCAAACTGGTCAAACTCGCCGTCGTCCTCGCGATCCTCGGCGGCGTGGCCCTGTTCGTCGGCGCGAAGGTGCTCAAGATCGGCTTCTGCGTGGAACTCTTGAAGAAGATCGGGATGTGAGCCATGAGAACGGCATGCTTCGGCGCGGCTATTATCCTGATCATGGCCGCAGCCGCTTCCCTGGCTGAAGACGGCCCGCAGGATCTTTCTTTCGTGGGCGTCTATAAGGGCGCGAAGCCCTTGACCAAGTTCGAAGGAACCGCGCTCAAGACCGCGCACGCCGACCCGAGCTTTGTCATTACCTTCGAGAACCAAGAACAGAACAAGGGCAAGGCTACGGAAAAGTCCGCGTCCTTCGCGATCCACAGCCCGGCACTGTTGGAGGCGGCTCAGGGCATCACACTCCGTGAAGGCCACGCCTACAAGGTGGTAGCTGTCTTTCAGAAGGGAGCGTACGACCTTAGCCTTGCTAAGGTGGAGGATGTCCAGGATAAATTGCTGCCCCAGGGCGTTGAGGGAAGCCTGCTGGCCAAATCTGGGCCAGTGGGAAACAGCACCGGGCCGTATCCGCTGGAGGAATGCCTGGAAATTAAGGTCTACGAAGGTACATGGGATAAAGTTCCCGAGGGCGCGAGCCTATGCCGTGTTACTTCGGATGTGAAGGGTCATTACAAAATTGCGCTCAAACCGGGCAAATACACCCTGGTTAGTCTCGGCGGTAAGTTCCTTCAAACGTGTGAGGTTTCCAAGGAGTCCTGGCTGCAACTGGACATCGTGACGGGTGTTGTAGTAACTGAACTGAAGTAAGTCACGAACGCTTCGGTTCGGCCAATTTGTGCTGAAAGTCCCTCTTGCCAGCTCCCCGTTCATCCCATAAACCCCTGACATGATTACTCTTTCTCGAACGACTCCGCTGCGCCTGAGCCGTTGCC
>JAHCJK010000010.1 GCA_026184295.1 Planctomycetota bacterium
CCTGGGAAGGACCCTTCTGGGCCAAGCGCCTGGCCAAGACGCCCACGACGGCGGCGATTTCGCCGAAGCTTTACACCGGCGAACTGATGGCGGTCTCCCCGCTCTTGGGCGCGTGCCTGGCCGCGCAGGTGCTCTCGGAAAAGCTTGCCGGTTGTGGCCTGCCGCAGCCCAAGGGCCTGGGGGATCAGTTCCCGGCCTCGGGCCCGTTCGCGACCTCGTTCTGCGGGGCCATCGACCCGCTTGCGTCGGCCGGCATCGTCGCGCTGGCGAAGGCCTGACGCTGCACAGGGGCAGCGCGCGGGAACATTTCTTGTCCCTGAATACTTGACAGTGCCCAAAGGCTTGTTCCATCGCGGCATCAAAATCGCGGTTGAAGTTTGCGGCCGACGCTTGCCTGTTCCCAAAAATGCGAATAGATTGAAGTCATGAGCGCGCGCGGGCCCGCCTCGTCTCCGTCCCACGGCCACGATATCCTGGCCCGGTATCTGCATGCATACGCAAATGCCCGTCAGATGAGCGACATCGAGCGCCCGTGGGGCCTCGGTGACGACGCGCTGGACGGCGTCTGGTCGCGCCTGGTGGACGCGCTGGCGAGCGACCCCGAGCGCCTCGACCGGCTGATCGCCGAAGAGTTGACCGAGAAAGACCGCGCGCAGATCGCGGAGACGCTCACGCCGCTCCTTTTTGCCATGCCGCTGCGGGCCTACCCGAGCGAACTGCGTGCGCTGCGCGCGGGGGCGCGGCTGGTGATCTCGATGCGCCACTTCGTCAGCGCCGAGTCGCTTCCCAAGCCCGAAAAGGCCGCCTCGAGCGCGCTCAGCATCGCCAAGACGCATCCGGTCAAAGGGAAGGGCAAGAGCCAGGGCGGCCACGGCGACGAACCGATCGGCTACCTGCCCGCGTCGCTTACGCCCGCGTTTGAAAAGTACCTGCGCCGCACGCTCTCGTTCGAAGACGCGCAGACTCGCCGCGAAGTGACGGTCTCCAGCGGGGGCCGCCGCCGGCGCGTGCGCGTGACCCTGCTCGCCCACGGCCGCGGCGTCTTGATCCGCTTCCTCGTCCGCCTGGCCTCGCCCGCCGAACAGGGGCTGTAGGGTTCTCGTCCAAAATCTGCGTGCTTGGGATTGCGGCACGCCGCTTCGCATTCGCTCCGCAGCATGGCACCTGAATCGAGGCAAATCTACAAGCACCTAAGCGCAGGCCAACCTATAAAGCTTCGGTGCTTGTAGATTCGGAGTGCAGTGGTGCCATGCTGCGAAGCGAATGCGGAGCGGCGTGCGGGTTGTTTGGATTAAAAAATCGTGAAGCCGCACTCGCGTTTGATCAGCGCGCGGTAGGCGGCGATCAGCTTTTTCGTGACGGGGCCCGGCTGGCCGTTTCCGACCGCGGTCTCGCCGATCTTCACCAGCGGCGTGAGTTCCCTCAACGAGCCGCTTAGGAAGGCCTCGCTGCATTCCTTCAGGTCCCACGGGCCGACGCCGGCGCGGGTGACGGGGATGCCCAGGCCTTCCGCGAGTTCCAGCGCCACCACCTGCGCGGTGCCGGGCAGGGCGCCGACGAGCTTCGGGTCGGGCGCGACGAGGCCGCCGTCTTTCACCAGCGTGATGTTGGAGGCCGAGCCTTCGCAGACGAGGCCGGAATTGTTGAGCAGGATGGCTTCGTCCACGCCGGCGGCGTCGGCTTCGCGGCGCGCGAAGATCTGTTCGATGTACGCGGTCGTCTTCAGGCTCGCGATGACCGACGATTCCTGGCGCCGAAAGCTGGCGACGATGGCCGTGACGCCGTGGGTGTAATCGCGCGCGGGGCGGCGGTGGTACTCGGTGGCGGTGATGGCCACGAAGGGCGTGAACGGTCCCTTGACCGACGGCCCGCGCGCGCCCGAGCCGCGCGTGACGGTCATGCGCACGTTGGCTTCGCGGAACCCGCCCGCGTCCACGGCGTCCTGCATCCAGCGCTTCAGGGTCTTCGGCGGCGGGGCGTTCTCGAAGGCGAGCGTTTTGAAGCCGCCGGCCATGCGGGCGAGGTGTTCGTCCGCGCGGAAGAGCTTGGGCCCGTAGGCGTGCAGGGTCTCGAAGAGTCCGTCGCCGTAGAGGAACCCGCGGTCGGTGACGGGGACGACGGCCTGGGTTTCGGGGACGATCGTGCCGTTGATGCTGAAGATGGTGTCGCTCATGGAGTCCTTTTAAACAGGTTGCGTGGCGTTCAAGCGCCCAGTCTCTTTCGCAGATCCTCGATCCCGTCAAGCCATTCCTTGGGATCGTCTTCTTGCCAAAGGTCGAGCAATTCCGATTCCGGTTCGGTGATGCGTTGAATGGCGGTGAGTGCATCGCGAACAAGCGTCTCGGGCGGTGGGTTCGGATGGGATTCGACCCATTTATCCACCGATGCCGTGTATGAATTGCGAAGGCCCCATTGTCCCTTCAAACGAGCGATCACTTCGCAGGCGGCAAGTGCTTCGCACGCGGCGTCCGCGTCGAGGTATTCGTCCTCGGTGCTCAGGACTTTTTTGATGGATTGCCGAACCATTTTCAGGTCCTTTGATTCCACAAAATCACCCGCCCAGTCGCAAGCGGTATCGTTGTCGAAGGCGTGCGCGCCCCAAGCACCCATAGGCCTGCTCCTTTAGTGTTTCTAGATAGCAATCATCCTACCGAGCGGTCTTTGCAGTCCGTTGACGAATGGACAGCCTTGAAAAACGCCGCCGCCTTCGCAAGCGTCTCGTCGTATTCCTTCGCCGGGTCGCTGTCGGCGACGATGCCGCCGCCGGCCTGGTACCACGCGCGGGCGCTGGCCTCGTCCACCAGCGCGGTGCGGATGGCCAGATTCAGTTCCACGTCGCCGTCCGCGCCGATCCAGCCGATGGCTCCGCAGTACGGCCCGCGGCGGGTGGGCTCCAGTTCCTCGATGATCTGCATGGCGCGAATCTTCGGCGCGCCGGTGACGCTGCCGCCGGGGAACATCGCGCGGAGCAGGTCGCGGACGCCGCGGCGGTGGTGCAGGCGCCCGGCCACGCTCGCCACGCGGTGGTAGACGGTCGGATGCGCTTCCAGCGCGCCGGCGCTGACGACGCGCACCGAACCGTAGTCGCAGACGCGGCCCAGGTCGTTGCGCTCCAGATCGACGATCATGGTCAGCTCGGCGCGCTCCTTGGGGCTGGCTTCGAGTTCCGCGGCCAGGCGCGCGTCCTCGGCGGCATTTGCTCCGCGCGGGCGTGTGCCTTTGATGGGCCGGGTGAGGACCTCGCGGCTGCGCACGGAAACAAGGAGTTCCGGACTGATCGAACAGAGCGCGCGGCCCCCGGTCAGGCGCACGAACGCGCCGTAGCGCGCGGGACTCGCCTCGCGCAGCCTGCGGTAGAGTTCTCCCGCGGGCGCGTGCCATTCGGCCTCGAAACGCTGCGAGAGGTTCACCTGGTAGATGTCGCCGGCGGCGATGTACGCGAGCGCCTTCGCCAGCATGGCCTCGTAGGATGCGCGCGTAAAGGCCGAGCGGACGTTGCCGCCGTTCGCCGGATCGCTGGCCGGCAGCGGCGCGGAGGACGCCTGCGCGAGCAGCGCCTCGGCGCGCGCGCGCACGTAGCTTTCGCGTTCGCGAGCCGGCGTGCCGGCGGGGACGAGCCCGCAGGCCCACCACGATCCGTCCAGATGATCGAAGGCCAGGACGGTCTCGTGCCGCGCCAGGTACAGGTCGGGAAAGGGAAGGTCCGCGCTCGCGAGCTGCGGGAGGCGTTCGATCTCGCGGCCGAGGTCGTAGCCGAGCGCTCCGAACCAGCCGCCGCGGAAGGGCGGGCGGCGTTCGGGCGCGACGCGTTCGACGGGGGCGGCGCGGAGTTCCTTCAGTTCGCGGGCGAGCAGCGTGAAGGCGCGCGCTTCGACGCGTTCGGTCTCGCCGGCTTCGGTCACGAGCGCCTGGCGGCCGGTGGCTTCGATCGTGCGGGTGGGGGCGAGCCCCAGGAAGCTCCAGGCGTCCACGCCGGCGGCGGCATCGCCCGAATCGAGCCAGAAGAAGCCGGGGACGTGCGCCAGGCGCGCGGCGGCTTCGGCCGGGCGGCCGGGCAGCAGGCCGGTGGAACCCAGCCGCGCCGAGCACGGGACGCAGGGGCGCGGGCGGTCGATGCGGGAAAGGCCCATGCCGGTAGTTTGGCGGGCGCGCCCGAAGTTTCAAATGGGATCGCGGGATTCAAAATCCGCGCAAAGTGCCTGGGCCTGCCTTGACGCTTTAACGAAAAATTCATACAAAGGGTTTTAGGCCTGCCGACCCCTTCAGGGGGGCCGTCCGGCGCCGGTCCAGCCGGCGCATTTTCATTTGCGTTGCGGACTTGCGTCGTGCGTCGCTCCTCGGCGGCCAGGGAGGGTGCATGAGCGTCGATCTGTCCAAGCGGCTTGAAGCCGCGGCCGAACTCGTTTCCGAAAACAGCCTGCTGGACCTGACGCGGCTGATCTGGGAGACGGATCGCGCCTACACGTTCCCCGCCTTTCACGCCACGGCCCGCCACGTCAGCGCCAAGCTGCGCGAATGGGGCGTGCGCCCGCGCACGTTCGAGATTCCCGCCGACGGCAAGACGATTCTGGGCGACTGGAAGATGCCGCTGGGCTGGGACTGCGGCGGCGCGACGCTGGAAATCTACGATCCCTTCGAAGAGCGCGGGCGCGTGCTCGCCGACCGCAAGAAGGTCAACACCTGCGTGATCATGTGGTCGGGGCCGACGCCGCCGGAAGGCATCACCGCCTCGGTCGTGCGCATCGCCGACGAGAAGGACCTATCCGCGCGCCTGAACGAAGTGAAGGGCAAGATCGTCTACACGCCCGCCAATCCGCGCGAATTCAAGAAGAGGCTCGCCTCCGCCGGCGCGCTGGCGGTGGTGACGAGCTGGTGCCGGAACGCGCACCTGATCCCCGACGCCACGTTCTGGGTCAATGCCTGGTCCGACGATCCCGGCGGCTGGGCCTTTCACGCCGGCGACGCGCCGCTGCCCGGGATGGTCGTCAGCCCGCAGACCGGCGTGGACCTGGACGTGTTGCTCGACCGCGGCCCCGTGAAGCTGCGCATGAAGATCGACGCCAAGTACATGGAAACGACGATGCCCGTCGTCTGCGGGTACATCGACGCGCCGCTGCAGGAAGAAGTCCTGGCCATCGGCCACGCCATGGAACAGGGCGCCAACGACAACGCCTCCGCCTGCGCGGTGATTCTCGAGTCGCTGCGCGTGCTCCAGGACGCGACGCAAAAGGGCGCGCTCGCGCCGCTCAAGCGCGCCGTGCGCGGCATCCTGACCAACGAATGTTACGGCACCGTGGGCTTCGCGGCGCTCAATCCGGGCATCCTGCGGCGCGTGCAGGCGGGCGTGAACTTCGATTCGCTGGGGCGCGCGTCGGAGTCCGTGGACGCAAAGTACAAGCACCACCGCTGCCCCGACGCGGGCGCGTCCGTCGCCGACACGCTGATGGCGCTGCTGCTCGAAAAGGCGCTCTCGAAATCGAACGTCTACGTCAAGCTGTACGGCGACGAACCTTTCGCGCTCACCGACAACCATTACAACGATCCGGCCATCGGCGTGCACTGTCCCTACGTGGACAGCCAGGACCGCTGGTGGCACACGTCCATGGACACGATGGACCAGATCAGCGGGCGGAACCTGCACGTCTTCGCGACGGTCTCGGTCGCGTACCTGCATTTCCTCGCCACGGCCACGCTGCCGGAGGCCCTGTGGCTGGCGCATCGGACCGTGGAGCGCTTCGGCGTGCGGCTCGAAACGATCGCCAGCGCGGCCGCGGCAGGGCTGGAAGGCTGCGAGGACAAGGCGCTGCTGCTCGCGCGCGTCTTCGACCGGCTGGATTACACCAAGGAGATCGCCGACCGCGCGATCATGTCGGCCAAGCGCTTCATGCTGCGCGAAGAGCGCGCCCAGGGGCACTTGGCGCTGCTCAAGGTCCAGCGGCACGTGCGGCGGCTCCTCGATCTCCAGAAGCGCCGCCTGCGCGAACTCGCCGGCTGCGACGCCGGCGCGCTTCCCGCGCTGACCGGTTATGACGACATCGCCGGGCTGCGCCCGTTCAAGACCTTCATCGGCACGCCGACCTACGACAGCGTGCCGCCTGCCGAACGCGCTTCCATTCCCTCGCCGGTCTGGAACGCGTACCTGCACTGCGCCGTCTTCTGGGCCGATGGAAAACATACGTTCGCGGACATCGCGCGGCGCGTGCGCTACGAATTCGACGACGAGAAGGACCGGACGGAGAGCCTCGCGGCGCACTTCCGCTTCATGGGCGCGCACGGGCTCGTCGCCTGGCTGAACCCGGGCGATCCGATCCCCAAGCCGCCCAAGCCGGAAAAGAAGAGCGCCGCGGGGGAGGCCCACGACGACAGCCCGCGCGAGGACGACCACGGCGGCCCCGCGGACGAGCCGGAGGCCGCGGCCGAGACGCCCGAGGAAGAAGCGAACGAAGCCGACGCCCACTAAGCGAGGCATGCGATGGCAGGCAGGGACGATCCGTTTGTCCGCGCGGACGGCAAGCCGCCCAACCGGCTGCTAAGGGCCCTGCGCCGCCACGCGTGGTGGATGCTGCTGCTGGCGCTGGCCGCGGCGCTGCTGGCGGCGCGCGAACAAGGCCTCCTGGAACTCGAACGCTGCACGTTTACCCCCAAGTCGCTGATCCATATCCCCAGCCGCACCGCCGAAGCCGTCGCGTGGAAAGAAGGCGAAGCCTTCGCGCCGCACCCGTACGCGCTGGAGATCGACGCGGGCGGCGACGAGGGCCTGCGTGAAGGCCTGCGCGGCGCGCTGAAGGACTTGAACGGTCTGGAGCCCCAAGGCTACGGCGGCGCATTGAAGCTCGAAGTGGTGAAGGCGGAGTACACGGGACGGTACTGGATGCCCTATAAGAAGGAGGGCCAGGCGGCCGTGCAGGTGCGCGTCTCAGGTACGCTGGAGACGAAAAAGAAGCGCCTGGCCTACGCCGCGGAGTACCAAGCCACGATCGCGTTCACCGTCGAAGGGCCGTGCTCGGTGCGCGGGCTGAAGCGCAAACTCGGATCGGTGCTGGGCACGGCGGTCAACGAGGACGTGAGCGCGCACCTGCTGCGCGGCGAGTGAGCCGGAAGCGCTGGGCGAACGCCCGCCGCGCGCCTATAATGCGCGGGCCAAGGGCACGCGGAGATTTCCATGAGCACGATCCAGGCGCAGGGCCGGGCCGTCGAGCTGTCCTATTCCACGAACGTTCATCCGGCCGAATCGCTCGACGACCTCGTGCGGATCGTGAACGGCAACGTCGGGCCGGTGATGAAGGGCGCGCTCGGGCCGCAGCCGTCGTACGCCGTGAACCTGCGCCTGGGCATGAAGCAGGTGGACGAAATCCTCGACCACGGCCCGCTGCCCAGCACCAGCACGCTCTCCGATGCCATCCTTTCCGCCGCCCCGACGCCCGGCTGCGAGAAACTCAAACAGGCCCTGGCGCAGCACAGCCTGCGCGTGGTCTCGGTGAACGGCTTCCCGGTGCTCGATTTTCACGCCCCGCGCGTCAAGGAGATGGTCTACAGCCCGCCCTGGACCGACGGCGGCCGCTCGCTCTATACGCTTAAGATCGCGAAGGTGCTCACGCACCTGATGGGCGAACGTTCCGAGGCCGCCGTCAGCGTGCCGACGGGGACCTTCAAGGGCTACACCGACAACGAAGAGATCAAGGCGCAGTGCGCGCACTTCCTCACCGAATGCGCCAAAGAACTGATGCGCCTGGAACGCCTGACCGGCAAGACGATCAAGCTCGGCCTCGAGCCCGAACCGTACACGACCGCCGAATCGATGGACGAATTCCTCGAGTACTTCCACAAGTACATCCTCGTCGCCGCCGACGAGAAGTGGCCCAGCCAGCTCGGCGTCTCGGCGCAAAAGGCGGAAGAACTCGCGCGGAAGTTCATCACCGTCAACCTGGACCTCTGCCATTCGGCCGTCGAATTCGAAGACCCGCTGGAGGACCTGAAGCGCCTCCAGGCCGCGGGCATCTCGATCACCGGGCTGCATCTCTCGGCGGCGCTCAAACTGCCCGAGCCGGCGCAGAACGCCGCGGCGCTCGAACAGTTGCTGTCCATGAACGAGCCGCGCTACCTGCACCAGGTTGTGGGGCGATTGCGCGACGGCGGGCTGGCGCGCTTCGAGGACCTGCCGGACCTCGACCGCCTGCGCACGCGCCCGCGCGGCTTCAAGATCGCGGATTTCGAGGAACTGCGCTGCCACTTCCATGTGCCGCTCTTCGCCGCGTGGCCGGGACCTCTGGCCAGCACGCGCGACGGAGTCGGCCCCGCGGCGCGCTACGCCGCGAAGGAAGGCCTGACCGACAACCTGATCGTCGAGACCTACACCTGGGGCGTGCTGAACGACCTCGCGGCCAAGGGCGTGCCCGCCGCGAAGGAGATCGTCGGCAGCGGGCCCGCCGTGGACGTGAACGCGGGCCTGATGCGCGAGATTCAGTGGGCCAAGGCGGAGATCACCGCGTGATTTCCCGGGTGGATATCTGTGCTGGCTGAAGAAGAGCGCTTGCTCACCGACGGCGAGGTCGAAGCTCTTGCGTACTACCACAAACGCCGCGCGATGCAGACCGACAACTTAGGCAGCGTGGTGGCCCAGACGATTTTCGAGATGCATTTCGGGATTCGCTTTCTGGCGATCGGCATCGGCTTCCTGATGCTACTTGGCATACTTACTCGATTGGTCCCGGGCATCACCAAGTTAAGTTCCGATTGGATCATCGGCATCGGCATGCTGATCGTGTTCCTGGTGCTGCTGTGGATGCAGTACGCGGACGCGCGGCGCCTGCGTGCTGTGTGCGATGCCAAACTCGCGCGCTACCTGGCAGCCTTGCGCGGGCCGCATTTGGTCTGGGACTGCCGGCCGGTGCACGCGTTCAAGCTGATCGTCGAGCCTGAACCCGGCGGCCGGTCGCAGGTGGATAGCGCCTCGCGGTTCCTCTTCGACCTGGGCGGTTCCTTTCTGTATGTCCCCAGCGAAGCGCTGTCGGAACTGCTCATCTGGGGCGGGGTGGACGGCGAGCCGGTCCATCCCGAGGTTCAGGCCCGGGCTGCGCGGTACTTTCCCAGCGAAGACTTTCGCTTCATCCGCTGGAAATCCAACGGTTCCCCTATTGGCTTTGTGTGTGGAAGTCGCGTAATCTCCCCGGCGAGCCTTCGCGTGCATCCGGACCTGGTTCGGAAACTGGGTTCCCGCGTGAAACTGATTCAGGGCAGCAGCCTGGAGGCCTTGCAGGCATCGGCCTGACCACACCATGACCCCGCTCCTCGTCCTCAACGTCGTCGGCCTCACCCGCGCGCTGCTCGCGAAGTTTCCCGGGCGCGCGCGCTCCATCGAAGGCCTGGCGAAGGACGGGGCCAGCGCCACGCTCGGCACGGTCCTGCCGGCCGTCACCACTTCCGCGCAGGCGACGTTCTTGACCGGCCTGATGCCGCGCGACCACGGCGTCGTGGCCAACGGCTGGTACTTTCGCGAACTCGCCGAAGTCCATTTCTGGAAGCAGAGCAACTACCTCGTCGGCGGCGAAAAAGTCTGGGACGCGGGGCACAAGCGCGATCCCAAGTTCACCAGCGCGCAGATCTGCTGGTGGTACAACATGTATTCCGCGAACGACGTGGCCGTGACCATGCGCCCGTACGAAGGCGGCCCGGGCGTCGTCTCGCTCCTTTATACGAAGCCGCCCGAACTGGCCCTGCAACTCGACGAGGAACTCGGGCGCTTCCCGCTCTTCGATTTCTGGGGCCCGCGCGCCGGCATCGTCTCCAGCGAATGGATCGAACGCTGCGCGCGCAGCGTTCGGAGGCGTTTCAATCCCACGCTCACGCTCGTGTACCTCCCGCACCTCGATTACAACCTGCAGCGCCTGGGCCCCGACGACCCGCGCATCGGCGACGACCTCGCCGCCATCGACGCCGTCGTCGGGCGCCTGGCCACCGAACAGCGCGCGCAGGGCGGCGACGTGATCGTGCTTAGCGAGTACGGCCTGACCCGCACCTCCGGCGCGGTGGACATCAACCGCATCCTGCGGCGCAACGGCTACCTGGCGGTGCAGCAGCAGCTCGAATGGGAACTGCTCGACTGCGGCGCGTGCCGGGCCTTCGCGGCCAGCGACCACCAGGTAGCGCACGTGTACGTGAAAGACCCCGCCGACCGCGCGCCCGTGAAAGCGCTGCTCGAAAAGACGCCCGGCATCGAACGCGTGCTCGACGAAGGCGGCAAGAAGGAGTTCGGCCTCGACCACGCGCGCGCGGGCGATCTCGTGGCCGTCTCCGCGCCCGACCGCTGGTTCACGTACTACTATTGGGAAGACCCGAAGAAGGCGCCCGGCTGGGCGCACGAGGTCGATATCCACAGCAAGCCCGGCTACGACCCGCTGGAACTCTTCATGGACCCCAAGGCGCCGTTGAAGATTCCGCGCATCTTCGCGCGCCTGGCGCTGCGCAAGCTCGGCTTCGACGTCGGCGCGATCATGAACTTCGTGCCGCAGGACGTGGCGCTGATCAAGGGCAGTCACGGCCGCCTGCCCGATGCGCCGGAAGAAGGCCCCGTCTTCATCACCTCGGCCAAGCGCCTGGGCCTGCCCGACCACGTCGCCGCCACCGACGTCAAAGCGCTGATGCTCAAGGCCGTCTTCGGCTGACCCGCCGTATTGCCTCCCGCGCGAATGCGCGCTAGAATCCCGGCATGAGCGACGAGCACGCACCCCTCTCCGACCGTACCGTGACGATGGTCATTATCGGCGTAGCCCTGATTGCGATGGTTATTTCCTTCGTGCTCGCCATGCGCGCGGGCATCCCCGGCGCGCCCGGAGCCCCGCTCGGCTGAGGACGGTGCCTTATGGTGCTGATCTTCCAAACCCTGATCGATCTCTGGCGCGCGCGGTTGTGGGAACTCAACCGGCGCTGGGCGGATCTGCGCGTCGCGCCGTGGCACGTCGCGGTCGAACGCAAGATCCTGCGCTTCCTCCTTCGCCGCCACTCGGACGGCCCGCACGCGGAGACGCCGCGCGCGGCCGAACCGCTCGACGAGGAAAGCGCCAGAGCCGCGCAGGATCTTTACCTCAGCGACGACGCGCGCGACCAACTGGGCATGCCCCGGCTGTGCCGCGCGCTCGTCCGCGCCCCACGCCGCCGCCCGCCGAAGCCCGGCCGGCAACGCTCGAACGCCGGGTGGACGCCAAGCCGCCCGAGCCCGAGGTCAAGCCGTTCGACGATCCTGAAAAGGAGCAGAGCTGGCAGAAGCTCTTCGGCAACAAGCCCAAGGGCGGGGGATCGGTATGGTCCTGATCTTCCACCCGCTGGCGGACCTGTGGCGCGAACGGCTGGCGCGCATCGAACGCCGCCTGGCCGACGGGCCTTTCGACGCCTGGCGCCTGCGGGTCGAACGGCGCGTGCTCACGTACCTTCTGCGCAGGCACGGCGACGCCTTCGACGTCCCGCCGACCGCGGCGGAACTGCTCAGCGCGCATCGCTCGACGGATTCCAAGCGCCTGTACTTGAGCGACGAAGCGCGCGCGAACGCGGGCCTGCCGCGCAGGCTCAGCGCCATCGTGCGCGACCCCGGCACGTACGTGCCCGGCGCGCCGCCGCCCGGCCGCGCGCCCCAGACTCCTCCACACATGGACCCGCTCTGGCAGCGCTATTTGGAACTTCAAGAAGAAGAGCGGCTGGAGTGCGAAGTGAACCGCCGACTCGAGAGTTTTCGTAGAGAATGTCAAGACCGCCAGACGAAGCTGGATTTCGACATGATCGTGCTCCTAATCGTTCTGATCTTCGCCGTCTTTGTCCTTCTGCTGCAATAGAGGGTATGGCGATGCCCACGCGCACGGAACGCTGGTCCGAACGGCAGCGCGGCCCCGACGAGCGTGCCGCGGCCGAAGCGTTGGATGCCGAGAGCGCCGGGCAAGCGGCGCGATTGCGTCTGGACGAAGACGTGCGCAACGGTTTGGCGCAGGGCGGCGACGCCTCGCTGTCGGGTTCCGCGCGAAGCGTGCGCGGCGACGAGGAACTGGCCGCGCTGGACGCCGAGAACCAGCGCCGGTTGCGGTTCCGGAAGCGGCTGGCGGCTCGGACCTCCTTCTATTGGATGCTGTTGATCGTGGTGGTTCTTTTCGTGACGAGCGCCACTGTGATCCTGCGTCTCTACGGCCGCTGACGTACCGGCCGCCCGCTCGTCGTTTGACCGGCTCCCCCGGGCGCGCATAATTCAACCTGCCATGAAGGGAACGCTTCGCCTCCTCCGGCGCTTCCTCGCGCCGCTGCTCCTGCTCGCGCTGGCCGCGGGGCCGTGCCTGCGGGCCGAAGAGCCCGCGCTGAACGAAGTAGCCGTCGAGCAGATTCTGGGAAGAGATGCACGCGGCTGGCTGCAGCACCTGCTGGGGCATGACGACCAGGACGAGCGCAAGCTGGCCATGTACTGCCTGAGCGAGTTCGGGCCCGCGGCGCGCGAAGCGGTGGACGCGCTGCTCAAGCAGGCCGCCGATCCCGTCGATTTCGACATCCGCCGCTTTGCCCTCGACGCCCTGGGCTCCATCGGCCCCGACGCCAAGGCCGCCGTGCCGCTGCTGATTCAATACCTGCGGGACGACGCGCAACCTCTGGGCGTCAAGCGCGCGGCCTGCGAAGCGCTGGGGAAGATCGATCCCGAATCGGTCGAATCCGTGCGCGCCATCCTTCGCGCGAGCGACTCGAACGACCCGGGCCTGCGCCGCGCGGCGCTCGACGCGATGGTCACCGTCGCGATGGGCGAGGCGCCGCCGCGGGACGTGCTCTCCGGAATTCAGGACGCGCTGAAGGACCCGCGCGATGCCGAGTACGCCGCGCTGGCCGTGCGCGCGCTGCGGGACCGCGGCGCGGCGATGCTGGGCGAGGCGCTCAGCCGCGGCGAACCGCCCGTGAAGCGCATCGCCGCCGAGGCGCTCGGGCGCATGGGCCCGGACGCGCGCAAGGGCATGGAGGCGCTCTCGCGCGCGTCCAAAAAGGACCGCGACCCCAGCGTAAAGCAGGCCGCGACCGAGGCCCTGCTGAACCTGGCGGCCGGCGGCATCCGCCCTGACGACGATCCCGAACCGCCGGCGCCGAAGTATTCGGTCGAAGGCCTCTCCGACGAGGACCTCGCGAAGACGCTGACGGATTCGCCCGTGCCGGAAAAGCGCGTCGAGGCCGCCCTGGTCTTTCGCCGCCGGAAGGACAGCGCCGCCGCGGCCGTGCCTGCTTTGCTGAAGGCGTTGAACGATTCGGAACTGAAAGTGAAGGCCGCCGCCGCGCGCAGCCTGGCCATCTTCGGCGACAAGGGCAAGGACGCCGTCCCGGCGCTCACCGATTGGCTGGGCTCGGGCGATCCGGTCTTGCAGCATTCCGCGCTGGCCGGGCTGGCGGGCATCGGCGTCGAATCGCCCGCGACGCTGCTAGTCTTGCAGTCGCTCGCCAAGAGCGGCGCGGCCGACAAGGATAACGAGATGCGCGATCTCCTGGGCATGGCCCTGCGGGCGCAAGGCGTCAACGCGGCCACCTGGCTGAGCGGCGCGCTGGACGATCCGGACGCCGAGGTGCGCCTGCGCGCGGCCAAGTTCCTGCGCCTGCTCGGATCGGTGGGTCTGACCGCCGTGCCAAAACTGATCGAGATCGCCGGCGACGCCGACGACGAACTGGCGTGCGCGGCCTTCGACGCGATCGGCGACATGGGCCCCGGCATACGCACCGTCTGCGGCGATCTGCTCGCCTTTTTGCAGGATCCGCGCCCGCGCCGCCGCGCGCACGCCGCCCTGGCGCTCTCGGTGCTCGGCCGCGACAAGGACCTGGGCGCGCGCGTGATCGAGCGGCTCTCGCTCTCGCTGATGGACACCGACGACGATGTCTGCCGCGCCGCGCACACTTCGCTGACCATCATCGGCGATCCCGTGGTTCCCAAGCTGCGCGAGATCGTGAAAGTGGCCGACGTGACGCCGTTCTGGGTCCTGCGGGTGATGGCGCGGTTGAAGGCCGATCCGGAAGTCGTGATCCCGCGCATGATGAAGCTGGCCCTGCCCGGCAATTCGCCCACCGAACGCTACAACGCCGCCGAACTGCTCGGCTACTACGCGCCGGAACACAAGGAGATCGTTCCGCTGCTGGTGCGCGTGCTGCGGGACCGCGAACAGTACGTCGCCCGGGCCGCCTCGGTCTCCGTGGACAATTGGGGCCGCGACGCATTTCCGGCGCTCGAGGAGGCCCTGCGCAGCCGCAACCCGCGCCTTCGCCGCAACGCCATCGACGCGCTGGAAGGCGCCCGAATCGAAGCGCTGAAACCGCAAGAGTAGGGGCGTCCGACGCACCGCCGTTCGCCCGCATCCAGGAGGCCGCATGTCCAACGCCGCGCTCGCCCTTCGCCCGGTCGCCTTCGAGGTTCGCCTGCGCAATACGCGCACGCGGATGCCGTTCCGCTACGGGCCGACGGTGCTGACCGCCTGCCCCATCGCGCATCTGTGGCTGACGGTGGAAGGCCCCGGCGGCGCGCGCGTGGAAGGCCTGGCCGGCGATGCGCTCGCGCCCGGCTGGTACGACAAGCGCCCCAACCGGACCTACCGCCAGGACATCGCGGAACTTTCCGCCGCGCTTAACGAGGCCGGCAGCGTGCTGCTGGGGCTGGCCAAGGCCGGCCCGCGCTGCGTCTGGGACTTCTGGAAGGAACTGTACGCGCATCAGATCGCGTGGGCGCGCAAGAACGACTACACCGACCTGACCGGCAACTTCGGCACCACGATGTTCGAACGCGCGATGATCGACGCCGCGGGCAAGCTCGCCGGCAAGACTTACCACGCGCTGGTGAAGGAAAATCTGCTCGGCCTCGACCCCGGCGCGATCCATCCGTGGCTCAAGGGCTGGAGCGCCGCCGAGGCGCTCGCGCCGGAGCCGCTTTCGCGCGTGTACGTCCGCCACACCGTCGGCGGGCTCGACCCGCTTACTGCGGCCGATATCCCCGCGGGCGAGGCCGTCCGCGACGGGCTGCCGCATTCGTTCGAGGACTACCTGAAGCACGAAAAAATCCGCTACTTCAAGATCAAGCTGCGCAACGACGAGGCCTTCGACACCGAGCGCCTGAAGGCCATCGCGGCGCTGTGCGACCGGCACATTCCCGCGCAGGAACCGTACTACGTGACGCTGGACGGCAACGAGGTCTACTACGATCCGGCCTCGCTGACGCAGGCGGTGGAAAAGTTCGCGCGCGGCGGACTTCCCAAACGCTTCTGGGACGCGGTCCTCTTTATCGAACAGCCGTATCCGCGCGCGAAGGCGCTGGAAGACGCGATCATGCCGGAACTCGCCAAGGTCGGCGCGATCAAGCCCGTGATCGTGGACGAATCGACGGAGAACCTGCAGAGCGTCCCGCGCGCCGTGGAACTCGGCTACGGCGGGTTCGCGATCAAGAGCGCCAAGGGGCCGACGAAGGCGATTCTCGAAAAGGGGACGATGTTCCTGCATCCCAAGCGCCCGGCCCGCCCGGTCATCAGCGGCGAGGACATGACCAATCAGCCGGTCGTTCCGCTGCACGAGGATCTGGTGGTGATGGCGACGATGGGCGTCGAGCACGTCGAACGCAACGGGCACCACTTCTTCCGCGGCTTCTCGACGCATTCGCAGGCCGAGCGCGACGCGGCGCTCAAGCACCACGCGGGCCTGTACCGCCTGCACAGCGACGGGATCCCGGTGCTGGCGACGGAATCGGGGGCGCTCGACCTGCGCACGCTGATCGTGCGCCCGGGCCTGGGCGTTCAATCCGCTGAAGTGGACAAGACGGCGCTCACGCCGCTGGACGGCTGGACCTTCGAGAGCCTGGGCATCAAATAGCGCTACTGCCCGGCGCGCTTCATCTCGATGTCGATGTTCTCGCTCGCGCAGATGTCCTCGAGGCCCTTGCGGACTTCGGCGACCTTGGCGCTCGTCGGCACGTCCACGGTCGCGTGCAGCGAAAAGAGCGGCATGCCGGTGGTGGGCGCCAGGCTCACGCGGGTCTCCAGCGCGCGCACGTTGATCTTGCGTTCCGCCAGATAGTGAGCGATGCGGTGGACGATGCCTGGATGGTCCATCGAGTACGCTTCGATCTCGAAGGGAATCGCGCCGAGTTTGATCGCGGTGCCGCCGCCGGGGGCCTTGGTGGCGCGCGCCTGCACGGCCAGTCCGGCCCGTTCGCCCACGCCCGCCGCGCCTTGCAGGACTTTCTCGATGGCGGACTTCTCGCCGTTGACCAGGATCAGCATGGCGAACTCGCCGCCGAGAATGGCCATGCGGCTGTCCTCGAGGTTGCAGCCGCATTCGAGGATGTACGCCGAGATCGAATCGACGAGGCCCGGCTTGTCTTCGCCGACGGCCGTGAGCACCGCGTAGTGCGACATAGTGTTCTCCCGGTAAGTCCCCGATTCACGGGCTTGTTGTACTCGTGCGATGCGGCCAGCGCTAGAACAGGCTCGAGGTCTCGTCGCCGCCCAGTTTCGGCTCGATCGGTTTCAGGCCCAGGTGTTCGTAGCCCTTCGCCGAGAGCACGCGGCCGCGCGGGGTTTTGAGGACGTAGCCTTCCTGGATCAGGAACGGTTCGTAGACTTCCTCGATCGTGTCGGATTCTTCGCCCACCATCACGGCCACGGTCTTTACGCCCACGGGCTGGCCCTTGTGCTGCGCCAGCGCCTGCAAGATCCGGCGGTCCATCTGGTCCAGGCCCGAGGCGTCCACGCCTTCGCGGTCGAGGCCCTTCTGCGCGATGGCGACGGTCAGGCGCCCTTCGCCTTCCACTTCCGCCCAGTCGCGCAGGCGGCGCAGGAGACGATTCGCGATGCGCGGGGTCTTGCGCGCGCGCGCGGCGATCTCGCCGGCCGCTGCGGCCTCGGTCTCGATGCCCAGAATCTTCGACGAGCGCAGCACGATCTTGGTCAGGTCAGCGGGCGAATAAAAATTCAGCTTCTGCGGAATCCCGAAGCGGTCCTGGAAGGGCCGGCTGAGCAACCCGTCGCGCGTCGTCGCGGCGACGAGGGTGAAGGGCTTGAGTTGGAAGCGAATCGGACGCGCGGCGGCACCCTGGTCCACGGTCAGGTCGATGTAGAAGTCCTCCATCGCCGAATAGAGGTATTCCTCCAGCGCGGCGCTGAGGCGGTGGACTTCGTCGATAAAGAGGACCGTGCGTTCGGGCAGGCTGGTGAGCAGGCCGACCAGGTCGCCGGGCTTCTTCAGCGCCGGGGCGGAGGTGCCGTGAAATTCCACGTTCATCTCGTTGGCGACGATCTTCGCGAGCGTCGTCTTGCCCAGGCCCGGAGGCCCGGAAAGGAGGATGTGGTCGAGCGCCTCGCCGCGCTTCATCGCGGCTTTGACGTACACGCGCAGGTTTTCGAGCACGCGGGGCTGGCCGACGAAGTCTTCGAAGCGCTGCGGGCGCAGGGTGGATTCGAACGCGTCTTCCTCGTCGCCGGCCGAGGCCGGGCCGACGGGGCGTTCTTCCGCGGGCTCCTCGCCGCCGAAGTCGTCGGCCGGTTTTTTCTTGCGGGGAAAGGGAAAGCCGCGCGCCACGCGGGATGGTCTCCGTTGCCAGACGCGCGATTATCCCCGCCCGCCCGCATCCGTCCAACGGTGAAAACGCGCCCGGGTCCGGCCGCGCGTCCCTTTACCCGCGTGTGCGAGCCGGTATGCTGGTACTTTCCATCGGACGCGCCGGCCGGTCGATCAGGAATACTCTCGTGAGCATCTCGGAAGGCCCGGCCGGTACGGAATCCCACGCGCCGGAATCCGGCGGCCCGCGGATCGGATATATCCAGGTTTCCGTCTTCCTCATCTCCGCGGCGCTGCTGATTCTGCAAGTCTCGTTCACGCGCCTGCTGGGATACAAGCTTTTCTATCACTTCGTATTCCTGGCGATCTCGCTCTCGCTGCTGGGGCTGGGCGCGGCCGGCACGTACGCGGCCATTCGGCCGATGCCCAAGGACTTGAGCCGCTCGTGCCTGCGCTGGCTGGCGCTCCTGACGCTCTCGATTCCGATCACGTTCCTGGTCATGGCGAACCCGCTCCCCATCGTCAGCCACACGGCGGGCCGGTTGAAACTCTTCGGGACCGATGCCTTCCAGTACCTCGCGCTCTGTTCCCCGTTCATGATCTGGCTGAATTTCTGCGGCGGCGTGGTGCTCGCGCGGTTCTTCGCCGCCCACAGTGCGCGCATGGGCAAACTGTACGCCAGCGACCTGCTCGGCGCGAGCCTCGGGTGCCTCCTCTGCCTGGCGCTGATGATGTACGGATCGCCGCCCTTCGCGTTTTGCATGGCGGCGCTGCTGACGGCGGCGGCGGCTTTTCCCTTTTACGCGTCGATGGCGCGGGGGTCGCCAGGGCGCGGTTCGGGGCTGACGCTCTGTGCCGCCGGGCTGCTCTTGGCCGCGCTCGTCTTTCTCGGTCCGGAGTGGCTCCGGAATTTTCAGAACTTCAGGAACGCGGGCCGGAACCTGGATGTCGTGCGCTACGAGTGGAACCACATGATCCGGACGGACCGCGATGCCGGTACGTACATCCTGGACGGCGACGCGTCCACGCCGATCGCGGTGTGGAAGGACCAATACGCGGGCGTGATGAACGCCGATCCCGCCTACCTCCTGGCTCCCAAGGAACCCGAGGTGGCCATCATCGGTTTCGGGGGCGGTTCGCAGGTGCTGCAGGCGCGCATGGCGCGGGCGAAGCGCATCTACGCCATCGACATCAATCCGACCCTGGCGCGCTGGGTGACGCACGAGGACGCCGAGGTCAATCAACGGCTTTTCCTCAGCCCCGAGATCGAGGTGGTGGTGGACGAGGGCCGCCACGCGGTTCGTTCGAGCGGGCGGACGTTCGACGTGCTGGTCATGCACGCGATCGATACCTACGCCGCGACGGCCTCGGGCGCGTACGCGCTGAGCGAGAACTTTCTCTACACCAAGCAGGCGCTGCAGGACTACTACCAGGCGCTGAGCCCGGAGGGCAAGATTTCCATCTCGCGCTGGATCTTCAATCCGCCGCGCGAGAACCTGCGCCTCTTCGTCACGGGCCTGGAAGCGCTGAAGGAACTGGGCGTCGCCGAGCCGGAGAAGCACTTCGCGATCATCGTGCCCGTGCCGGACTACAACCGCATGGGCGAACAGCGCGTCTGGGGCCTCCTCATGATCTCCAGGAATCCGCTCGGCCCCGAGCAGGTGAAGGCGCTGCAGGAACACGTGGCGCGCAACAACTGGACGTTGCTGTACGCCCCGGGCGTGGAGTCGGGCACGCCGTTCGACCGCTACGCGCGCTCCGCCGACCGCGCGGCCTTCCGGGCTGCCTACCCATTCGTGATCACGCCGGTCACCGACGCGAGCCCGTACCTGTTCCTGTACTACAACCCGCTGCACGCGTCATCCTACCGCGCCACCAACGACCGGCTCGTCTGGGAAATCTACCAGTCGTCCTCGGTGCTTCTCTTCGCGGCGGTGGCCGTCTCGGCGGTGCTTAGCCTGCTGCTGATCGTGCTGCCGCTCTTCTTCCAGAAGGACGCGCGGGCGGCGGGGCTTTCCATCGAACAGTGCGTCTATTTCGCCGGGCTGGGCGTGGGCTTCATGGCGCTGGAAATCCCGCTCGTGCAGGCGCTCACGCTCTACCTGGGGCACCCGACCTTCGGCTTCTCGGTGGCGCTGGTGGCGTTGCTCCTGGCGACCGGGGCGGGCAGCTTCTGCGTGGACCGGTTCGCGCCCAGCCGCGCCGCCATCGGGCTGCTCGTGGCCGCGCTGCTCGCGGTGCTGGCCTTCGGGCTCTTTCCGTTCGTCGAACACACCATCCATTGGCCGGCGCCGGCGCGCTTCGCCGCCGGGATCGTGCTGGCCATGGCCTGCGGCTTCCCCATGGGTTTTCCCCTGGCCATGGGGGTGAAGGAACTGGGGCGCGAGCATGCGCGCAACATCCCGTGGGCTTGGGCGGTCAACGGCGCGGCCTCGGTGATCGGTTCGACGGTGGTGATGCTGGTGATGGTCTTCTCGGGTTCGCGCGAGGCCCTGATCTTCGGCGCGGTCTGCTACCTGCTGAGCGCCTGGGCGGGGAAGGCGTGGAGATCGGCCGGCGTGCCGGTCTGGAAGCGCCCGCTGCCGTGGGCGCTGGCCGGCGGCGCCGCGCTGCTGTGCGCGGGGCTCCTGGCGACCTTGAGCGTGAAGGGCGGCGGCGCCGAACCCTCGTACGAAGACGAATTTGCGAGCGCGCAGATCGCGCGGGAGCAGGGCCGCTTCGTGGATGCCGAACGCGCCTTCAAGGCCGCGGTGAAGAGCGCCGACGAAGACGGGCGCGGCGAAGCCGCGGTTCTGGCGGCCCTCGACGGGCTGACCGGGCTGTATTTTCAGAACGGCAAATTCCAGGATGCAGAACCCTACGCGCAGCGCGCGCACGACTTGCGGGTCGCGCGCCTGGGCCCCGAGCATCTCGAGACGGTGCGCAGCATCGAGGACATGGCCATCGTGCGCTTCAGCCAAGGCCGCACGCTGGAATCGGTGGAGATGCTCAAGACGGCGCTGGCCGTCCGTGAAAAGGCGCAGGGTCCCGGCCACCCCGCGGCAAAGTCCACGCGGCAATGGCTGGAAAAGGCCGAACGGCAGCAGCGCTAGATCGCGAATTCCTTGCGGATTTCCTGGATGCGCTGCCAGGTGGCCGGCGAGACCTCCTCTTCCTTGACCTTCTCGAAGACATTGCGCAGGACCGTCTTTTCGTCGTCGTCGATCTTGCCGTCCCGCAGGGCGAGGCCCAGGATGAAGTTCAATTCCGCCATATCGACGGTGCCGTCGTCGGCGAAGATGTTTTTGGCCGTGAAGACCATCGTGCGCCAGCCCATGAGTGTTCTCCGGAGGATTCGAGGCGCCCTGAATGTAATTGGCTCCCGGTTGATTGCAATAATTCAGGCGAAATTACCCATGGTCATGGCCGCATTGATCCACACGAAAAACTAACAATATCGAAACAGTCCGGGAAACCAAGGAAGGGAAAAAAAAGGAGCGGCCCGTGGGCCGCTCCCGCCTTCGCGCCTCGCCGGATGCCGTGCTACGCGTCGTAGCGCACCACGCCCTTGAGGTAGCCCTTTTCAGGATACATCGCGGTGTCGAGCAGTTGATCGTAGCGGTCGATGGGCGCGGTATGGCTGACGAGTTCGTCGTTCTTGAAGACGCCGCGCGCGACCAGGGGGAGCATGTTCTTCCAGACGCGCGGGTAGTTGGGGGCGTTTTTCGGCGCGGTGTTGAGCACGTTGATGCCGCGGGTGTGCAGCGCGTTGCAGTCGATGGTGCGGTTGCCGCGGTGCCAACTGAAAATGCACAGGTTGCCGCCGTTGCGGACCATCCGCACGGACAGGTCCAGCGCGGGCTGCGCGCCGGCAAGTTCGACGACCACGTCGGCCCGTTCCGCCACGAGCGCTTCGATGGCCGCGTCGTCCTTTCCGATCTGCATGACGCGGTGCGCGCCGAACTTCCGGGCCATGGCCAGGCGTTGTTCGTTGGTGTCGATGGCGATCAATTCGCCCACCAGGCTGGCCGCCAGGCCCTGGACCATCAGCAGGCCCATGTATCCGGTGCCGATCAGCGCGACGCGTTCGCCGGGGAAGATCTGCGCGCGTTCGATGCCGTTCACCACGCAGGCGATCGGTTCCACGATCCAGGCGAGCGGGTTTTCGACGGCGTAGGGAATGCGCACGGCGTCCTTGGACGGCACGTTCTGCACTTCCTGGAAGCCGCCGCCCGCGACCCAGTCGCCTTCCTTGTACCCGGTCACTTCCTTGCCGACCTTCACCACGCGGCCCAGGCCTTCGTGGCCGGGCGGGGCGGCGTAGGGGTTGTCCTCCGGGCCGATCTTGTAGGTGCTCAAATCCCAGGCGCAGATGCCGCAGGCGACCTTGCGCACCTGTAGCTGCCCTTCGCCGGGGTCTTCGACGTTGACTTCGCGAACTTCGATCTTCTTGGGTGCGACATAGGCGATCGTGCGCGTTTTCATGGCGGCTTCCCCTGGTTTAAGCGGTTTATTCCGAAAAGGACAGCGCCCGGCGGATCAGGTCCTGCACCGCCGTGGGTTCCTGCTTTTCCGCGCGCATCGCGTCGTACGCGCGCTGGACCGCGCGCAACGCGACGTCGCTCGGCACTTCGTTGAGCTGCACCACGGCCTTCACGGCCAGTTCGGTCATCTCGTCCAGCCCCTGGATCGCGGGGGCTTCCACCGCGGCGGGTTTGCCCGGGCGCTTCGCGGTCGCTGGCGCGCCGGCGTCCAGTTCGGCCTGCTTGACCAGAATTTTACCGAGTTCGAGCACGATGCGCTTGGCGGTGGCTTCGCCCACGCCGCCGCCTTTCAAGGCTGCGAAGTTCCCGATGCGGATCGCCTGCTGCAGGTGCGCGACGTGTCCGCGCCCGAGCACCGCCATGGCCAGCTTGGGGCCCACGCCGCTGACGTGCGCGATCAACTGCTTGAAGAAGGCGCGTTCGCCTTCGGTGGCGAAGCCGAAGAGCGTCAGGGCATCGTCGGTGACATGCAGGTGCGCGAGCAGCGTGGCGCGGCGGCCTAAAGCAGGCAGCGCGTCGTACGTGGACGCCGGAATTTTGAGAAGATATCCGACTCCGCCGGCTTCGATGACCGCTTCGCCGGGGGCCTTGGAGGTCAGCGTGCCCGTCACATGATGGAACATGAAGGTTTTCGCGGTGTACTGTGCGGGCTTCCGGCGGACCGTTTTCCGCCGGAAACCCGCGGTACATCCAGATACATCAGTCGATGCTCTTCAGGCCCAGACCCATCTCGGTCAGCTTGGCCTTCACTTCGTTCAGGCTCGTCTGGCCGAAGTTCTTGGTGGCCAGCAGGTCGGCTTCGGACTTTTCGCACAGGTCGCCGATGGTCTCGATGTTCAGGCGCTGCATGCACTTTCGGCTGCGCACCGAGAGTTCCAGGTCGGTGATCGGCTTGACCAGCATGGTGTTCTCGGGGCCGCCGGTGCGCAGGCGCTGGGCGCGCGCGCGCTTGGCTTCCTCTTCCTTGAACATCCCCAGGCGCAGCCCCTTGCTTTCGAGCAGGTTGCGGATTTCCTGGAGCGAGGTCTCGCCGAAGTTCTTGTAGCTGAGCAGTTCCTGGTCGGTCTTGCGGACCAGGTCGCCGAGGGAGCGGACGTTCATCTTCGCCAGGCAGTTGCGGCTGCGCACGGAGAGTTCGAAATCCGCGATGGGGATGCGCAGCACGGCTTCGAGGCGTTCGTTTTCCTTGCGTTCGTTTTCGTCGTAGTACATGTCCAGCGATTCGACCGAGTCGCGCAGGTACAGCGCGGCGCGCTTGTTGGTCGGATCGACCTTGATCGCTTCCTTGTACGCCGCGATCGCGCCGTCCACGTCTTCCTTGTCTTCCAGCAGCATGCCCAGGTTCAGCATCGCGGAGACGAACGCGGGGCCCTGGCCCGTGACGCGCTTGTAGAGTTCGATGGCGCGGTTGTCTTCGCCGCGCAGGTCGAGGTAGTACGCGAGGCGGAAGGCCGCTTCGGCGTGGTTCGGGTCGAGTTCCAGCGCCTTCTCGTAGCAGGTGCAGGCGCTTTCCTGCTGCCCGCGCGCTTCCAGGCAGCGGCCCTTCTGGAAGAGCAGGTCGGCGTCGGCCAGGCCCTGCTTCTCGATGCGTTCCAGCGCTCCGACGGCGTCGTCGAGCTTCCCGCCGGCGCGGAGCGCCGCGGCGATCTCGACGCCGATCTTGGGCGCCTGGAGCTGCTCGGCGGCCTGCTTGAGCTGGCTGGCGGCCTCGTCGTACTGTTCGCGGTCGAGGGCGATCTCGCCCTTCACCAGATGGGCAAGCGCGCCGGCGAGTTCCTTGGAGGCCGATTCGGCCTGGTCGTAGCGCGAGAGAATCCACGCGAAGACCGCGGTGCGCAGGGACTTCTCTTCCTTCGAAAGCGCTTCGCCGTCGAGCGCGCCGAGGCGCGTCTGGAGGACCTTGCGTTCGGCGAGGTTGTTGCGGGCGACGCTGCGCAGCTTAAGGATCAGTTCGGGGGAAAGCGTGGCCTGCGCGCAGATTTCATCAACGGCACTGACGACATTAAGTTCCGACATGTCTTCTCCCTAAGAGTCAGGTTGGGTCGAACACCTTCCGGCGGGACCGGCCAGAACACAATCTCTTAACCTCTGGTCTCAATTAGACAAGAGAAAATTGGGCCCCGGGCATCACTTGTGCTTGACCTCCGTCTAACCTGAACTATAAAGGTCCCTCCCGTCCGGCGGCTGCATGGCCGGGCCTGACATTCGACATTACGCGTCCTTAGCTCAGTTGGTAGAGCAGCTGACTCTTAATCAGCGGGTCGTAGGTTCGAATCCTACAGGACGCACCATTTTCTGGCGGGCCGTTTGGCCCTGGTGAAGTTAGGTAAGGAAGGAGCAGGACCGATGGCGGAACACATTCATGGCAAGGCTCCGGTGCGCGGCCGCAAGTACGTGCGCCGCGGTGTCGCCAAGTACAAGGGCGGTATCGGCCGCAAGATCACGGGCAAGACCAAGCGCTGGTTCAAGCCCAACCTGCAGCGCGTCAAGATCGTGACCCCCAACGGCACGGTCAAGCGCGTGTGGGTGACGGCGAAGATGCTCAAGAACGGCGAGGTGACCAAGGCGCCGAAGCAGAAGATCCTCGCGCAGCTCCGCGCCGAAAAGGCCGCTGCCAAGAAGAAGTAGCGCTCTCGAAGTCGTTGAAAATATTGAAGTTGAAGGCCGCGTGACGCGCGGCCTTTTTCGTTGGTTCGCATCCCTGCGGTCTTTTCCAGTCTGGTATCTCGCCTTGTCAGCAACTAGATTTCTGGTAATCTTAAGCACGCCTAGAGGTTACGAGTCTTCGAGATATGCGCATGAAGGCGGCCGCGACATGGTGCATCTTTTCATGCGAGGGCGAACTGCCGGGTCCGTTCGTTCGTACCTCTTGGGTTGGTAAGCACTTTTCCTGATTCAAGTTGGCACGGGTGCTCCGCATGCCGCACGATCACCTGAAGGAGATGGTCAACGACCAGACCGGCAAGGCCGGGTCGCAGATCATCGCTACGCTTATCGGCGGCATCCTGGTTCTGAACTCCTTCGTCGCGCAGTGGTTCTTTCCCGGGCAGCCGTTCTACGCCGATGCGCTGGCCTTCGTCGGCGCGCTGGTGCTCGGCGTCCCGCTGCTCAAGCACGCCGCGCAAGGCCTGTGGGAAGGCCACGCCCACATGGACGAACTCGTCGGCCTCGCGTTTCTCGCGGCCTTTGCGCAGGGCGCGTACGCGCGCAGCGACGGCCAGGCCGAAGGCGGCTACCAGGCGGCCGGCGCGATCGCCTTCTTCATGATCATCTCGACGCTGATCGAGAACCGCACCGCGCTGGGCGCGCGCGCGAGCATCGAGTCGCTGATCCGCATCACGCCCACGCGCGCGCACAAGATCGACGGCGCGCACGAGGCCGAGATCGAAGCCAAGGACCTGAAGCCCGGCGACCGCGTGCGCGTCCGACCCGGCGACAACATCCCCGGCGACGGCCGCGTGGTCTCCGGCGCGAGCACCGTCAACCAGGCCAACATCACGGGCGAGTCGCTGCCGGTGGACAAGGCCGCGGGCGACGAGGTCTTCGGCGGGACGATCAACCTGACGGGCGTGATGGAAGTCGAGATCACCAAGGCCGGCGCCGACACTACGCTCGGCAAGGTGCAGGAATTGATCCTCCAGGCGGAGCGTTCGCGCGCGCCGATCATGCGCGTGATCGACCGTTACGCGATGTGGTACACGCCCACGGTCCTGATGCTCGCGGGCATCGTGCTCTTCTTTACCAAGAACATGAACAGCGTCGTCTCGCTGCTGGTGATCTCCTGCCCCTGCGCGATCGTGCTCGCCACGCCCACGGCCATGGTCGCGGCGCTCAGCGCCGCGGCGCGCCTGGGCATCCTGGTCAAGAACGTCACCGACCTGGAGACCGCGCGCAACCTGACCGCGATCGTCTTCGACAAGACCGGCACGCTCACCACCGGCGCGCTGACCGTCACGCGCCTATCGCCCGCGCCCGGCGTGGACGGCGCCGACCTGCTCGCAGCGGCCGTGGCCGTGGAGCAGCATTCCAAGCATCCGGTGGCGAAGGCGGTGGTCGAGATCGCCCGGAAGGCCCGCGTCGAACCGGGCGAGGCCGAAGGCTTCGAGGAAGTGAGCGGGCGCGGCGTGCGCGGTAAGGTGGGCGGGCAGGACGTGCTCGTCGGGCGCGCCAACTGGCTGATGGAACAGGGCATCGACGTCGCGGAGCTGGACACGGCCGGCGCCGACGGGATGAGCCTGCTCTTCGTCACCCGCGGCGGCAAGCCGCTCGGCTGGATCGGCCTGGAAGACCGCACGCGCCCCGAGGCCGCGCGCGCCATCGACGACCTGCGCGGGCAGGGCCTGCGGCAGCTCGTGATGGTCACCGGCGACCGCTGGAGCGTCGCGCGCCGCGTCTCCGCCGAGATGCATTGCACCGACGTCAAGGCCGAGGTGCTGCCGGGGCAGAAACTGGAGATCGTCGAAGACCTGAAGAGCCGCGGGCACACCGTCTGCGTGATCGGCGACGGCGTGAACGACGCGCCGGCGCTGGCCGCGGGGCACGTCGGCATCGCGATGGGCGCGGCGGGCAGCGACGTGGCGATCCATTCGGCCACCATCGCGCTGATGAACAGCAACCTCAACCGCGTGCCCTTCCTGATTCAGCTCTCGCGCGACCTCAACGGCGTGGTGAAGCAGAACCTGCTCCTGGGCGCGGGCTTTATCGTCGTCTTCGGGACGCTGGGCGCGGTAAAGCCCGACCTGGTGACCCCGGTCATCGCCGCGATCCTGCACGTCTTCAGTTCGGTCTTCGTGATCTTCAATTCGGCGCGGCTGGTGCGCGCAGGCGAGCATTTGGACCAGGCTCCGGCGGCCGCGCGCCCTGCGGCGCTTCCCGCGAAGGAGGCGCTGGCGTGAAGAACCCGCTCAAGCCTCGTTCAGCCGACTTCGCGCGTCTGGAAGAGCCCGATGGCCAGGCTGATCACGCCGCAGACGTACAGGCCGGTGTAGGCCGCGACCTGTCCCACGAACGAGAAGGGCAGCGCGCGCCCCTGCGAGAGCGCGTCGGCCTGCCAGAGGAACCCGAGGTTTGGGACCACGCGGTAGAAGAAGCCCGCGAACCAGTGGCCTTCGGCCGCGGAGCGCCCGAACAGGTAATCGCTGCTCAGTCCGACCATAAAGACGCCGGCGCAAACCAGCAGCGTCAGCACCTGGCCCAGCCGCACCGAGGCCGCGATGGCTACGGCGCTGATCAGGCCCAGCGCCAGGATCACCAGCAGGATGGCGATCCAGAGCTGGCCCTGAAAGTCGGTGCCGATGGGTTGGAAGCTCCAGTGCTTGCCCACCAGCAGCACCAGCCCGTACGCGGCGACCAGCAGCGGAATGAGCCACGCGGCGAGCGCCGAGGCGAAGACCCAGCGGTAGTAGTAATTCCCGAAGGCAGCCAGCCCGACGCCCAGCGCCAGCGCGCCGGCGCCGAAAAGCAGCACGGGCATGTCCAGTTCCTGGTCGGCGGTGGTCAGGACTTCGTGGCGCACGCCGAGCAGGAAGGCGATGGCCCACGCCAGGCCCGCGGCGGCAATCGCGCCGTAGACGCCCGCGAACTTGCCGAGCACGAAGGCGGCGCGTCCGATCGGCTTGCTGATGACCGTCAGCACCGTCTGGTTGGAGATCTCGCGGCTGAAGACGCCCGTGGCGCTGAAGGCCGCGAGCAGCAGGCCGGCGACGAACATGGTGCTGAGGCCCAGGTCCACGAGCATCTTGTTGTCGCCTTCGGTGTCGAGCGTGAAGGCGCAGATGGCCGGGTTGAGCGCCATCAGGAGCAGCGTGCCGAGCAGCAGCACCACGTAGACCGGCTGGCGGATGGTTTCGACGAAGGTGTTGCGCGCCACGGCCCAGATCTGCTGAAGCATGCGAATCGTTTTCACCCCGTGGTCGCGAAGCCTACCCATTCTACTACGAACCGGCGCGTTGTCAGTTCGAGGAAAGCGCGGAGGGCCGCGGCATGAACGGCGCTTCGCAGCCTTACGAACGCGCGGTGGGCGGCGCGCTGCTGGGCCTGGCGGTGCAGGCGGCCTGCGCCGGGGTTTTTCTGGGCCTGGGGTTGTGGACCCACGAGCCCGCGCTGCTGGCCGCGGCCTGGATGGCCGGGGCCGGGCTGCCGCTGTGGGCCGTGCTCGCCATCGTCCACCAGCAGCACCGCCTGGAACGCATCGAGGCGCTCGAGGCCGACCAGCTTGCGCGGCGCCCGGGCGTCGAACAGACCATCTTCGAACGCACCGGCGACGATCTCTCGGTCGCGCGCCGGCGCCTCGACCAGCTCTTTAAATGGGTCCTGCCGCTGGCGAGCCTGCTCGTGGGCGCCTGCCTGGCGGGCGTGGGCCTTTGGCTGGCGGCATCGAATCTTCCGCGAGCCGACGCGCGGTACGAACCGCAGCCGCTCGCCTACGACGCGCTGGTGGCGATGGCCTTCTGCGCCGGGCTGGCGCTGCTCGGCTTTCTGGTCGGACGCTTCCTGGCCGGCCTGGCCCATGTAAAGGAATGGCAGCTCCTGCGCGGCGGCGCGGGCTTCCTGATGGGCGCGGTGGTGCTCGCGGTGGCGCTGACGGCCGGGCTCGGCGCGGCGCGTTACGAGATCGCGTGGCCGCTGCGCTGGCTGGCCGTGCTCGTGCCCGCCTTCATGGTGCTGATCGGCGCGGAAATCCTGCTGAACCTGGTGCTGAACGTCTACCGCCCGCGCAAGCCGGGCGAGACCCCGCGCGCGGCCTTCGATTCGCGCGTGCTGGGCCTGCTGACGACGCCCGAGGGCTTGGCCAAGGCCTTCGCCGACGCGGTGAATTACCAGTTCGGCTTCGAGGTCACCCACAGTTGGTTCTGGCACCTGCTGGGCCGGGCGGCACTTCCGCTGCTCGGCTTCGCCGTCGGCGTCCTGCTGCTGCTCTCCTGCCTGGTCTACGTCGAACCGCACCAGCAGGCGCTCGTGACCACCTTCGGACGGCTGGACGCCGAACCTTCGGACCCCGGCCTGCACGTCAAATGGCCCTGGCCGCTCGCCCGCGCCGAACTCTTCGACGTCGCGCGCGTACATGAAGTGCGCATCGGCTCCGTCGAGGACCTGAAGGAAGGCGAACCGATCCTCTGGACCAACCAGCATTCGGTCAAGGACGAGGGCCTGCTGATCGTCGCGGCCGCGCAGCGCGAGGCCAAGGCCGAAGGCGGGAGCACGCACCGCGCGCCGGGCATCGCGCTGGTGGTGGCCGACTTTTCGCTCCAGTACCGCATCCGCGACCTCCCGAAGTTCGCGGTCTCCGGCTCGCAGGAAGGCGTCGAGAACTGGCTGCGCTGCATGGCCGAACGCGAGGTCACCGCGATGCTGTACAGCCTCGACGAACAGCAGGTGCTCGGCCCCGCGCGCCTGAAGGCCGGCGACGCGCTGCGCGAACGCATCCAGGCGGCTTCCGACCAAAAAGGCCTGGGCGTCGAGGTGCTCTTTGCCGGGCTGGTGGGCGTCCATCCGCACGCCAAGGCCGCCGTCGCCTACCACGAATCGGTGCGCGCGCTTCAGGAGAAGGAAACCGCCGAGGAACACGCGCGTCGCGACCGCATCAAAGTGCTCTCCGAAGCCGCCGGTTCGCCCGAGCAGGCCGAGGCGCTCGTCGGCGAGATCGAGAAGCTGGAACAGATGAAGATGAGCGGCGAGCCCGCGGAGTCCATCGCCGCGCAGGAGGCCGCGATCGAGAAACGCATGCGCGAGGGCGCCGGGCAGGCCGCGCAGTCGCTGGCCGCCGCCGAGTCCGAACGCTGGATGCGCGAGAACCGCGAACGCGGCAACGCCGAACGCTTCATGAAGGAGGTGCTCGCGTACCGCGCTTCGCCGCGCTACTTCGTGACGCGCCGCTACCTGGAGGCGCTCGCCGGGGGCCTGGCCACCGCGCGCAAGTACGTGCTCGTGGCCGAACGGGACAAGCTGACCATCCGCATGGATTTCAAGGACGAGGACGTGACGCTGCCGCTCGACGTCGCGCCCAGGAAGTGACGCCGGACGAAGGAGTGATGCGATGAAGAATAAATCCGCCGTGCTGCTCGGAGCGCTCGTCGCGCTCTTCCTCGTGGTCTACATGGTCACGTACGAAGTGCGCTTCGACGAGTCCGCGCTGGTGACGACCTTCGGGCGCGCCGGCGAAAACTCCGTGGTCAACGCCGACGGCAAGAGCGCCGGCCTGGGCTTCAAGTGGCCGTGGCCGGTGCAGGATGTCCGCCGCTACACCACCAGCACGCAGGTGCTGGAAGCGCCGCTGGAACAGCAGCAGACCCGCGACAGCCAGGCCGTCGTGGTCAACGATTACGTCGCGTGGCGCATCGCCAACCCGCTGGAATTCGAACGCTCGCTCCGTTCCATCGGCGCGGCGGAGGAACAGCTCCGCAACCGCCTGCGCACGGCCCGCGCGGTGATCAACCAGTACACCTTCGACGAACTGACCAACCGCGACCCGGCCAAGCTGAAGCTCGCCGACGTCGAGAAGGCCATGCTCGAGAACCTGCAGAAGGAAGTGAACGCGAAGGCCTACGGCATCGAGATCAAGGACGTTGGGATCAAGCGCCTGGTCCTGCCCGGCGACGTGACGGAGAAGGTCTTCGAACGCATGCGCAGCACGCGCCAGATGCTGGCGCAGAGCGCCCGCAGCGAAGGCGACGCGATGGCCAGCAACATCCGCAAGCAGGCGGAGACTTCGCGCAACACGATCATGGCCTTTGCCGAACGCCGCGCGCAGGCGATCCGCGCCGACGGCGACGCGGCCGCCGCGGGGTACTACAAATACTTTAAAGAGAACGAGGAGTTCGCGATCTTTCTGCGCAAGATCGAAGGTCTGAAGCAGACGCTGAGCCACAACTCGACCTTCCTGCTCGACACCCGGACCGCGCCGTTCGACCTGCTGGGCGCGCCGAACGGCGAGGCCGTTCCGCCCAAGCCGACCGACGGCGCGAAATAGGAGCCGCACCGAGACCGCGATGGCCGAACCGAACGCCCCAACCCCGCCGTCCCCAGGCCACGAGCATGGCCACGGGCACGCGCACGACCATGGTCACGACCACGGCCATGCGCACGATCACGCGCAGGGGCACGACCACGCGCACGGCGGCGGCGACCTGTTCGCGCATCCGCATTTCCACGCCGAACCCGAGAAGCCGGGCTTCGAGAAGGAACTCGACCCCGCCAACCGTTCGCTCTCGGAGGCCCTGCGAGTCAGCTTCGCGATTTTGAAAGTCGTGATGATTCTGCTGGTGCTCGCGTTCCTTTTCGGGCGCTGGGTCGAAGTGAAGGAAGGCGAGGCCGCCGTGCGGCTGCGCTTCGGCGCCGTGCAGGGCGAGGCCGGCCAGCGCGTGCTCGAGCCCGGCTGGCACTTCGCGCTGCCCGAAGGGATCGATCGCATCGTCAAGGTGCCCACGACCGAACAGCGCGTCTCGATCGACAAGGCCTTCTGGTTCGAGGTCCCGCCGGGCGAGGAGACGAAGGAACTCGATCAGTTGCGCCTGCCGCATCGCGAAGGCCTGACGCCCGGCAAGGACGGCTCGCTGGTGACCGCCGACAAGAACATCGTCCACGGCCAGTGGCTGGTCTCGTACCGCATCGACAAGCGCCAGGCCGAGACGTTCGTCCAGCACACGGGCACCTTGAAAGCCGCCGAGAACCTGGTGCGCAACGCGTCCGAACGCGGCATCGTGGCCGTGACCGCGCGCACGACGGCCGACGCGTTTATCGGCGCGAACATCGACTTGCCGGGCATCCGTGCCGCGATTCAGGACGCCCTGGACCGCGTGGACGCCGGCGTCACCGTCACCGGCGTGCTGCTGAAAGCGCGCACGGCGCCGCTCGAGACGCGCGCGGACTTTTCCGCCGTCAGCAGCGCCGAGAGCGAACGCGCGCAGAAGATCGCCGACGCGCGGCAGGAGGAATCGCGGGTGCTCAGCGAGGCCGCCGGCGGTTCGTACAAGGAATTCATGGCCCTGATCGAGGACTTCCGTTCGGCCCGCGCGCGCGGCGACGAGAAGGCCGTCGCGCTGGCCGACAAGCGCATCCAGGAAGCTTTCGACAACGCGCGCCGCGACCAGGGGCAGGTCTACCAGGTGATCCAGGACGCCTACCAGTACCGCACGCGCGTGGTGGAAGAAGTCCGCGCCGAGGCCGAGACCTTCAAGCGCCTGCTCCCGCAGTATCTCGAAAACCCGCGCATCTTCCGCGAACGCCTGATGCAGGACGCGCGCCAGACGCTCTTCGCGGGCGACGTGGAGACCTTCTACCTTCCGCCCGACACCAAGGAACTGTACCTGGAGCTGAACCGCAATCCGGAGATTCGCCGCGCGCGCGAGGCGGAACGGTACAAACTCGAACAGGCCCGGCCGAAGGACTAGCGGCGCATGGTGGCCAACGCGCAGACGCCCGTGATCGAATGCCGCGGCCTGACCAAGGTCTTCAAGGACTTCTGGCTGCGCCCGCGCGTCACCGCCGTGGACGGCCTCGACCTCGTCATCGAACCGCACCAGGTCTTCGGGCTGCTGGGACCCAACGGCTCGGGCAAATCGACGACGATCAAAATGATCCTCGGGCTGCTCTTCCCGACCAAGGGGCGCATCGCGATCTTCGGGAAGCTGCCGACCGATGTCGAGACCAAGGCGCGCATCGGGTATCTGCCCGAGGAGTCGTACCTGTACCGGTTCCTCAACGCGCGCGAGACGCTCGATTTTTACGGGCGCATCTTCAATCTGCCGCGGAGCGAACGGAACAAGCGCATCGACATGCTGCTGGAGATGGTCGGTCTCGAAGGCGTGCAGCGCCGCCCCGTCGGCGAGTATTCCAAGGGCATGCAGCGCCGCATCGGGCTGGCGCAGGCGCTGATCAACGACCCGGACCTGCTGATTCTCGACGAACCCACCACGGGCCTCGACCCGCTCGGCACGCGCCAGATCAAGGACCTGATCCTGCATCTCAAGCAGCGCGGCAAGACCGTGCTGCTCTGCAGCCACCTGCTGGCCGACGTGGAAGATGTCTGCGACCGCGTGACCGTGCTCTACGGCGGGCGCATCCGCGCGCTCGGCACCATCGAGGAACTGCTCAGCGTCAGCGACTCGACGCAGATCGAGACCGAGCGGCTCGAACCGGCGCTGGTGGCCAAGGTGCGCGAACTGATCGAGAAGGAGCACCGCAAGGTCCACAAGGTCGAGGCCCCGCGCCGCAAGCTCGAGGCGCTTTTCCTGGAGATCGTCCAGAAGGCCCTGAGCGAAGGCGCGGCCACCAGCGGCGCGAAGACCGGCGGGGCCGTGGCCGAATTCCTGGCCGCCGGCGCGGCGCCCGCGCCCGCCGACGAAGGCCGGCAGGTGATCGCGGGGCTCGTCGAGGCCGCCAAGCCCGCGCCGCCGCCCGAAGTCTCGAAACCGGAACCGGCCGCGCCTGCCGCCGACGCGCGCGTGCTGGACGCGCTCACCGCGCCCAAGCCTGAGGCGAAGCCGGCCTCCGAAGAGAAGCCGTCGCCGCCGAAGGCCGTGGACCGCTCCGTCATCGACGACCTGCTCAAGAAAGACGATCCGTCATGACCTCCGCCGCCGTGCGCTGGGGAGGACGCTTCGCGCTCTCGCTGGCCGCCTGGGCGGCGGTGGAAGGGCTCGTCTGGCTGGGCGGAGCGGGGGACCCGCTGGCCTCCGCGCCGGGCCGCGCGGCGGCAGGCGTCTTCGCCGGCGCATGGCTCTTCATCGCCGGCTTCGCGCTGCTGCGCCTGCTTCTTGGGCTCGAATGGTCGCCGCTGGGCGTGGCACGCGCAGTGGTGGAAGAGGCCGTGCGCATGCGGCTCGCGGTCGCCTTCATCGGCCTGCTGATCTTCATCCTCGCGGCCCTGCCCGCGATGCAGGATGCCGAGACGCCGCTGCGGTACCGCGTGCAGACCTTTCTCTCGTTCGGGCTCGGCGCGACCGCCACGCTGCTCAGCCTGCTGACGGTTTTTCTTTCCTGTGCCTCGCTGAGCAACGAGATTCAGGACCACCGCATCTTCACGGTGATGTCGAAGCCGATCGGGCGCGGCCCGTACTTGCTGGGCAAGTGGCTGGGCCTGATGCTGCTCAACGCGCTGCTCCTGGCGGTCGCGGGCACGCTCGTCGCCGGCTTCACCTGGCAGCTCGCGCGCGAGACCGGCGTGGACACCGGCGACGCGCTTTCGGTGCGCCGCGAGGTCCTGACCGCGCGCGAAAGCCGCGCGCCGGAACCCGCGGACGACCTCGAAAAGCGCGCGCTCGCGCGCCTGAACCAGTTGAAGAAGGATGGCTCTCCGCTGCTGGTGGAGATGCGCGAGGACGCGCTTTACGCGCAGCTCGTCGGCCAGGAAAAGAAGCAGTGGCTCAGCCTTGCACCGCACGGTCAGGAGACGTACGTCTTCGACGGGCTGGGGGATGCCAAGCGCGAGGGCCGCGAGATTCAGGTGCGCTACCTCCTGCGCGCCTCGCAGGCACCGCCGGAAAATACTGTAACCATCGCGCTGGAGATCAACGGGCGCACGGGCACGCTGCGCACGAAGGTGAACGATTATCAGCTGATGTCGGTTCCGCCCGAGGCCGTGGACGAGGACGGCCGGCTGACGCTGCGCTTCATCAACGAGAACCGCCGCCATCCCAAGCAGACCTTCGAAACCACGCTCACGTTCCCGCCCGGCGACGGATTGGAAGCGATGTACGAGCGCGGCGGCTTTGCCGGAAACTTCGCGCGCGGGCTCGCGATCCTCTGGCTCAAGCTCGGGTTCCTGGCGATGTTCGGCCTGGCGGCGGCGACGTTCCTCAGCTTTCCCGTGGCCGCGCTGATGACGCTCGCGGTCTTCGTGGTGGCCGCGGCGAGCGGCTTCCTGATCGACGCGCTGGCGTACTTCGGCGACAACGAACGCTCGGAGACCCTCAAGTCGGCGACCTCCGCCGTGCGCTGGACCGGCCTGCTGCTCGCGGAAATTCTGGGCCCGTACAGCCGCTACGCGCCCGCGCCGAAGATCGTGGACGGGCGTTACATTCCCTTCGGCGACGTGCTCGGCTGCGCGGCCTCCATCGGGCTCGTCTGGACCGGACTCTCCGCGGCCGTCGCGTGGCTGATCTTCCGGGCGCGGGAACTCGCGCGGGTGCAGGTATGAACGGGCGCGCCAAAATGCTCTCGGCCTTCGTGGCCGCCGCGGCCTTCGTGACGCTCGCCTCCACGCTGATGCCCGGCATCAACGCGCAGCGCGAGGCCCTGAACCTGACCGTCGATCCCAAAGTGATGGAAAACCTGCCGCCGGAGATCGCGTTCACGCAGGCGGCCCTGGGAAGTTTTCGCGGCCTGGCCGTCGATTACCTCTGGATACGCCTTCAGCAGCTCAAGGATCAGGGCAAGCATTACGAAGCGATGGAGCTGAGCCGCTGGATCACCAAGCTTCAGCCGCGCTTCGTCAGCGTCTGGGATTTCCACGCTTGGAACATGGCCTACAACGTCTCGGAGGCCGTGCGCACGCCGGAGGAGAAGTGGCGCTGGGTGCAGGCGGGCATCCGCCTGCTGCGCGACGAGGGCATCCCGCTCAACGCCTCCTCGCCCAAACTCTACGAAGTGCTCGCCTGGATTTATTTCCACAAGATCGGCAAGTACAGCACCTTCGCGCAGGACTACTACAAACTGCGCCACGCGATGGAATGGCACGAACTGCTCGGCGCGATGCCCAAAGGTTCCGCGCAGGCCGCGGTGGATTGGTTCCGCCCCATAGCCGAGGCGCCACCGTCGTTCGAACAATTGCTTGCGAAGTACCCGGACCTTGCGCGGCAGGCCGAAGCGCTTAAGGAAATGAACCTCAAGCCCGACCGCGAGCTGCTCTATCAGATCGTCTTCCTGCAGGCCGACGCGGGCATGGCCGACGCCGAAGGCAACCTGGTCGGCGCGGTCGAAGGCAGCAAGCTCACGCCCGAAGGCGCGAAGCTGATGGCGTGGATGAAGGAGCCCGCCATCGCGGAGGAACGCGCCGCGCTGCTGGCCTTCGTGCGCGCGCGGATTCTGCGCGAAGAGTACCACATGGATCCGGCGTTCATGCTCGAACTGCACCAGTCGCTGGGCCCGATCGACTGGCGACATCCCGCGGCGCACACGGTCTACTGGTCGCTGCTCGGCGCGCGCAAGACGGCCGAACGGCCCGGCGTGGATCTTTACGATCTGATGTCGGCCGACCGCATGGTGGTGAGCGGGCTGAAGGACCTGGTCTTCGGCGGCTCGGTGAGCTTCGATCCGATCACGAACTACTACAGCCTGATTCCCGAACCGCTGCTCCTCGACGCGTACGAGAAGGCTTACATGGAAGCGCAGCAGCGACTGAACAAGGGCGCCCAGTACGAGGGCGCGCTGCGCGAGAACTACCGCGGCTTCCTGATGCAGGCGGTCTCGATGGCGTACTTTTACGGCTCGCAGGAGATGGCGCAGCGCTACTACGCCAAATTGCGCGAGGAATTCGGGCACAAAGGCGACTACACGCGTCCGATCGAATCGTTCGTGATGAGCGAGCTGCTCAAGGGCAACGAGCGGCTCGAGACCGTGAAGCCCGCGATCCAGGGCTTCCTGTACCGCGCCTTCGAGCAGGGCTATTCCGCGGGGCGCGGCGACCTCGCCAAGCGCTTCCTGACCTTCGCCAAGCAACTGTACGATCACTTCCAGGAACTTCAGCGGAACGCGGGCGTGAGCTTCGTGAAGCAGGACCTGCCGCCGTTCCCGGCGGTGGTGGCCGACGCGGCGCGCCAGTACCTGCTCGACGCGGCGCTGCCGCACCGCGTCCGCGCGCGCGTCTGGCGCATGCTCCCGTTGGATCTGCGCCAGACGATCTTCGACACGATCCAGGGACCGCTGTACGAGGACGCCAGACGCAAGAGCGTGAACCCGGAACTCGCCTATCCCGAGCCCGAAGGCCTGGAAGAGATTCGCAAGAAGCGCGCGCTGCCGCTCAAGCCGGAGGCCCAGCCGTAAGACTCGCGTTGCCCGCGCGCCGCGTTATACTGGAAGGATGCAGGGCGCGGAGGTGCGCGATGGACGAAGGCGTGCGGCTCGGGGATCCGTCCGTGGTGCCCGGGCGCTACTGGAGCCGGCTCGACGACGGACGCATCCAGTGCGAGGTCTGCCCCCGCTACTGCAAACTCGCCGAAGGCCAGCGCGGGCTCTGCTTCGTGCGCGCGCGCGCCGGCGACCAAATAGTGCTGACGACGTACGGGCGTTCGAGCGGCTTCTGCATCGATCCCATCGAAAAGAAACCCCTGAACCACTTCCTGCCGGGCACGCCGATCCTCTCGTTCGGGACCGCCGGCTGCAATTTGGCCTGCAAATTCTGTCAGAATTGGGACATCTCCAAGTCGCGGGAGTTCGACACGCTGGCCGACCAGGCCCGTCCCGAGACCATCGCGCGCGCCGCGAAGGAGATGGACTGCGCGAGCGTCGCGTTCACCTACAACGATCCGGTCATCTTTCACGAATACGCGATCGACGTGGCCGCCGCCTGCCACGAAGCGGGCGTCAAGACGGTGGCGGTGACGGCCGGATACCAGTGCGCGGAGCCGCGCGCGGAATTCTACCGGCACATGGACGCCGCCAACGTGGACCTGAAGGGATTTACGGACCGTTTTTACGATAAAATATGCGGCGGACGCCTGCAGCCGGTGCTGGAGACGCTCGAGTATCTCAAGAAGGAGACGCAGGTCTGGTTCGAGATCACCAACCTGATGATCCCCGGCGAGAACGACGACCCGAAGGAGACCGAGGCGATGTGCCGCTGGATCGTCGAGCGCCTCGGGCCGGACGTGCCGGTGCACTTCACCGCGTTCCACCCCGATTGGAAAATGCTCGACCGCGAGAACACGCCCGAAAGGACGCTCGCCCGCGCGCGCAAGATCGCGATGGAACAGGGCATCCGCTATGCGTACACGGGCAACATCCACGACGGCGACGGCGGCAGCACCTACTGCCACGCCTGCGGGACCAATGTGATCGAGCGCGACTGGTATGTGCTGGGTAAATGGAAGCTGACCGGCGACGGACGCTGCACGAAATGCGGGACCGCCTGCGCAGGCGTCTTCGACGGTCCGCCCGGAAATTGGGGGCGCAAGCGCGTGCCGGTGTACTTGCGGGATTTTGCGAGCTGAAGAAAGGAGAGGCGTTACGTGCCGAGAAAAGCGAAGATCGTCACCACCACCATGCAAGGCCGCGGCGGCCCGACGGTCGAGGCCAACCGCGCGCGGATGCTCGAGCGGCTGGACATCGCCTGCGGCGAGAAACCCGACCTCGTCTGCCTGCCCGAGACGTTTCTCCAGCAGCACGTGGGCGTGAAGACGGAGGACGTCGCCGAACCGCTCGACGGCCCGACGCTGACCGAGGCCGGAATGCGCGCGAGCGCGCACGGCACTTACGTCATCTGCCCGTTGCTCACGAAGCGCGACGGTCGCATCTTCAATTCGGCGGTGATCCTGGATCGAAAGGGGAAGGTCGCGGGCATCTACGACAAGGTCCAGCCCGTCACCAGCCGCGCCGACTTCACTTGCATGGAAAGCGGCGTGACGCCGGGCCGGGAGGCGCCGGTCTTCGAACTCGACTTCGGGCGCGTCGGCATCCAGATCTGCTTCGACCTCGGCTTTCCGGAAACCTGGGCGAGCCTGGCCGAGCGCGGCGCGGAACTCGTCTTCTGGCCCAGCGCGTACGACGGCGGTTTTCCGCTGCGGCTCTTCGCCTACCTGCATCAGTATTACGTCGTCTCGGCGGTCAAATCGCGCCACGCGCAGATCATCAACCCGCTGGGCGAAGTGCTCGAGCGCACCGATCCGAATCTGCCGTATGCGGCGCGGACGATCGACCTCGACTTCCGCGTCTGCCACCTGGATTTCCACACCAGCATGCCGGAGCAGTTGAAGAAGAGGTACGGCGACGGCGTGAGCGTGCGCGTGTACACCGAGGAAGGTCATTTCATCGTCGAATCGAACCGCGACGACCTGCCGATGGCGCGGATCGCGGAAGAGAACGGGCTCGAGCCGTCGCGCACGTATTACGACCGCCACCGTTCGGCCTATCCGGCGTTGCGCGAAGGAAAGGCCGCGGAGCCGCAGGCGCCGCCGTACACGGGCCGCGCGCAATACAGCTAGGCGGTCCCGCCCGCGGCGTGCGCGATGCTCTCGACGCCCAGCCCGTAAAAGGTGTACTCGCAGTCGGCGAGGCTCTCGAGGGCGAAGCCGACGTAGCCGCCTTCGGGGTCTTCCAGGCTGCGCGCATAGGCCAGCGCGCGTGCGGTCAGTTTCGCGTCGCTCTGCCCCAGCATCTTCAAGGTAAACAGCCCGGTAAACGTGGAGAGCAGATCGGTCATCGGCGCGTTGGGCATGGCGTAAAAGCCGCCTTCTTCGCCGTGCATGGATTTCACGAAAGCCGCGTGATGCGCGAGGCCCTTCGCGGCCAGCGGCATCAGCTTTTCCGCCAGGCCCGTCCAGGTCGCGAAGCGCCCCGCGACGCCGCTCGCGGTCAGCAGCAGGCTTAAGCCCACGCCCGCGGCCGTGCCGTTGGTGCCGGCGCGCTTGCTGTATTTGTTTTCGAAGAAACCGCCATTGGCCTGGTCGAGGTTCTTCAGGAAGCCGCGCAGCTTTTCGGTCTCGGGCACGCTGCCGCCCATGCGGAAGTACGCGCACGCGGTGAGAAAGGTGTGATAGAGACTCCCGTTGCCTTCCAGCGCGGTCTTGGCCCAGCCGCCGTCGTCGCGTTGCAGGAACCCGAGCCGCGCGTGCGTAAGCCGCGTCAGCTCGATGCGTTCGGTCTCCGAGAGCCTCGGGCCCAGCACTTCCTCGCAGAGCGCGAAGGCGTCCCACCACGAGGCCGCCGAGACCGCGTCGCCGAAGGCTCCGCCGCGTTCCTTGCGCAGGCGCAGGAGGAAGTCCGCCGAGCGCGCCGCGATCTCGGGCGTGAGTGCGTTCAGCGCCGAGAGGCTGCGCAGCGCGAAGGTGGAATAGTAAAGTTCGGGATTGCCGCGCCGGTTCTTGAAGCCGCCGCCGGCGTGTTCCTGCCCTTGGATCCAGCGCGTGTGGCGCTCGCGGAAGGCTTGCGGCGTCTTCGCGAGCCCTTCCTTGATGTCGTCGCGGAGGAGTTGGAGGAAATCCATGGGCTTATTAAACCACAGAGATCACAGAGCGCACAGAGGAGATAGGTGGCTGCGAACCTCAGGTAAGAGCCGTTCTCTGTGTCCTCTGTGCGCTCCGTGGTGAATAAAAGCTACTCCAGCAGCGTGGCCGTCAGGAACGTGAAGAGCGCCTGGAGCCCGTCGTGCTGGACGTGCTCGATCGCCTTCATCGAACGGTTGCGCTGGCCGTCGGCGAGCATCGCGGCCTGCAGCGGAATCTCGTACTTGAAGTAGATTTCGCGCAGTTGCGCCAGGCGCTTCGCGTGGGCTTCGGGGTCGGCGGGCACGCTGTCGCTGGAGTCCGGCGCCTCGCGCGCGGCCGTCAGGATCACCTCCCGTTCGGCCTCGGTGCTGCTTTCCAGCGCGAGGGCGAAGAGCAGCGTCGGGCGGCCCTTTAAGATGTCGCCGCAGGCGTTGACCTTGTTCGGCGTGTCGCCGTCCACGTCCTTGAGATCGTTCTGAATCTGGTACGCGACGCCGAGGTGCTTGCAGAATTCGGAAAGCTGCGCGTCCCACGGGCCGTCGGCGCCGCCCATCACCACGCCGGCGTAGAGCGCCGCGTCGAAGGCCGGGGCCGTCTTGAGCGCGTACAGGCGCAGGGTATCGATGGGCTTGAGGTTCTTCTCGCGGCCCTTGCGCCAGAGCAGTTCGGCGCCCTGGCCTTCGGAGAGTTTGACGTGGGCTTCGGCGAGCTTGCGCAGAATCTTGGCGGCCTTCTCGGCGCCGATGCGCGGCATCTCGTCGGCGATGATCTTGTAGCCGCGGCCGAGCAGGTAGTCGCCGATGTTGATCGCCACCGGCACCGAGTGGCTCTTGTGGAGCGTCTCCGTGCCGTAGCGGAAATCGTCGTCGTCCTCGATGTCGTCGTGGATCAGCGAGGCCTTGTGGAAGTACTCCATCGCCGCCGCGACGCGCTTCACGTCCTGCGGTATCTCGTCGCGGTCGGTCAGCGCCTGCCACGCGGCCTGCGTCAGGAACGGGCGGAAGCGCTTGCCGCCCTTGCGCATCCACGCGACCGAAATCTTCTCGGTCTCGGCCACCTTGTCGCCCGCGGGCAGGGCCTTGCGTTCGTACGGCGTGAGCTGTTCGAGGGGCTTCGGGTCGAAGTCGTGCACGACGCCGCGCAGCAGCGGCACGAAGCTGCGCGTGCGCTTCGCGGCCGCGTCCACCTTCTGGTAGCCGAGCGCCTGGTAGACCCAGTCGATGTCCACTTCGGTGTTGTGGCAGGTGTCGCGCAGCAGCGGGATCGCGATGGCCGGCATGCCGAGTTGCAGGACCTTGTCGAAGGCCTTCTCGAGCACGTTCAGGCAGGCGACGCCGAGGATGCCTTCCACTTCGCCGGTGGCGATGAGTTTGAGCACGACCGGCGTGCCTTCGGCGATCAGGACGTTGTAGCCCATGCGCTTGCCGATCTGGTCGAAGTCGGCGAGCGAGCAGAGGCCGCAGCCGTTGCAGTGAAGCTGCACTTCGTCGAGCTTGGCGGTGCAGTTTTCGGCCTGCTTGAGGCAGTGCGGCATCGAGAAGAGGCGTTTCTCGAAGGGAATCGCGGCGAATTCGTCGCGCCAGTATTCGTTGTTCAGCATCACCATCGCGAAGCCGATGTACGGCGTGCCGTAGCCGAGCGGCTTGAGCAGATCCTCGGCGGCCTTCTGCAGCGCGCCCTTGTTCGGCGGGCGGTTGCGCGGGAAACCCTTCGCGACGTCGGCGGCGGCCTTGCGGATGCGCTCGCGTTCTTCCTTCGTGTCGGGAATGCCCTTGAAGTGGTCGCCGGCGGGCCGCCATTCTTCGTGCTGGTAGGCGAGCGGCGCGCGCGCTTCCATCGTCCCTTGCTTGGGGTTGCGGTTGATCTCCGTCACCTGCCCCGCATGCAGGGCCGCGTCCGCGCCGGCCAGAGGTTCGGCCTGGGGCGAACGGTTGGGGTGTTCCGCCGGATTCATCGCTGCCATCGGTATCCTCCAGCCATCGGCCGGACGTTGCGTCACGCCTGCGCGACGGGTTCCAGCCGCGCGCGGCTGGGCGACCCCCGTTCCATCGCAGCGCCCTGGAGGCCGGCCCACGCGGCCAGCCCTCCCAGCGCGTAGTAGAGCGGATAGAGTTCTTCGTAGTACCACAGCACCGCGAAATAAAAACCGATCGGCGCCGGCGCCCACGAGCCGTCGGCGCGCTGATGTTCGATCAGCCACTGGGCGGCCCGGGCGCACGCCGTGTCGCCGGGTTCCGCGCCGTTCAGCGCCAGCGCGCGCAGGGCCAGGCCGGTCTCTTCGGCCGTGGTGGGCGCGCCCTTGCAGCCGCCGAAACCGCCGTCGGGGTTCTGAATGCTGCGCAGCCAGGTCAGCGCGGGGGCGCGCACCGTCTTGCCGCTGGGCGCGTCGGCCGCGCAGGCGAAGAGGACGTGCGTCGTGCCGTAGGTCAGATTCGTTTCGGTGGCTTCGGTCTCGCAGCCGAACCAGAGCGGCGCGAAGGCGCCGTCCTTGCGCTGCGCCTGCTGGAGGTACGCCCAGCCGGCCTTGTAGGCGGGGGCGTTCTTTTCGTTCAGATCGCACAGCGCGCGCAGAGCGTGAGCGGTCAGGTCGGGCGCGCTGCGGTCGAAGGGGAGTTTCTGCCAGCCGCGGCAGAAGGTCGGCCAGCCGCCGTCGCGGTTCTGCAGGCCGTAGAGCCACTGCTTCGCGTCCTGCATCGACGCGTGGGACGCCGGCACGCCGGAGCGCCGCAGGGCCAGGATCGCGCCGGAGGTGTCGTCGGCGTCGGGCACGCTGCCGTCGAAGTGGTTCCAGCCCCAGCCGCCGGGGGCCGAATCGGTGTACGCGTGGGCGTGGCGCACCTGCTGCCCGAGCAGCCATTCGGTCGAACGGTCCGAGGCCGCGCCGGCGAGATCGATCGCGCGCGTGGTGTTCCAGACCGAGAGGTTCACTTCGACGGGCCAGGCGCCGTCGGCGCGCTGTGAGTCTGCGATGAAGCGCCGCGCGTTCGAGGCGACGGGATGGTCTCCGCGCCCGGCGGATTTCAGGCCCATCAGGCAGAAGGCGGTGATCGGCGTCGCTTCCAGGAAGCCGCCGCTTTGCGGCTGCATCTTCAGGATCGCTTCCAGCGCGCGGGCGGCGATCGATGCGCGGTACCAGCGCAGCGGCAGGAACCACGAGGGCCGTTGCGCGTGCCGTGAGAGCCCCACGCAAACGAGCGCCGGGAGCGCGTAGCTGACGACCGGTAGCCGCAGCGCGCCCATCAGGCCGCGCGGGGCCAGGGCGAGTTCGAACGGCAGCGCGTCCACGTCGCGCCATTCGGCGCGCGGGCCGTCTCCGATGCGCAGGCCCGCGTAGGCCGCGGTCATGCGGATGGGCACCTGAAAGGTCAGGTCCTTGCCGTACACCTTCTTCAAGCCGTCTTTGAGGCCGCCCAGCGCGGAGACGTAGGCTTCGGCGCGGCGCAAGGCGTCGGGAGCGAGCAATTCCGATTTTGGATTTTGGATTTTGGATTGAGCGCCGTGATGAAGGTTATCCTTGGGAAATCCCGGTTCGGAATTCTCCCATTTGGCATTCGCGCACAGCACCAGCAGCGTCGCGGCGATGTTGCTCTTGCTGATCTCCGTATCGCCCCAGCCGCCGTCGGCGTTCTGCGTCTTGCGCAGGTACGCGGCGGCGGAGGCGGCGTCGATCTTGGCGTCTTTTTCATCGGCGAGCGCGCACAGGCAGACGGCGGTGGCGAGCGGCGAGGAGGCCAGGCGGCCTTCCCAGTAGCCGTCGGGATGGCGCGCGGCGTTCAGCGCCTCGCGGGCGCGGGCCAGAGCGGTGTGCAGAGGGCTCACGCGCGCGGCCTCCTCACATCGCACCCATGCCGAAAAAGACCTGGCTCTTGAGGAAGCGGTAGAACCAGAAGTCCTCGGGGATTTCGTGGTTCGGCATGTGCTGGCTGTGGCGCGGGACGATCGCGTTCAGTTCCTTAAAGGCCGTGCCGCGCCCGCTGTAATCCTGCGCGCCCGACTCGCGGATGTATTCGTGGAGCTGCTGCGGGTACTCGAGGATCACGCAGCCCTTGGTCCGTTCCTTCACGAACTTCGTGAAGCCGCGCAGGTAGTTCGATTCGTTGATCGTCGCGTACAGGTCGCCGCCGCGGTCGCGCACGGTGTCCTTGGCAAACGAGAGCGCCGGGCAGATCTCGATGCTGCCCTGCGGGCCGATGTGGTAGCCCAGTCCGACCGCCGCGGGGCAGAAGGCTTCGCCTTTGGCCGTCCAGTACGTGTCGATGATGAACATGGGATGCTTGCGGCGCATTTCGAGCAGGCGCTTGCGGAACCAGACGAGCTGTTCCTGCGCGACGCAGTATTCGTCGTGCATCTCGCTGCCCATCGGCCGGTAGACGTAGTACCAGATGTACAGCGCGCCCTTCTGGATGAAGTGTTCGACGAAGGCGTCGGACATCACGTCTTCCATGTTCGGCCCGGTGGCCGTGCAGGCGATGCCGAAGAGCACGCCGGCTTTTTTGAGGCGCTCCAGGCCCTTCTCGGCGGCTTCGAAGACGCCCTTGCCGCGGCGCAGGTCGTTCTGGTCCTTCCAGCCGTCGAGGCTGATCAGCGGCGTGACGTTCCCGCAGGCCTTCAGCTTGCGGACGTTTTCGTCGCTGAAGAACATCCCGTTGGTGATGACCTGGAAGTAGCAGTCCTTGTGGCGTTCGAAGATCTCGAAGAGCCCCTTGTACATGAACGGCTCGCCGCCGAGCAGCGTGTAGTAGTACGCCTTCTGCTTCTTGCCGGTGACGATGATGCGGTCGATGTCCTCGGGCGTGAGGTAATGCGCGGTGCCTTCTTTTTCGACCCAGCAGCCGTGGCAGCGCAGGTTGCAGGTGTTGGTGAGCGCGATGAACATGAAGGGCGGATAAAGTTCCCCGCGCTTCTGGCGGCGCTTGTAGGCGTTGACCGCCAGCATGCCTTTGAACGCGTAGAGGTACGCCGCTTTCCAGGCCGCGCGCATGGAAAGGCTCGTCGCCGCGCGCCAGCCGAGCCGCGCGAGCAGGACCTGTTCTTTTAGAAAGGAACGCGGCGCGTTATCCAGCGGCGGAATGCGCGGGGCAGGGCGGGGCGCGAGCGCCGTGGCCGGCGCCTGCGTTGAAGGAGCACTGTTCGTTTCCTGCGCCATGCCGTTCTATCCGTTCCGTTCCCTGGTCCCTGATCCCTGTACCCTGACCCCTGTGTTCAGATGTCCATCTTCTCAAACTCTTCCGCGAGCTTCTCGACCTTGTCCGCGCTGGCGGGCCGGCGGCCGGCCTTGATCAGTTCGCGGTCGCGTTCGAGGGCCGCCTGGTGGCGCGCCTTGGGCTTGCCGAAAATCTTGGAGAGGTCCAGCTTGATGTTGCCGCGGTCGCCTTCCTGGTCGCTGCCGGCGATCGACTGGTTCGTCGGGTACTTGGGAAAGATGATCGCGCCGACGGGGCAGACGCGCGCGCAGGCCGGGCAGTCTTGCCGGCACTGGTCCTGCTGGACCGTGCGCAGCGTGCCCGCGTGATCGACGCCGTAGACGCCGAAGAGGCAAAAATCCATGCAGTCCATGCAGTTCGTGCACTTGTCGTAGTCGATGACCGGATACCAGCGCGGCGAGAGTTCCGCGTTGGCGGGCGGCGCGAGTTCGGCCTCGCCGAGCGCGGCGCGCTGTTCGATGCTCAACTGCGCGAGCGCCGGCTTGGACTGCCCGATGCCCTGCGCCTGCGGGGGCGGCTTGACTTCGGCGCTGGCCGTGCCGGCCAGGATGTCCTTCACCTTCTGGACGGCGTCGGGCGTCTTTACGCCGCGCGCGTCAAGGCAGTGGAGCTTGCGCGTCGCGCCGTTCACTTCCAGATCGTGCCGCGCGAGGATCCATTTGATCGCGCGCGGAAAGTGCCAGCCGAGAAAGACCAGGTCGCCGTCGATTTCGCGCAGGCGCTGCACGTCGCCGTCTTCGGCCTGGATGTCGTAGATCGATTCGACTTCCTGAAAAGCGACGCCCGCAGCGGCCAGTCCGGCGGCCAGGGCGTCGCGCTCGGCCTGCAGCGCGGGTTCTTCGGGCGGGATGCGCGAAAGCACGACCACGGCGTCGCGCTTGGCGAGCGCGGTTCCCGGCAGGAAGGTGGCCAGCAGTCCCATAGGTTCTCCAGGCGCCTTACGCGTTCGCCTGCTTCTTCTTCGGTTTGAAGATGTCGCGAATGATTCCGCACGGATTTTCGGCGCCGACGTTGCACGGTTCCGGCGGCGGCACGTGGTGTTCGGGCACCGGGCGCGACGGGCTGAAGCAGTCGAGCCGTTCGATCTCCTTCAGCAGCCGGCGCGGCAGCCCGGTTTCCAGGGTCGCCTCGACGGCCTCGCGGAGCGCCTCCGGCGTCGTCTGCACTCTCGCGTTCAGGATCAGCAGGGCTTCGGTGGAGGGCGCTTCGGCGGTGCCCTGCACCATCAGGAACGGATGCCCGCTCGTGCTGGTCAGGTTGCCGGTCAGCGCGTGGCCGGGCGCGGTGAGCGAGAGCTTGACGTGCGCGACCTCGGCGCTGCGTTCGTGGAAGGCATCCTTGAGCGCCTTGAGCAGGTCCAGCGCGACCGGTTTCCACGCGACGGGATTGGCCGCGCGCAGGCGCACGGCGGCGTTCAGCCAGCCGAGTTCCGCTTCGCCTTCGGCGTACACGTCGTAATTCACGTGGATGCTGCGCTGCCCGGCCGGCGCCTGCATGTGGACGGCGTCGAGCCACGCGCCGAGGCCCTGTTCGTTCAGCGCCGAGAGCGCCAGCACGTTCGCGCGCGGGAAGGCGTCGCTCAGGCGCTTGCGCAGCGCCTCGAATGCTTCCGCCGGCAGCGCGTCGACCTTGTTGAGCACGATCAGGTCGGCTTCTTCGAGCTGCTTGTTGTAGATGTACAGAACTTTGTCGGAGAGCGGGCTGCGTTTGCCCTGTTCGAGCATTTGCTTGAGGCGCTGGGGATCGACGAGCACCGAGTACGGCGCGACGTCCAGGCGGCCCTTCAGGAACTGCTGCATCGGGCGCAGGACGGTGGCGGCCAGGTCGGTGCAACTGCCCACGGGTTCGCAGAGCAGCACGTCGGGCTTGTACGATTCGAGCAAACGCTTGGAAGACCCGAGCAGGTCGCTGAAGCGGCAGCAGAAGCACCCGCCCGCGACTTCCTCGACGCCGAAGCCTTCTCGGCGGAGCAGTTCGGTATCGACGAGGTTCTGCGCCTGGTCGTTGGTGACGATGCCGACGCGCTTGCCTTGCGCGGCCAAGGCCCGCCCCGCTTGCCGCAGCAGGGTGGTCTTGCCCGCGCCCAGGAACCCGCCCACCAGAATCACGCGGACGGGGGAGGTGGCGGCCTGCGTCATGGTCTCGCTCCGGGACGAAAGCTTGTAAAGCAACCCCTGGTTACCCAAGGAGTTCGAGCGCCCAGCGATTTACTACGTATACGGATGATATTCCTCTAGTGTGTACCCCGACTCTGGCCTTCGTAACGTGAAAAGCCGTGCTTTTCTTCACCTCAATCATTCGATTACATCTGCCCTTTTAGCAGTTTCTGCGTCTCCTCCCAGCCTTCGGCCAGGAACGCGCGGTATTCTTCGGCATTTAGGGATGTCGCGGGCCGCCCTTCGAATTCCAGGAGCCAATGGGCATAGGGATCGACCCCGATCTGCGCGGGCTTTTCGACCATCGCGGTGTTGAAATCGTACAGTTTGCCCGACATCGGCGCGTACAGCTCGGAACTGGCCTTGGTGCTCTCGATCTCGCCGAGCGCCTCGGCTTCCGCGACCTGCTGCCCGACCGTGACCCGCCATTCCAGCCGGAAGACGTCGTCGAGCAGACGCATTGCGTACGACGTCAGCCCCATCCGCGTGCGCGCCTGGCCCTCGATCTCGCGCGTCTCGAACCAGAAGTGGATGTCCGCATACCGCAGCCGCGTCGGCAAGGCCGCCTGGTACAAGCCCATTTCAAAGATGATGGCTTCGTCGTGGGACACCTATTAGCCCCTTGCCAGACCGGATGTTACACAATACCAGTGAAATGTGAACTGGGAAAGACCGGTTTGTGCGCCTTGTGGCAAATACGCCGGCACGAAAGAACCATGGGGGCCCTGACGGTCCGCGGTTTGGCTCCGCCACCTTGCGCCCGCGGAGTTCAGTGCGTCATCGCGTAGAGCAGCACGCTCGCGCCGAGACGCAGGCCGGTCTTCTTTTCGTAGCCGAGGCCGTACGGATGTTCGGCGTCTTCCCACGCGCAGCCGATGTCGATGGGCGAGTAGATGACGCCGACGATGCCGTTGAGCGTGATGCCTTCCAGGCGCGGCTCGGTCCAGTCGGGGTGGTCCTGCTTCAGGCGCGGCGTGAATTCCGCCTTGGCGATGGGCGTGCCGGTGGCCTTGTACACGGGCGAATCGGCGGGCAGCCGGTCGAGCTTCGCGCCCGGCAGCACGCGGGCGATCTCGCGCCGGAACGCCGCGTCGAAGGCCTTGCGCCCGCAGCAGGCGTCGGCGAAGAGCATGCCGCCGTTCGAGAGGTACTTGCGCAGCGTCGCGACTTCCTCGTCCTTGAAGACGAAGTCGTTGTGCCCGCTCATGTACAGGATCGGATGCTGGAAGGTTTCGAGCTTCGAGAGGTCGATGGCGGCCTTCTTGAACTTCACGTCCAGCGCGGTGTTGGCCGCGACGTACTTGAGCAGGTTCGCGGCGCCGTCGGGATCGGGATCCCAGTCGCCGCCGTGCACGACCTGCCCGAAGACGAACTTCTCGTCGTTGGCCGCGTGCTCTTCGTGGTAGCGCTTGCTGATCGCGAGCTGCTTGCCCTGCTGGTAGCTGGCCAGGCAGTAGGCGACCGCGTTCACGCCCAGTTTCACGGCGTCGGCGGGGCCGGTCTTGTCGGACCAGACGCGGCGGCCCTGGTCGTGGCGGTGCCCGTCCCAACCGCAGCTCAGGTCGTACGGCGTGAAGATCACCGCCGCGCGGCAGCCGATGTGGACCGATTCGAGGTACGGCGCGCCGGCGAACGCTTTCTGGTCCTCGCCGATGAAGTTCACTTCTTCGATCTTGTGGAAGCTCGTCAGCAGCGGGTGGTCCATCGGCACCCGTTCCATCTTATGCTTGGGAAAGATCGCGTTCATCTCGCGCAGGAAGCTCTCGCGGTATTCCTTTCGCCCGCAGCAGGCATCGCCGAGCAGCGTTCCGCCGTCCTGCAGGAACCAGCGCAGCTTCTTGCGCAGCTCTTCGTCGAATTCGAAGCCTTCGTGCCCGGTCAGATACAGGATGGGCGTCTCGGCCGGGTCCCAGGAGAACTTGGCGAGTTCGGTATTCACGCCGCGGTAATCGAGCGAGAGCGACTTCTTGACCTCGTTCATCAGGCTCTGGACGTCCGCGGGGTCGGTCGTCCAGTCGCGGTACATGAACTTCCCGCTCCTGTCAAACCGTCCCTTCGACCATCTTGCCGTACCTGATCCTGCTCGACTCAGCCGGAGGCGCGGGCGGGCGTTTCTTCTCGCTGCGGCGGAGCGGCGTGGCCGGGAGCGGCAGCGGCGGGAAGCTTTCCCCGCCCGACCACTGCTGCGGCTTGGCCTTGGGCGGAGCGCCGCACGATCCGGCGTGGCTGCGCGACCAGAAGAGCCCGTTCGCCGCCAGGCCGGCAAAGAGCGCCATAAAGGAGCGCCGGCTGGGGTTCGGACCGTTGAATTCGCAGCTCATGAAGGGCACCTCGGATTCACGCTATCCGATGAATCGTAAGGGTATGACGTACGCTGCGCCAACTTTAATGCCGCGTTGGGATTCCGTCGTTTTAAAAAGGTCGGAAGGTGTACGCCGGCGCTGGGCTACGCCTCGGGCGGCGGCAGTGCTGTATCACCTGCTGTCACCCGTCCTTGCAGGACCGCGCGCATGGGCGGCATGGGCCGGCAGGCCAGCCGGCTGGCCAGCACGCGCAGCGCCAGACGCCCCAGGTCCTCATATTCCACGAAGATTCGCGTGAGCCGCAGTTTGCCCCACGATGGCACCGCGTTGTCCATGCTGGCCACGCTGACCTCGCGCGGGACCGAAACGCCCAGGCCTTCCAGGATGCCGGCCGCTTCCATGGCCAGGGTCCCGTCGGCCGCGACGTACGCGGTCGGCTGGTGCGTGCGATGGAATTCAGGCATGCGCTCCCGCAGGTGGCCGGCCGAGCGCATCCCGCACAGGTTCCAACTGCGCGGCGACTCGCCGCCCACCGCGGCCATCGCGCGCAGGTAGCCGGTGTGGCGTTCCTGCCAGGTCGGATCGGTGCTGTGCCTGGACGGCAACTCGCCCAGGAAAGCGATCTTGCGATGCCCCATTTCGACCAGGTGATGCGTGATCAGGAAGCCGGCGTGCGCATGGTCCACGCAGGCGATGTCGAAGAGCGCTTCGGGCGAGGCGTAGTCGATCGCCACGACCGGCAGGCCCGCCTGGATCACCTGGTTGAGCCCCTGAACGTTGCTCAGTTCGACCGAGATCACGCCCTGGACGCTGCGCTTGAGGGCCTCCACGTTGAACGAGGGCAGATCGTCCAGGCTCTTCTGCTTTTCGACCGGATTCAGCACCATCGTGAACTGCGCCGGCGGGCTCAGTTTTTCGCGCAGCCCCGAAAGTATCTTCAAGAGATACGGCTGCTGCTGGAACGGGCGTTCGTCGAGCGAACTCATCACCGCCACCGAACGCACCGGCGGGAGCACCGCGCAGATCACGCTGGGCAGCTTTTCCGCGACGCGCGTGCCCGCGTTGCGCTTGCGGCGGAGCAGGCCTTCGCGCGCGAGTTCCTGCAAGGCGAGCTTGACCGCGCGCACCGAAGCGCCTGTCTCCGCCCGAATCTCGGACTCGTGGAGCGGCGTACCCTCGGGCAGTTCCGCGCGCAGAATCGCAGCGCGCAGGTGGTCCTTCACGCGCTGGGTCTCTTCTTGAAAAGCGGCCAAGGTCGCACGCGCTCCTTTGGTTTCGTTGCACAAAGTACACCCAGCGTCTTTAATGAAAAGTGATTTATACGTGCTACCTGTATTATTGGTTGAGTTTGTGTGTGCCGTTTTCTTCGAACATTCCGCTCGATTTCAATAAAGCACATTTTGGTCGGGGTACTGTACCGGGGTCAGGCGGGAGCGTCGTTACAGCCGCAGCAAGGATCAAGGACAAGGAGCATCATTCATGGCGCGAATTGTGCAGGCAACCAGGATCGTGTTCGTCGGGCTGCTGGCGGCCGGGGCCTTGGCTGCGGCGGCCGAGCAACCTAAAGAACTCAACTCGGAATTGGCGCGCATCGCAAAGGGTCTTCAGCCGGGGGCGTGGGCCGAATGGAACACCAAGGGCTGGGACGAAAGCCTGATCAAGATGGGCGCCGCCGGCACGGTGCTCGGGTACACGGACCGTGCCACCTGGGATGCCCGGCACCATAAACTGCACTTCATCGGACAGGGCCACCTGACGCCGCCGCCGCGCTACGTGACGCTGGACGAGGCCACCGGGCAGTGGAAGGTCGAGCCCACGCCCGAATGGGCCAAGCCGCTGAGTTGGTTCCACGCGTACCAGAACAACGCGATGGACGAAGCGCGCGGCATCTTCTTTCACCATCCCAGCCATACCAACATGGTCTACAGGCTCGACATCGAGAAGAACGAGTGGACCAAGCTGCCGCTCATCAACGGCGCGCCGCTCGGGCACGGCACCTCGATGGTGTATTTCCCCGAGATGCGCAGCCTGATCCGTTTTCTGGGCGGCACGGTCTATCAATACAGCGAGGACACGAACAACTGGAAATCTCTGGGCGATAAGTTCAAGTGCGGGCCTTACCACAACATGGCGGTCTACAACCCGGTCCACAAGGCCGTCTACTTTGGCGGCGGCAACGGCAGTGGCGCCTTGTACAAACTGACGCCCGACGGCAAGACCGCCGAGATCAAAGAATGCCCGATGCAACTGGCCGTCAGCGCGGCCGTGCTGACCTGCGATCCCACCTCCGGCGAACTGATCGCGATCAACGCCGAGAAGGCCATCGCCTACAACGCCAAGAAGGACGAATGGTATCCGCTGGACCGCACCAACTGGCCGTACTCGTACTGCACCGGCATGGCCACGCCGATCTCCAACTACGGCGTGATCCTCTTCGCGTGCGACGGCCCGATGGGCAAGAAGATCCTGATCTACAAGCACAAGCCCGCTCCGGCCGCGCCCGGTAAGTAAGCCGCGCGGGAAAACTCCGGGACGCCGGGTCACCGGGCGTTACCATGGCGCCTGCGGCGGATCGTTCCGCCGCGGGTGCTGTGCGGAGGCGCGCGGTGGCGACGCGAGGAGCGGTGATCGGCAAGTTCTACCCGCCGCACCGCGGGCACTTCCATCTCATCGAAACGGCCGAACGCGGCTGCACGGAACTGACCGTCATCGTCTGCGCAAAGCCCGGCCAGTCCCCCGATGGCATGCTGCGCGCCGGGTGGCTGCGCGAACGCTTCCCGAACGCGACCGTGCTGGTCACGCCCGACGATTTGGACGGCGAAGATTCCGCCGGCTGGGCCGAACGCACCCGCGCGCTGCTGGGCGGCGCGCCCGACGCCGTCTTTACCTCCGAAGCCTACGGCGATCGCTACGCGGAATTTCTCGGCTGCCGGCACGTGCCGGTGGACCCCGAACGCAAGACCGTCCCGGTCTCGGGGACGCTCATCCGCGCCCGTCCGCTCGCGCATTGGGACTTTCTCGAAGGCCCCGCGCGCGGCTACTACGCTCTGCGCGTCTGCCTCGTGGGCGCCGAATCGACGGGCAAGACGACGCTCGCGAAGGCCCTGGCGGAGCACTATCGGACTTGCTGGGTGCCCGAGTACGGCCGCGAACTGAGCGAGGAGATGCTCGCCCGGGACGGCGCGTACCGCTGGACCACCCAGGATTTCGTGAAGATCGCGCGCACGCAATGCGAACGCGAGGACGCGCGGGCGCGCGAGGCCCGGCGCGTGCTGATCTGCGATACCGACGCCTTCGCGACGGCCATCTGGCACCGCCGATACATGGGCGAACCCAGCGCGGAGGTCGAAGCGATCGCGCGCGCGCACCGCCACCCGGATTTGTACCTCGTCGGCGACGTGGCCACGCCTTTCGTCCAGGACGGCACACGCGACGGCGAAGCCATCCGCGCGTGGATGCACGAGACGTTTCTGGAAGAACTCAAAAAGGATGCACGGCCCTTCGAGATCGTCCGCGGAACGCTTGAGGCCCGCGTGCGGGCCGCGGCCGCGAAGATCGACGCGCTGATCGCCGGGCGCTAACGCCAGTCGATCACGACGGCGGTGTACTCGTTCTTTCTGTGGATCAGGCCTTCGTAGGCGGACGGCACGTCTTCGGGGCGGATCGTGTGGCTGACGAGGTTGCGGACGTTCAAGCGCCCGTCGGCGATGTATTCGAACATCAGGCGCGTCGTCCACGCGACGGTCTTCTTGACCATCTTCAGGTCGTTGTGTTCCATGCGCCACATGTGAGCGCCGCGCACGACCAGCCCGTTGGTGTGGATCGCGCGGAGCAGCGGGGAGACGTTCATCTCCACGGGCGCGCGCGGCGTGCCGAGCAGGATCACCTGCCCGAGCCGCGCGGCGGCAGCCACGCAGGTCTCGATCACCTTCGAATGCCCCACCGCGTCCACGGCGACGTGCGCGCCCGTGCCGCCGGTCAGTTCCTTCACGGCCTCGGCCTGCTTCTCGGAAGGAACCTCCAGTACGTGCGGAATCCCCAGGCGCCGGGCGAGGTCGCAGCGCGAACGCACCGGGTCGAGCCCGATCACGCGCGCGCCCTGAATCTTGTAGAGCTGCGCGGCCAGCGCGCCGACCAGCCCCAGCCCGAAGACGGCCACGGTGTCGCCCGGGTCGAGTTCCGTGACGATGGGCGCGGTCATCGCGATCGCGGCCATGCAGACCATCGAACCGTCCACGGGATCGACGTCCTCGCGCGCGGGGTACAGCCAGCCCCACTGGTGGTCCTGCCGGTGCGTGAAGCGGTTCACGCTTGCGTGCTTGCCGGCGTAGAAGACGCGGTCGCCGATCTTGAAGTCGGTGATGCCCGCGCCCTTTTCGACGATGCGCCCGATGCAGCCGTAGCCGGGGCGGGTGGGGAAGGTCTGGTTCGCCTCCTGGCCCGTCAGCCGCGCGGACTCGGTGCCCGTGCTGATGATGCTGGTCTCGTTGCGGATGATCGCTTCCATCGGCTTGAGCGCGGAAGTGTCGAGGTCCTCGCGTTCGACCTTCACTTCGTTGACGCGGGGAAAGATCACGTACGTGGATTCCATGCGCGGCTCCGGCAACTGTGTCGGTTGGAAAGGCGCCCGCAGTATAAGCCAACGCGCGCGCTTGGCAGCAGGAGATTCCGCGCTCGCCGTGGTATGCTCCCGGCGGGAGGCTTCCATGATGCTCGGCGACCTCGGCATCGAACTCTGGGTCTTCGGCGACCGCCGCGCGTCCGCCGCCGATCTGCCCGCGATCCTTTCCGGCCTGCGCGACGCCGGCTACGGCGCCGTCGAAGGTCTGGTGGACCTGGCCCCCGCGCCGGACCTGCTGCGCGGTTCGGGCCTGAGGATGCTCGGGCACCACGTCGTCCCGAAGCAGTTGCAGGACCTGGCCACCCTGATTCCGCAGTTGCGCGCCTGCGGTTGCGAAGACGTCATCTCCTCCGGCCTGCTCGATTGGCACGTGCGCACGCCCGCCGCCTACCGCGAAGCCGCCGCGTCGCTGAACGCGACCGGCCGCGCCCTGCGCGACGCGGGCCTGCGCCTGCACTACCACAACCACGACTTCGAATTCCTGAACGTCGAGGGCGCGAAGACAGGCATGGACCTCCTGCTCGAAGGCCTCGATCCCGCCTGCGTGAGCCTCTGCGCCGATGTCGGCTGGGTCTGGTTCGCGGGCGTGGATAGCCTCGCGTTCATGCGCGAGCACGCCGCGCGCATCGGCGTCCTGCATCTGCGCGACTTCAAGGGCAAGGTCTCCGAGACGCTCGGGCGCGGCGATATCCCGCTCGAAGCACAGCTGGCCGCCGCGCGCGAACTTCCGAACCTCCGCTGGGTCGTCGTCGAACAGGACCCGGGCTGCGCGGACCCGCTCGGTTCGATGCGCGAAAGCCGCGCGTGGCTGGCCCGCCACTGGCCCTGGGGCGCCGGGCAAGGCGGCGGCGCATGAGGCTCGGCGTTCACTGCTACCTCTTTACCGAGCGCTGGTCGGACGCGGCGCTCCCGATCCTTGACCGGTGCAAGGCGCTCGGCGCCGGCGCCTTCGAGATCGCCGTCGGCGACGACGTCCGCTTCTCCTTTAAGGAGACGCGCGCGCGGGCCGAGGCCCTGGGGCTCTCGCTGACGCTCAGCCCCGGCGGCGCCTGGCCCGAAGGCTGCGACGCGTCGAGTGATAACCCCGAAATGCGCGCGCGCGGCATCGCCTGGCATAAGCGTTGGATCGACGCCTGCGCGGAGACTGGCGCGGTCGCCTACACGGGCAACATGTACGGGCGCACGGGCGACGTGAAGAAGCGCCGCCCGCCGCCGGACGAGTTCCGCCGCGTCGTGGACGCTTTGCGCGAACTCTCCGAGCACGCGCAGCGCCGCGGCGTGGTCCTGGCGTTCGAACCGATGAGCCATTTCCGCACGCACCTGATCAACACGCCCGAACAGGCTGCGCGCGTGCTCGAGGCCGTCGCGCATCCCAACTGCCGCGTGGTGCTCGACACGTACCACCTCGCGACCGAGATCCGCGACTACGGCGCCGGCATCCGGCTCTTGAAGGACAAGCTGTGGTGCCTGCATGCCTGCGAGAACGACCGCGGCTGCCCGGGCGGCGGCCTGGTGCCCTGGCCCGAAATCTTCGCCGCGCTGCGCGCGACCGGATTCGACGGATTGCTGATGCTCGAGACGTACAATTCCTCGATCGGCGATTTCGCGTACGAGCGCGCGATGTTCCATAACGTTTGCCCCGACGGCGAAGCGTACGCGCGGCGCGGCTTCGCATTCCTGAAGAGCGGCCTGGGCCTGTAGCCGCGCTGTTACAGTGAGCCCGGTGTAACACGCCGGCGCGCGGCCCGCGGCGAATTGGCCTTGCCCGCGCACCGTTCGCGAAGAACATGCATGCCGTCTGTGTGGGTGAACGCGGGAGGAGCCATGGGGAGCACGACACGCATCGTCGGCGTCGATATGGGCGCCGAAAGCGGGCGGGTGATGGTGGGCTCGCTGGACGGCGAGACGCTGGCGCTCGAGGAGATGCACCGCTTCAGGTCCGCCAACTACGACCGGGGCGGCGCGCTGTTCTGGAACATCGGCGAGATTCTGGGCGGCATCAAGGAAGGCCTGCGCCGCGCCTTCGCGCGCTACGATGCCATCGCGAGCATCGGCGTGGACGCGTGGGGCGTCGATTACGTGCTTCTCGGCGCCGACGGCCGGGCCCTCGACGACCCGCACATGTACCGCGACCCGCGCAACGAAGGCGTCGCGGAGGAAATCCAGAAGCGCTTCCCGCAGCTCGATTTCTTCCGCCGCACCGGCATCCGCACGATGGTCTTCAATTCCGTCTACCAGCTCTACGCGGAAAAGCGCGACAACCCCGCCGGCTTTGCGAAGGCCGCCACGGTGCTCACGATTCCCGACTACCTGCATTACGCGCTGAGCGGCGTGAAGGTGAACGAACTGACCAACGCCAGCACGACCCAGATGCTGATGCTCGGCCGGCCCGAATGGGACGCCGGCCTGATGCGGCAGCTCGGGATTCCGGACGCGCTGATGCTGCCGCCCACCAAGCCCGGCGCGATCCTGGGACCGCTGACCGAAGCGCTGGCGCGCGAACTGGGCTGCAAGGGCGCGCCGCCGAAGATCGTTCTGCCCGCCAGCCACGATACCGGCAGCGCCGTGGCCGCGATGCCCGCCGATCCCGAACAGGCCTGCTTCATCAGTTCCGGCACGTGGTCGCTGATGGGCTTCGTGAGCGCCGCGCCGGTGGTGGGCGAACGCACCGACGGCAAGACGATGAGCAACGAGGTCGCCTGGGACGGGCGCTACCGCCCGCTCCGCAACATCATGGGCCTGTGGGTGGTGCAGCAGTGCCGCGCGGCCTTCGAGGCCGAAGGGCGCGCCTACGATTACGCCACGCTGGCGAAGCTGGCCGCCGAAGCGCCCGCGCCTGCGAAGCCGCTCGACGTGGACGACAAGCGCTTCTATCCGCCCGGCACGCCGGACGACCCGATGCCGAAGCGCGTGCAGCACTGGTACTCCGCGCAGGGCGAAAAGGTTCCGCAGAGCGACGGTGAAGTGATCCGCGCGGTGCTGAACGGGCTCGCGGACGCCTACCGGCAGTGCCTGGAGATCATGGAGGCGGAAGGGAAACGCACGTTCAAGCAGATCAGCGTGATCGGCGGCGGGAGCCAGAACGAACTGCTCTGCCAGTTGACCGCCGACGCGACGAAGCGCGAGGTCGTCGCGGGCCCCGCCGAGGCGACGGTGCTCGGCAACATGCTGGTGCAGTTGTACGGCCTGGGCCTGGCCACGACGCACGAACGCCGCGCGAAAATTCTCGCCGCGTCCACGCAGTTGAAGACCTACCGGCCGCGGTAGCCGCACGCGGCATTCAGGTTCGCAGTTTCCGTGCCGCGGCCACGATGGAACGCGCCCAGGCCGGTGTGTGCGTCAAATCCTTCGGCCCACGAATGCGCCCGGCCTTCCAATGCAGCACGAGTCTCGGTCGCGGGGCATGGCCTCGCGCGGGATCGCCGGTCAGGGAATTGTCGTACACGCGCAGTTCGTGAATCGCAGGCAAGAGCTGTATCAGGTGAAGCCTGCTGTCGTCGAAGCGGCGGCGGATGTCTTCTTCGGGGATATCGTGGCCGCCCGCGGCCACGCGCGCGCGCACCCGTTCCAGGTGCATCTCCGGTGACGAGAGTCCCACAAACCAAACGCGAAGCCTGAACCCGCTCGCCGCCGCGCGTGCCAGCAGCCCGCAGATGGTCCGCCCACCGAGCGTGGTCTCGAACGCGTAGTCCAGTTTCCGCTCGATGGCGCGGGTGAGCAACCGCACGCCCTGGCTCCAGGCGGCCGCGTTGGCTTCGCGTTGCGACCAATCCTTGTGGAGCGCGCGCAGCCGGGCGGCCACCTCGTCGGGGTTGAAGTAATCCGCGCCGGCCGCGCGGATCGCCGCGCCGCCGATGCTGCTCTTGCCGGCCCCGTTGACGCCGGCGAGTACCAGCATGCGGGGCTTCGGCACGGTCAGGTTCCGGCCTGCTTGCGTTTCTTGGCTTTGGCTGCGCGCACCGCCGCCGCGCCCAGGTCTTTCGGCGTGGCTGCGAAGGCTGCATCGAGCGCCTTGCGTGCCTTGGGCGACTGCTGCCGATCGAGCCAACGGTCGAACTCGGCTTCGAGTTCCGCGAGCGTATCCGTTCGCGGGTGGACCAGCGCGTCGAATTCTTCGTAGGAGAGCAGCACTGCCTTGGGCGTCTCGTGGCGCATGATGGCGACGCCGCCCTTCGCCAGCGTTTCTTCCAGCATCGAGCCGAAGTGGTTCTTGACCTGGGTCGCGGGGACCTTGCGCAGTTCCACCCAGCGTCCCTGCCGGTTTCGGTATGCGACCTTGCCCATGGCTCCGGACCTCCTGTGCGCCATTTTAGCTAAAATAGCTAATTTGGCCAGAAGAATCGCCGAGGTTGGGCGGGCGCGATCACTTGATCTTCAGCACCGGCTTGAGCAGTTCGAAGAAGGCGCTCGCGAGTTTCTCGTCGCCCACCGCGTTGGGGTGCACCCAGTCCACCGTGCAGGTGCCGTCCAGGTCGGGCTTGCTCACCCAGCCCGTGGACGTCGCCACCGTCAGCACCGGGGACTCGGCGGTGTTCAGCTTCGCGGCCAGTTCGGCGTAGGCCTTGCTCAGTTCGGGGAAGGGCTTCCATTCCTGAAAAGGCTGGCCGATCACGACGATCATCTTGGGGTTGTTGGCGCGCAGCGTGGCGACGATCTCCGCCATCGCCTTCAGCGTCGGCTCCAGGCTCTTTTCCTTGTCCTTGTCGTTGGTGCCGAGCATGACGATGGCCAAGTCGGCCTTCCAGGTCTTGCTGGTCTCCTTGAGCTTCCCGCTGACGCCCTCGGTCGTCCAGCCCCAGTAGCCTTCGTTGTCGTTGACGAACTTCTTCCCGTTGTGGTCGGGGTACTCGGGCGAGCCCTCGAAGCCGGTCTTTTGCGCGCCGACGTACTGCACGGCCACGTTGGCGTCCACGAATTTCTTCCACAGCGGGTAGCGGTAGCTCAGCGTGGGCACATGCTTGCCCACGCCCTTGCGCCCCTGCGTGATCGAGTCGCCGATGCAGACGACCTTCAGCGGTTCGGCGGCGTGGGCCGCCCCGAGCATCAGCACCATGGCCGTCACCACCCCCGGAAGTTTCATGCGCGCGCTCCTTCGTCCCGTCTCGGGACTCCGTTTATTCGAAGAGGACGTACATCGCGTCCGCGGGCAGCGTGACTTTAAAGGCGCCGCCGGCGGCTTCGCCCTTCAGTTCCTTCAGCGGGTAGCCGTTGGCGTCGAGCTGCGTGGCCTTTTTGATCTTCGCGTTCTTCAGCGTCACGGTCGCGTCGGTGTTCCAGACGTTCCAGGGCGTCGAGCCCGTATCGACGATCTTGCGCCCGTTGAAGCTGCGGTCCTTGTTCTTGTATTCGGCCGGTTCGTCTTTCCAGCCGAAGGGCCGGCAGAGCGTCGTGACCTGCAGGAAGACCTTCTGGGAGGCCTTCAGGTCCTGGTCGTCCAGCGGCACGGCGATGAACGTGGCGTACTCGTTCTTCGAATCGATGCTCAGCGCGCCGAGATCGATCGGGCCGCCCTTGCTCAGGAAGCCGCTCGCGCCCTGCGCCTTGGCCGCGTTGAGCTTGAAGATGCCCTTGCCGTAATCGAGTTCCAGTTCGCCGGTGTTGCTCTTGGCGGTCTTGGCGTTGTCGTCGATGTACTTGCCCAGGTCCGCGATCTTGCTCTTGGCCGGGTCGCCGCCGTACACCACTTCCACGGGCCCGACGAGGAACGCCAGCGGGTGCGCGGCCTGCTTGACGCTCGATTCCTTGGGGAAGGCGCCGGTATCGCGGTTCGGGTCGAAGGATTCTTCCTCGGCCAGCACCGTGCTGCGCAGGTTCCAGATGTCTTCCAGCTTGCGTTCTTCGTGGACGGCGGCTTCGCCCTTCTTCACGTAGCCTTTGCGGAAGAGCATCGCCGCAGCCGGCCAGCCGCCCATGATCGCCGGGTTGGCGGCCTGCCACTTGTTCACCGTGCGGTCGTAGCCGACTTCGCCCAGCGCGAACCAGTAGTAGCTGTCGAAGCCCGTCAGGCAACTGTAGGCGGCCACCAGGAGCGGGCCTTCGGACTGGTACTGCAACGGCTGGACCCAGGTGCTTTCGGTGATGATGAAGGGGTGGCCCGCGACGAGCTTGCGGTTGGTCGGGATGCGGCGCGGCTTGATCAGCGCCGAGTAGTCCTCGTAGTAGTCGCCCTTGCTGACCAGGTAGCCGGCCTTGTGCCCTTCGGCCGGGTTGATGTGTTCGCCGCCGTTGACGTAATTGTTGCTGCCGATCACGTCGTTCGCGGAATAGCTCCAGCGTTCCGCGTCCAGCATCAGCGTCTGGTTGGCGGTGCGCCAGTTGCCGGCGCAGACCAGGATCGGGCAGCCCAGGTCCTTGTGCACGTACTCTTCGATCATCTTGTTGAAGTCGTGCATGATCTCGCTGAAGAACTGGAGCTGGTCGGCGAGCCGGTTCAGCTTCCCGCCGGTGGCGTTCGCGTTGTATTCCCACATGCCCACGAAGCCCGCGGTGTTCGCGCCGAAGTCGTCCTTGCCGAACTGCACGCCCGGGGCGCCCTGCCAGGCTTCCTTGACCTTGTCCCACGAGCCGTACTTCTTCTGCAGCCAGGCGCCGTACTTCTCGCCCAGGCGGCGGGCCTCTTCGGGGCGGTCCTTCAACTGCCCGATGGTCCAGAAGAGCATGCTGTCTTCGTTCTGCGTCAGGAAGATCGCGAAGGCGGGGTCCTTGGCGAGCGGAATCTTGGTGTAGGGGTTCTCG
>JAHCJK010000100.1 GCA_026184295.1 Planctomycetota bacterium
TAGTGCCCATCCGTCCCGCAGGCGTAGGTATGCTTCCAGACGACCTGCCCGGTATTCGCGTCGAGGCACCAGACGGTGTCGTTGGTCCCGTCGTTGCCCATCGTGAAGATCTTCCCGCCCGCGACGGTGATGCCCGAGTACCCTTCGCCCACCGAAGCCTTCCAGACGGGCTGAAGTCCGTCCTTGACCGCCGCGACCTGCAGGGTCTTGTCGGCGGAAATCCCGTCGTTCGCGGGTCCGCGGTAGTTGGGCCATTCGGCCGACGGCGCGGCCGCGCCCGCATGCGCCGATCCGGCCCACGCAAAGCCCAGCGCCGCCGCGCTTACCAACGCCATTCGCACCCGGTCAGAGAATCTGGCGCACATGTTCACGAGCTTGCTCCTTTATAGGGGGGAATCCCACCTCGCATCAGACAGCGGACGAAGCACCGCTATTCAATCCTGCCGACAAGGGTACCGAAACCGCTCCGCTAGCGCATCCACATAAAAAGATGCACGGAGTGCACGGGTTTACGCGAAGGGGTCTCTTACCTTATAGAGGAGCGGCGAGCCGATATTCCATCATCGAACGGTTTATTGCTTTAGGCCGGTGCCTTTGCACGCCTGGCAGTCGCGCTTGCCGGCCTGGCAGTCGGGACACTTGGGCGCCACGCCCACCGGGACCTGCTTCGCGCCCTTGCAGGCGCCGCAGGTGGTCTTCCCGGCGCCCTTGCAGTCCTCGCAATCGACCTTGGTGGTCCCATTGCAGAGCGGGCACTTGCCCACGTTCTCCCAATGGTCCTTTTGCCACTCGATCACCTCGCCCAGGTGCCGCTCGCTCCACATCATATAGCTGCCGCCGGACGTGAACGTCTGCCAGAGCAGGTCCTCCTTGCCCTTCACCCACTTGCCCTTCGAGAGTTTCAGGCACTTGCCGGGGCATTCGACCTTGCCCTGATTGCAGCCCTTGGCCGTGCAGGGCACGAGCCCCGTCGCGGCGCAGGTCTTGCAGTCGGCCAGGTTCTTGGCCAGGATGCCGGTGGCGTTGCAGGTGACGCACGAGACCTTGCGCACTCCCTGGCAGACCTCGCAGAGTTTATCCTTGTTCGCCTCGCGCCACTTCTTCTGCATCAGCTCGTACGTCATGCCGTTGCTGAGTTCCTTGATCTTCTCCCACGGGATCTTCATCTCCATCTTGTTGCCGCCGACCTTCACCTGCAGGACGACCTTCTCGAAATCCTGCGAAACGACCGTGCCCGTCTCCGTCTTGCCGTCCTTGTACGTGAGGACGACCTCTTCTTCGGCGGCGGCGCGGATGGACGCGGCGGCGCAGAAGACGGCCACCAGGGCGATCGCGGCTGCGAGTCTTTTCATGGGATTGCTCCTTCTTGGGGTGCCGGCGCATGCAGCATAGCCCGCCGTCGCCGCGGAACAATGCTTTTCGAGGTTAGCTTCTTGTGCGCCGCCAGGCCTGGGGCGACTGCCCCGTCAGCGCCGTGAAGACGCGGTGGAACTGCGTGTAGCTCCCGAATCCGGCCGCCAGCGCCGCGCGAAGCATCGTCGTGCGCTGGCCGCCTCCGTACAGTTCGCCGAAGCGGCGGATGCGTTCCTGGTTGCGATACGTGGACAGCGGGACGCCCGTCTGTCGTTTGAAAAGACGCCCGAGCCGCGAGGCGCTCAGGCCGGACGCCGCCGCCAGGTCCTCGATCCCGGCTTCCAGGCGCCCTTCGGCGATCAGCCGCGCGGCGCGTTCCACGGCGGGGTGGACGGAATCGCCCGCCATGCGCGAGGCTTCGTCGCGGTGCACCTCCCACGCGCTGAGCAGCGCGTAGGCCAGCCCGGCGTTGAAGCGCGGGGCGTCGCCGCGCGCGTCCCGCAGTTCCTCGAAGAGCCCGTCCAGCCGCGCGGCCGCGGCCGGCGCCAGGCGCTTGCAGTACGGCCCGTCCGCGGGCGGCGGATTCGCCATGCGCAGCGGGCGCGCGCCCGGACCCACGCAGACCCGTCGCACCAGCCGCGGCTTGAAGACCAGCACCCACAACTCGAAATCCGGCGTCAGGCGCATGAGGTAGTGCGGCCGCGCGGGAAAGAGCCAGACCAGCGACCCGGGCGCGAGGTCGTACGAGCGATTTTCTTCGATCAGCCGCGCGCGGCCTCTGCGCGCCAGGTTGAGTTCCAGTTCCCGGTGGCGGTGCCCGCGCATGGGCCCGCCGCTGAAGACGGGGACGAACGCATCCCCGTCGAGGTCCTCGGGAAGGCCCAGGCTGACCGGGGGCAGGTCCGGGATCGCGCTGCGCGGCATGACGCCAAATGGTAACTATTGGACGCCGAATGGCAAGCGCCCGGGCATCGACCGGCGTAGAATAGTATCCAAATCGAAGGAGCACCCGCTGCCATGCAAACGCCCGCCCTCTTGTCCCCGGAACAGCTCGCGGCCTTTCACCGCGAGGGCTTCCTGGTCGTCGATCCGTTCTTTGCCGCGTCCGACCTCCAGCCGGTCATCGACGAGGTGCGCGCGGAGGTGGACGCCCGCGCGCGTGTCCTGGCCGCCGAGGGCCGGCTCAGCCGCACCTACGAGGAAGAAGGCTTCGAGACGCGCATGGCGAAAATCTGCGCCGAGACGCGCGCGATTCAGCGTTCGATCACCAACGGCCAGTTGAGCGGCCCGGCGTTCTTCCGCCTGATCACGCACCCGCGGTTGCTGGACCTCGCGGAGCAGGTCTGCGGGCCCGAGCTGATCGCGTCGAGCGCCTACCGCCTGCGGGTAAAGACCCCCAACGACACGATCACGGAAGTCCCCTGGCACCAGGACGCGGGGTATTTTCACGCCGCGTGCGACGCGGGCCTGGTGCTGACCGTCTGGATCGCGCTCGTGGACGCGACCCCCGAGAACGGCTGCCTGTGGGTGCTCCCGCGCCGCCATGCATCCGGAAAGGTCTGGAACCACGAATGGCGCCAGGCGCACACGGCGCTCGAGATTCCCGAGGGCGAGCTTTCCAAGCACGGCGCGGTCTGCTGCCCCGTGCGCAAGGGCGGCCTGCTGCTGATGACGAACTTCACGCCGCACGCGAGCTTCCGCAACGCCACCGAGGGCGTCCGCTGGAGCATGGACCTGCGCTACCAGGGGGCCGCGCTGCCGACGAACGCGCCCATCGGACGGCTGGAGGGGGAAGACACGCGGGTGGAAGCCGACGGGCAGCCGCTGGCCTGCTACGCGCCCGAGGCCGACTTTCTCGTGCGCAGCCGCCTGCGCCCGGAGCAGGTGCTGCGTTCGGCGCAGGCGTTCGAGCGCCTGCGCACCCGCCACGCGAAGCGGCGTCCGCCCAACCGCTTCGGGGTCATCCCCGAGGCGGTCAAGGCCGGGCAGTAGCGAAGGAAGGTCCTACGCCGAGAGCACGGCGGCGCTGCGGTCGTTCCGGAAGGGCGCGGCGGTCTCGCCTTCGGCGCCGTCCACCAGGTTGACGCCCTGCGCGATCATCACCTTCTTGACCTCGCAGCCGTCCACCTGCGCGGGGGTCAGGCCGCGTTGCGCGGCGATGGCGGCGGCGGTGCCGCACGCCTGGCCCACCGTGCACGCCGGCGGCATCACGCGCATCGACGAATGGACCGCGTGGTCCACGCTGATCGGGCGCCCGCCGACGAGCAAATTCTCGCAGCCCTGCGGCACCAGGCAGCCGTAGGGAATCTCGTACCACGTTCCCTTCGGCAGGTGGACCATCTCGGTGCCCGTGCCGGTCGGGTTGTGGATGTCGATCGGATAGGTCACGCGGCAGATGCCGTCGGGGAACTTCGAGCCGCGCTCGTAATCCTTGCGGGTCAGGTACGCGCGGCCTTTCACGCGGCGCGTCTCGCGCACGCCGATCTGCGCGCCCATCGAATGCAGCCGCGCGTTCTCGAAACCACTGATCTCTTCGCGCAGGAACTTGATGAACTGCGCGACCTGGCGGCGGCCTTCGATCTCGGCGCGCGAAAACTCCAGCGTGTCGGTGCCCTTGTGGCCCGTCACGCGCGTGGTGTTGAAGTGGATGCGGTCCTCTTCCACCGTGTGGAAGTAGAGCACGTTCTCGCGCGGGCACTGGATGCGCCCTTCGGCCTTGGCGCGGTCGTACTTCTCCTGGATGGTCTTGCGGTCGGGGATGCGCTTGAGGTCCACGCCGGCCATGTCGAAGTTCGTGGTCATCGGCTGCGCGGCGCCGTCAAGTTCGCGGCCGAATTCGAAGGGGCAGCCCGCGCGCGCGGCCAGGTCGGCGTCGCCGCTGGTGTCGATAAAGACCTTCGCGCGGTGCGCGCTCAGGCCGCTCTTGCCGAGCACCAGGACGCTGTCGATCTTGTCGCCGGCCATCAGCGGACGGTCGAGCGAAACGTGGTAGAGAATCTCGACGCCGGCCTCGAGGCAGATCTGTTCGGCGGCCAGCTTGGCGGTCTCGGGGCAGAAGTGGCGGTGCGGCAGCTTCATGCCGCCCAGTTCCTCCAGGCGCTTGCACCAGTCCTGAAAGACGCCCGAATCGAGCGGCTTGCCGTCGTGGTGGTTGGGCATCCACGGATTGACGTGCCCTGCGGTCGCCATCCCGCCCAGGAACCCGTAGCGTTCGATCAGGAGCGTCTTCGCGCCGTTGCGCGCCGCGCCGATGGCCGCGCCGACGCCGCCCGGACCGCCACCCACCACAATCACGTCCACGTCGTGAAGGACCGGAATGGCTTCCTGCTGCGGGCGGGTCACGAAGGCGGGCATGCGGGGCTCCTTATGGTTTAATTTGCTGTTCACTGAGCCCTACTTTACACGCTTCCCATTATAAGATCGTCGCCGCGTACGCCGACAATATGGGGTTTTACGCTGTTTCGCGGGTAAAAAAAGAGGGCGGCCCGCAGGCCGCCCTTCCCCCTCCCGGACGTCCCTGCCGTCAGTTGCCGGCCAGGTTCGTGGTGCCGGCCGCCGACTTCATCTCGAGCTTCACTTCCACGTTGCGGGCGCCGTCCGCGCGCGCCTGATCGACGTACAGAATCTCCACCGACTCGCCTTCGTACAGCGAGAGCGTGGACGCGGCGGCCTCGCCGAGGCTCAGGCGCGTGGCCAGCGAGCCTTCGAAGACGCCGGTCTTCTCGCCGGTCTCTTCCAGGATCGCCACCTGCGTGTCGCCGTTCTTGGACTTCACCGTCACGGAGACCTTGTCCTTGCGCTTGTCGCTCAGGTTCATGTCCATGTCGGTGACGCGCAGCTTCAGCGCCTCGCCGATCACGATCGCGCGGGCCGGCTTGGCCGTCTCGCCTTCCTTCAGTTCGCTCTCGAACTTGTCCGGCACTTCCAGCTTGCCGTCGCTGCCCGACAGGAGCACGTCGCCCCAGGTGTCCGGGCGTTCGCTGGTGCGGACGTCGGACGTGCCGCCCCAGTAGTAATAGAGCGAGGTGCCGGTGCAGATGGAGAGGTTGAAGCCGATGATCTTGCCCGGCGTCAGGTTCAGCTTGTTGATGCGGTCGGCCGGCATGAAGACTTCCATCGTCCAGCCCTCAGCGGTCTTCTTCGAGGCGCGCTGAATCTTGTCGGCCTTGTAGGTCACCCAGCGCCATTCCTTCTTCGGGTCGTCCTTCACGGCTTCGCCGCCCATCACGCTGTCGTCGCCGCCCTGCCCGAACGGCCAGACCCAGAACTGCTGCGCCCAGTTGCTGCCGCGCTTGGCGTCCTTGGTGTTCAGCGCGTCGAACCAGATCTCGACGCCGTCGCCTTCCCAGAAGCTGCCGGGCTGACCTTGCGCACGTCGCCGTCGGCGTCCTTCACGTCGTAGGCGAAGTAGAAGCCCTGGTTGTCCCAGGCGACTTTCACGAACTGCGGCTCGATCACCTTCAGCGTGCCCTTCGCGCCGCCGTCCCAGTTCTTGTACATCGGCAGGCCGGGGATGTCCTTCCATTCGGCCAGGTCGCCGTCGAGCTTCACCGCTTCGCGGATGAACGGCACCGCCGCGTAGCGCACGGTCTTGAACTGCGGCTTCCACGGGTCCTTCTTTTCGGCTTCGCCCGCCACGTCGCCCTTGGGTTCCGGCGGCATCAGCAGCGAGGACGGCTTGACGACCTCGTCGGAAGTCTCGCCCTTGGACGCCTCGCCTTCGGCGCCCTTGCGGTCCCAGGCTTCGCCCTGCGCGGCGGCCTTGTCGCGATCGTGGATGCCGGCGGTCAGTTCGGCGTGCTTGTCCTTGTCGAAGTGGTACTGCGTGTTGAGCACGCGCTGCGCGCGGAAGCCGCGCTCCAGCGCCGCGCGCCGGCGCGCCCCCCTACCCCCGCCCCCGCCGCCCCCGCCCGCGCCTTCTTCGCCCGACTCGCTGCTGTCGAGGAAACCCATGCGCCCTTCGTTGGCGTTCTGCGCCATGCGCGAGACGCGCTCGGTCAGCGACTCGCTGCCTTCGCCTTCGCCGTGCGGCCCTTCGGCCAACTGCGCGAACGCGTCGTCGTGCCGCCCGTCGCTGGTCAGGCCCTTCATCTCCTTCGAAGCCAGTTCCTTCGCGGCGGCCTCGGCCTTGTCCTTCACGGCCTTCTCGCGCGCGGCGTTCTTCTTCGCGCCCTTGTCGGCGTTGGCCAGGTTCTGGTTCTTGTCGAGCGCGTCGGTGGCGCTCTTGGACGCCTCGGTCTTGTCCGGCACGTCCTCGCCGAGCATCTCGCGAATCTTCTTGCCGACCTCGTCCACCAGCTTCGCGTCTTCGATGCCGTTCTTGTCGAGCTGCTTCTTGAAGCTATCCTTCAGCTTGTCCGTCAGGCGCGGCACCGCGTTGGCTTCGAAGCTCTTCTTGAACTCGTCTTCCATCACCTGCTTCATCTCGCCGTCCTTGACGTCCTTCAGCACCGCGCGCGCCAGCGCCGCGGGGTCGAACTGCGCCTTGTCGGCGGCTTCCTTGGCGTCCTTGACGGCCTCGCCGAGCTTCTTGGCGGCCTCGGAGGCCTCGCCCGCTTCCTTCGCGGTCTCTTCGGCCTTGCCTTCCTTCGCGGCGTGGCGGACGTCGCCGGCCTCGCGTTCGGCCTCGCGCGCCTTCCCGTCGGCGGTCTCTTCGATCTTCTTCTTCAGGTCGTCGCCGAACGCTTCCGAACGTTCCGCGGCCTTGCGCAGCGCGGCCTCGGCGTTCTTGAGCGCGTTGTCGGCGCGGTCGGCCGTGGCGGCCTCGCGCTTGGCGGCGTTGCTCGCGGCTTCCTGCCCGGCCTTGTCGGCCTGTTCGCTCGCGGCTTCGGCCTTGGCCAGGCGGTCCTTCACGCCGGCCAGCGCCGCGGAGGCGGCGTCGGCGGCCTTCTTGGCATGGTCGAGGTTCGCGGAGGCCTCGGCCTTTTCCTTCGCGCCGGCCTCGGACTTGTTCAGCGCGTCCTTGGCCTTGGCGATCTCATCGCCCATCTTCTTCGCCGCGTCGCTGGCTTCGCCCGCGTTCTTCTTGGCTTCGGCGGCATCGCCCTTTTCGGCCGCGGTCTTGGCTTCGCCGGTTTCCTTCTGTGCTTCGTCACCCTGCTTCTTGCCCGCGTCGGCGGCGTTCTTGGGCGCGCCTTCGGGGGCCTTGCCGGCGGCCTTGTCGAGCGCGTCCTGCGCGGCCTTGACCTGCGCGCCGGCGGCATCCAGGTTCTTGGCTTCGGCCTTCGCGGCGGAGGCGAGCTTGTCGTCGTTCGGCTTCCCGGCGGCCTTGGCCTTCTCGGCGCGGTCCTTGGCGCCGTCCATCTCCTTGGCGGCCTTGTCGGCTTCCTTGGAGGCCGTGTCGAGGGCGTTCTTGATCGCCTGGCGTTCGCGTTCGACCATCGTGGTCTCTTCGCGGACGATCTTGGCGCCTTCGTTCTTCAGCGGCTCGCCGATGCGCCGTTCGATCTCTTTCTTATAGGTGTCCGCGACCTTCGGGACGACGTCGGTCTTGACCTTCTTGACGAACTTCTCGGCCAACTGCTGGGCCGTGTTCGCGCGCATCTTGTTCATCATCGAGTTCAGCATCTTGCGCTTGATGTCGTTGAGCGACTTGCGCAGGTCGGCGTCGGTGGCGGTGGTATCGCCCAGGTCGTCGGCGTACTCGTTCAAGTCGCCTTCGATGTCCTCCATGATGTCGTCCCACAGGTCCTGCGCTTCCTCTTCCTTCAGGTCGTTCTGCACGACCTGCTGGAAGTCCTTCTTCAGGTCCTCGACGACTTCCTTCTTGGTTTCCTCGCGGGCCTGCTTCTTCACCTCTTCCTTACGCTTCTTCTCGGCCTGGGCGCGCAGTTCGGCCAGTTTGCGCTGCTCTTCCTCGCGGCGCTTTTCCTCGGCGCGGCGCATCATTTCGGGGATGCCGTAAACGATCGCGATGCCCAGATGCAGGCCGATCGAAAAGATGATGAACAGCCGCAGCTTGCTCGCGACGATCGGCGGCTTGCGGTCCTTCGTACCCTGATCCTGGCCGTCCTGGAAATCGCTCATGGGACTCCTCGTGTCGTGTGCGCTCGGGCTACTTGGCGGCTTCGTCGGATGCGCCGGGTTCCACCTGGAAGCTGACCTGGCGGATGCCGGCGTTCTTGACCGCGTTCCAGACCTGGATGATGCGCTGGTACTTGGCGTCCTTGTCGCCTTCGATCACGACCACCGCCTCCTTCTGCTTGGTCTCCTGCTCCTGCCTGTAGATCTTCAGGCGCTCGACCAGCTCTTCCAGGCGCTCGAACTTGTCCTCGGGCTTGCGCGCGTCGCTGGGCGCGACGTTGCCGTCGGCGGTCACGGCCACCTTGTACGCTTCCTCGGTGCTGATGGTCTGCGGGGTCTCGGCCTTGGGCACGCTGACCTTGTACACCTTGGCCTGCTCGACGAACGAACTGGCCACCATGAAGAAGATGATGAGCTGGAAGACGACGTCGATCATCGGCGTCATGTCGATCTCGTCCACGTTCTGTTCGGGCGTGCGCAGCTTCATGACTCAGTCCTTTGCCGCGGCGGCGGGCTGCGAGGGGGCCTTGGCGGGCGCGCTCGCGCTCAGCGCCGGGCGCGCGTTCTTGATGCCTTCGCGCGCGAGGTCCTTCGTCACGCCGCCGATGCGCGCGGCCTTGACCACTTCGAGCAGGATCTCTTCGAACTCGGTGAGCAGCCGGCGGATCTTCGCCTTCAGCCACGATTCGCAGATGATGCTGGGGATCGCCACGCACAGGCCGCCGACCGTCGTGATCAGCGCGACGCCGATGGCCTCGGCAAGCTTCTCCTTCGCCACGCCGGCCTTGGTCAGTTCCTCGAAGCCGAGCACCATGCCGACCACCGTGCCGAGCAGCCCGAGCATCGTCGCCACGCGCGCGATCGTGTTCAGCGCGCCCATGTTGTTCCAGAGCACCTGGAGCTGGCGTTCGGCCGCGCCCTGGAAGGCGGTCTCGATGTCCGCCTCCGTGTAGCGGTATTCGTCGATGCCTTTGTGAAGCACCAGGCCCACCAGCACCGGGCTGGACTTCGCGGCTTCTTCGGCGCCGTTCAAGTCGCCGCGCCCGAGCGCCGCGCGGACTTCGTGGACCGTGCCATCGTCGATCAGGCGCTTCCGGCTCAGGCGGATCGCACGTTCGATCACGATCGCCCAGGAAAGCACCGAACAGACCAGCAGCACCCACATGATGTTGCCGCCGGCGATGAAGTACGAAATGAGACTTGTCACGGGATGGCCCTCGCTCTGTTCGAACTTCTATTCACCCTACACCGCAGCCTGCGGGCGAAGAGGTCAGAAATGATTCAGTCCTCTAGATTGGAACCGAATGGTGGCCTTTGCGTCACTCTTTCTCCTTACATGGCCACGTGATAGCCAAGTGTTCGTTAAGAATCCATAATGAAGCTCCGTTTTGCCCACTCTGTTGCCGCTTGAGCGCCCCGCGAAGCCCAAACTTTTCGGAAAAATCGGGTCCGCTGCCGGTGCTTGCGCGCGCGCTGGCTTGGGCGAAAATGCGGTCCGGAAGAGGTCGTCACGCCGCGTCCCGTCGCGAGTCCGCCCCCGCCATGCCGTCCGCGCCCAAGCACAAGGCCGTCTTTCTCGACCGCGACGGCGTGATCAACGTCTTTCCCGGCGACGGCAAGTTCGTGCTTCACTACAACGAGTTCATCTTCATGCCGCAGGTGGCCGAGAACCTGGCGCGCCTGCGCGCGGCCGGGTTCCTGCTCGTGCTGGTGACCAACCAGTCCGGCGTCGGGCGCGGCCTGATGAAGTTGGAAGCGCTGCACGAGATTCACGACCGCATGCAGGACCTGCTCGCCGCCTCGAAGCTCGACGGCATCTACTACTGCCCGCACCACCCCGACGAACGCTGCCGCTGCCGGAAGCCCAGCCCGTGGATGATCGAACGCGCCGCCGAAGACCTGCAGATCGACTGCGCGCGGAGTTTTCTCGTCGGCGACAGCGGGCGCGACATCGAGATGGGCCGCGCCGCCGGCCTGCGCACGGCGCTCTGCCGCGAAAATCTCCCGCCCAGCATCGAAGCCATGGAGCCGCGCTACCGCCCGGAAAAGCTCTTCAAGGCGCTCGCGCCGGCGGTGGACTGGATCCTCGCCGAGAGCCGCTGAGTTCGAAGGCGAAGAGCTGACGCGGGCGCGTCAGGTTCTCGATTCGTCCACGGGCACGCCGAACTGTTTGGCGGCCAGTTTCAGCGCCGCGGGGAAGAACTTCTGCGGGTCGCCCCAGTCGTCGCTGGAGCCGAAGTTCGCGTGCCCGTTGCCGTCGAAGGTGCCCATGAAGTGCGAACCGCCGCCCAGTTCCTTCGCCATGCGGTTGATCTCGGAGGAGACGAAGAAGACGGGTTTCTGCGTCGCGTTGTCGAAGACACCGACGAGGAACGCGTATTCCACGCTCCCGTCGGAGACGATCGTGTCGAAGAGCAGGACGGTGTGCTTCTCGCCCAGTTTCGAACCCGCTACGCGGTTCACGGACTTCACCATCGGCCAGTAGCTCATGCAATCCTTCTCCCCGCCTATTCGCGCGGGATTCTATCCGCGAGAAAGGCTTCCAAGGCGGCAAAATCCGGAAAGGCCGCCAGGATCGTCGGCGAAGGCGAGACGCCCTTGAGCTTGGCCAGCGCCGCGTCCGCGCCCGCCTTCCGCATCCCGTCGTTGGCCTCGGGCATCGAACTGTGCGCGATCACGACGGGCTTCGCGCCGAACTTCCGGCGCAGAACCGCGATCGCTTCGTTCCCGTAATGCCCGTCGATGAAGAAATCGACGAAGGCCGCGTCCGGCGCGGGCAGGCTCGCGCAGGCGTCTTCCCATTCGGCCAGGGTCGCGAAGGTGCGGAGTTCCAGCGCGCCGGGCGCGCAAAGCTCGAACGCTTCGCGCCAGGCATCGCGGTTGTCTTTGCGGTCGTCGATAAACCAGAGCGTGCGCATACCCCTTCATTGAACGCACGGGGGAACGCGTTTCAAGCCCGGCGTGCCCATTTTTCTGGCAATATCCGTGAACGCGGCGCTACCATTTCCGTTTAATCGGCTGAACCCGAGGCGCGCATGAGACGCTGCTGGCTCCTTTTCCTGATCGCTGCCGTCGGTCCCGCGCTGTCTGCCGCGGAAGTTGCGCAGACACCCCAGCCCAGCGTCACGGCCGAAACGGTCAAGGCACTCGCGGAAAAGCTCGGCGCCGACGCCTTTGAAGACCGCGAAGCGGCCGAAGCGGAATTGCTCCGCATGGGCGAGCCGGCATGGCCGTTCCTCGAATCGTATCTTACGGACGAACGCGACGAAGTCGCTCGGCGCACGGCGCGCCTGAGCGACAAGATCGCCGTCGTCCTCGAACGCGACGCGGAAAAGGCCAAGGCATTCCTGGCGCTGCTGCGCGACCGCGATGACGAGATGAAGCGCGCGCAGGGCATCGACGGCATGATGACGCTTGGCCGGGGCGGCATACGCGCCGCGCGGCTGGAACTCGCTGGCGCCGGTACGAAGATCGAGGTGAAGCTGGAATGCGTCGAGACCGTCATCCCGCCCGAAACAAAGGTGGAACTCAAGGCTACCGCCGCCAGCGTTGGCGAAGGCCGGTTCTGGATCGGCGCCCAAGCATCGCCGCTCCATGTGTACGCCTATGACGTGCAACCCTTCGGAGAAGTCCGGGATGGTTTCGGCACGCGGCACTCCGGGCGTTCGGTTCGCGTAAGAAGATCGGGCTATTACAACCCCATCCGGGCGTGGCGCGTCTGCCATCCCGGGCCGCTCGAATCCGCGAGCCACACCTTTGAGGCCAAGGCACCGGGCGTATACCAGGTCTTCGCCAGGTGCATTATCCGCCAGGAAACGATCTCGCCGCGCCTGCCGGGTACCGAGGCCACGCCGATCGATTTCGTCGTCAATGGCGCGGTGGGCAAGGACATGCTGGAGACGCGCGTGACGAAGCAGGTATGCGCCGTGCCCGAGGTCGATAAGCTGCCCGCCGATCCGCGGCTTGCGTTGGAAGCGGCACGCACAAAGACGCAGCGCCCCGCGGCCGCGGGCGGCGCGGTCCCGATCACCCTCACCTTCCGCTCGAAGCATGGCAAGCCGCTGCAGATCGAACAGGACATGCTGCGTTGGGCCTGGTTCTGCTGGATCGGCGAGAAGGACCACCGGCCCGCCACATGGGGCAGCCTGCATACGGCGGTGCCGCTCGCGCAGGACGGCGACGGCGAGGAAAAAGAAGTGGATGCGCTGGCGACCTTTACCATGCCGGCCGGCGGCACGGTGGAACGGAACCTGCATATTCCCGCGCCGCCGGCGGCCGGGACCTACCGCCTTCTCATCGGCTACGAAGTGACGCGTGAAAACATGTTGGCTACGCCCGTGATGCCGCTGGACCTGAACGCGGATACCTACGACGAGGGCCGGCATGCGGTTGAACTGAAAAACATCGTCCTCGAGCCGGCGCCGAAGGCCGAAACGGCCGCGCCCGAAAAAACGCCAGCCAAGTAGCCGACCTCGCCGTCAGGAAACGCCCAGCGCCCAGCGCAGTCCATTCAGCGCCAGCGTGCGCACGGGGGCCTGTTCGAAATCGTTCGGATGCCCCAGCGTGGTGAAGAAGACCCGCCCGCCGGCCTTCGTCTGGCGTGTCCAGGCCACGGGGTTCTGCACGCGCTTGGACGGTTCTTCGCCGCCGGGGCCGACGGACGTGCCGAGCAGCAGCGGCGTCGCGTCCTTGGGCGGGTACTCCGGCTTGACGTGGTACAGCCACGAGCGCACGTGAAAGCTCGGTTCGACGCCTTCCAGGATCGGATGCCCGAAGGCCTCCGGCACGCGCGTCACGTCGGTGCTCGATTCGTGGCCGTAGTGCTTGATCCACGGCGCGCCGAGCACCTCCGCGCCGAACTTGTTCCACTTCGCGAGCGTGTCGTCGGGGTTGTAGTTGAAGGAGTGCGTGCTGGTGCGGAAGCCCGCGACGGGGCGGCCGGAGTCGAGGTACTTCTGCAGGTGCGCAAGTTGTTCTTCGGGAAGCGTGCGGAAGCGCAGGTAGAAGACGGCCAGATCGGCCTGCGCGAGCGTCTCCAGATTCGGGATGTCGCTGCTGCGCTGGCCGACGGTGGGCTTCCACGCGTCGCTCTTGACGTTCTGGTCAATCAGCAGCGTGCAGCGCAGGCCGTGGCGTTCCTGGAGTTCCTTCGCCAGGCCCGGCATGGTGCGCTCGGACTCGTACTCGCCTTCCCCGACGACAAAGACGACGTGCTTGCTCATGCGTGGGCTCCCGTGATTTCGATCCTCTATTGATAACCCTTGCGCTTCCGGATGGACATGGATGCGATTACGATCCGCATGTTCCGGTTACAGAATCTGCGCGCGCGAGGACGCACGATGTATTGCAAACGCTGCAAGGTGAAGATGGAGGAGCAGAGCCGCAGCTTTCACAAGAAGCGCAAGTGGACCTGCCCCAAATGCGGGCGCAGCCGCATGCAGCAGGGGCGCGAGAAAGATGTTCGCAGAGAACGGAGGGACGAACGGGACTAAGCGTGCCGGATCGCGCCGAGCTACTCTTCGCCGTCATCCTCCTCGGAATCTTCCTTGGGCAAGTAGCCCTGCTTACGCAGCTTTTCGACGGCGGCCTTCGGAGCGACGACCATGACGCCGTCCTGTCCGCCGCCCCCGCTCAATTCGAACAAGTCCAGCTTCTTCTTGGACATGCCGCGAATGGTCTTGTGAAGCAGCGCAAAAAAACTCATATCGAGATAGTCGTCTTCGTAGTCCCAGGCGCCGGAATAGGTCTTCCCTCCGCACGTGATGGATACTTTAATGCGATTGGGATCCGCCTCCTCATCCCAGGTTTCCTCGACCTTTTCAGGCTGGAATAGCCCAAAGGAATCGCGCGCAAGGTCCTCGATCAGTTCCTTGTGGCAGCCGGTATCATACACGCACTCGACGTCGAACCAGGTACCCGGAATCTGGACGAACTCGCCCGTGCTTTCCGCCATGTTCTTTTTCACCGCGGCCATGAACGCAGTGCGATTCTCCGGCGTATACGCCTCCAGCCAGCCGGATTCTTCGAGCGCACGGTCGAACGGAATTTTCTTTTTGGATGCCATGATAGCGCCTCGGGGTTTTTAGAAACGCGAATCTTAAACATACTCATGCTTTATTTCAACAATTTACACGTTCAGTTTTCGCCCAGGCTGCGCAAGTCGTGCACGCAGTCGTCCAGGTTGGCGATGCGTTCGTCGGGCTCCTTCTCCAGCATCTGCATCAGCAGGCGCGACATCCGCCGCGGCACCGACGGGTTGAAATCTTCCGGCGGCACCAGCCGGTTGTGCGTGTAGTTCGAGATCAGTTCCACCGCGGTCTTGCCGTCGAAGGGCGGCTTGCCGGTGAGCAGATGGTAAAAGGTCGCGCCCAGCGAGTAGATGTCGCTGCGTTCGTCCACCGGGCGGCCTTCCCACTGTTCGGGCGCCATGTAGTGCGGCGTGCCCAGGATCGTGCCTTCCTGCGTCAAACGCGAACCTTCCAGGGTGAGCACCGCGGCGAGGCCGAAGTCCACGACCTTGGCCTTGCCGTCCTTCGTGATCATCAGGTTGTCGGGCTTCAGGTCGCGGTGGATCACGCCGTGCTTGTGCGCGCACTGCACGCCCGCCGCCGCGCCGCGCAGCAGGTCCGCCGCGAAGCGCATGTCCGCGAACGGCCCCGCCTTGAGCAGGTCGCCGACGCTGCCGCCGGCCAGGTATTCCATCTCGATGAACTGGAGTTCGCCTTCGCGCCCGACGTTGCGGATCTGGACGATGTTCTCGTGGCTGAGCTGCGCGGCCGCGCGCGCTTCGCGCAGGAAGCGCTGGGCGATGCGGCGGTCGTTGCGGTCCGGGTGGCGCAGCACCTTGATCGCGACGTCGGTCTCCAGCGCCAGGTGCGTCGCGAGGTAGACCTCCGACATCGCGCCGCGCCCGATGCGCTTGATCACGCGGCATCCGCCGATCACCGTTCCGGCGGCCACGAGCGGTTCCGGCGCGGCCTGCGGGCGGTGGCGCGGGCCGGGCGTCTCCATCGTCTGCGAGGCCTCGATGGGCGTGGGGTCGCCGGTCGAATCGCGCAGGCCCGTGGTCGTCTGCGTCAGCGAGCCCGCGAGCTGGATCGAGTCGGACGAGAGCCGCGCGTTCCAGAGGCTGATCGAGGAATGCGGCGCCGAGAGGTTCAGCGCGGCGGCGAGCACCTGTTCGTAGACGAGGTTGCGCGGCTTGCAGAGGCCGTGTTCGTCGCGGATCAGCCCCAGGTGCTGCAGGTCGCGGATCGGGCGGTGGATGCGGTCGAAGGGCAGCGGCTGGCCCGAATAGATCGACGAGGCCGTCCCGCGCAGGTCCTCGCGTTCGCCCAGCAGGCCCAGCGTGGGGCCGAGCAGGTCGGCGGCGTTTTCGCGCACGGCGGGCAGCGCGTCGCGGACGGCGTCGGCGAAGGCGACGCCCTGCGCGCGGTATTCGAAGGCCTGGTGCGCGATCATCTGCGTCAGCGAGGGATGCCCGGCGGCCCAGTGCCACGCGTGGCGCGACCACTCGGCGACTTCGCCCGCGTCCAACTGGCCCGCGAAGCCGCGCCCGAGCAGGTCCGCGACTTCGGCTTCGCTGAAATCGGGCAGAAAGATGTGCTGCGCGAGGTTCAGCGGCGAGGTGCGCCCGGAGGCGGTCAGGTCGCGCAGATCGGCCGAACTGCCCGTGATGACCGAGAAGCCGCCGGCGCGCGCGCCGCGCGTGCGCGATTCGGTGTAGGCCGCGCGCAGGGCCAGCACCAGCTTGCGCGCGGACTCGTCGGACCAGGCGTCGAAGCCGTCCACGACGACGGTGAGCGGTTCGGGGTGTTTGCCTCCGTCGGCCACGGCGCCGAGCACGTCGGCGACGGTGAACGGGTCGGCGGGGACGTTCAGGCCGGGGCGCACGAGCTTCACGTCGCGCCCGAGCATGCGCGCGGCCTCGCGGTGCGGTTCGTCGGCGAAGGAGAGGTTGGCCAGGTCCACGTAGACGCTGCACGCCAGGCGCGCGCGCAGCGCGTGCAGAAACGTCGAGACGCCCGTGCGCGGCGGCGCCGAGACCGTCAGGAACCCGCCGCGCCGCAGGAGTTCCAGCGCCTGGCGGAGGGAGGCCGCGCGTTCGACCTGCAGGCCGTCCTCGCCGTGCGCGAGCGGCTCGCGGTATTCGAACGGATTAGCGCGTTCGCTTAGCAGACCCAAGCTCCTTGGTGACCTCGTCGCAGTAGTACGTGATCATCGATTCGACGTCGCGGTGCTGCAGAATCGTGGCGAAGTACGGGTGCGCGAAGTCGTACTGCCCTTCGCGCTCCTCGAAGACCGCGTACAGCACCAGCCGGTCCAGAATCCCGACGATCTCGCCGATGGGAATCTGCACCTGCCAGTCGGCGAGCAGTTCGGCCACCTGCGCGCTCGAGATCGGGCGCAGGTTGTAGTACGCGACCAGCAGCAGCAGCAGCTTCTCGACCGGGCGGATCAGGTTCGAGTGCATGATCCGGACGATCGATTCCTCGAACTCCGGCTCGCGCGCCGTCTCTTCGACGTCGCTGGCCAGGATCGTGCGCCGCCGCCGCCGCGCCATGCGCTTGACCAGCAGGTCGGAAAAAATCTGAATGATGTTCGGGTGCGTGCTGGTCTTTTCGAGAATCGCGGAGACGAGCGTCTCGCTGTCTTCGAAGCGCAGGCCCAGCTCCTGGATCGGGTTCACCACCAGCGCCACGGCGCTCTGCCGGTCGAGGTACGACATGCGGCGGAAGATCAGGAAGTTGAAGAAGAGCGATTCGTAGTCGCGGAAGCGCGCGAAGAGTTCGCTGAAGCCGGCGACGTACACCGTCATGCGCCCCTCGAACGAGAGCGACTTGAAGATCTGCCAGATCGGCTCGGACTCCTTGCCCGAGGCGACCAGGTCGTCGATCTCGTCGAAGAAGCAGTAGAGCATGCGGTGTTCGCCGCCCGAGAGGTGCTTGCGCAGGGCGCGTTCGAAATCCTGGAGCGCGAACTGCGCGGGCAGGTTCAGCTTCAGCGCCACGGCCAGGCGTTCGGCCATGGTCAGCGCGTCGGTGACGCCGCCGCATTCGAGAAAGACGGTCTCGGCGTGCGGGCGCTTCTTGATCTCGTCCTGCAGGCGGAAGAGCAGCGAGGTCTTGCCCAGGCGGCGCGTGCCGACCAGCGCGTAGCCCTTGGTCGAGCGCAGGATTTCCTTGATCAGGCCCTCGCGCCCGTAAAACATCTCGCGCACCGGCGCCTGCGATTCGTACGGCGAAAGGCTTTCCAGGTCGCAGCCTTCCAGCACCATCTTCATGAAGTCCGCGTCCTGGTCGGCCGCGAACGAGAGCCGGAAGAGGTGCCGTTCCTCCAGCACCACGATGTCGTGCCCGCTGTTCTCGGCGTCCTCGCGCATGCGCTGGCGGTCCACCCACGGATAGAGCATCACGAATATCTGCTGCGTGAAGCTCTCGCGCAGAATCCATTCGTCCAGGCGCTTGATCGCGGCGCCGTCGAGCTGCTGGCGGCGCGGCAGCAGCAGCGTCAGTTGCGAGAGCTTGGGGTTGCGCAGCCCCAGCTTCTTGCCCGAGAAATACAGGAAGTCGTCGGTCTGGCCCTTCTGGAGCACCTCGAAGCGGATGCGCCCCGCGATGTCGCCCGCCACGCCGTCGGCCGCGCGCACTACGTCCTTGCTCACCGAGTCGCTGTCCACCGTGCGCCGCCAGTCCTGCAGCAGCCCGACGAACTCCTCGCGGTTCTTCCAGACGTGCGTGTCGAGGCCGAAGACTTCCAGCCAGCGCGCCATCGAGAGCTGCTTCCCGCGCTTCAGCGCGTTCAGCAGGCCGCGGTAGTTCTCGAACGAGATCATGTTCACGAACTGGTCGCGGTGCTCGTGGATCAGGTACAGGATGTCGCCGAAGTGTTCGATGTGGCGCCGGTCGCCCTCGTCGGCGATCTGGTAGCGCCCTTCCGCGTCGCGCGTCAGCAGGCCGGTCTCGACGAAGCCGTCCAGCTTCAGGCGCAGTTCGATCTCGGGCAGCAGCGGTTCGAAGATGGTCAGGCTGCCCGCGATGTCGCGCAGCGTCCGCGGCCCCGGCGTGCCCGCGCCCAGGCTGCTGCTCAGCGCGCGCAGGATGATCTTTTCGAAGAGGCTGAATTTCAGCCACAGGCCCGAGATGCGGGTGACGCCGCTGGCGTTCAGGCGTTCGCCCACCTTGTCCCAGCCGCGCGAGTATTCCAGCAGGCGCTCGAAGAGCGGCGAGCGCGCCCCGGGCTCGCGCGTCGCGATGCGGCTCATCGTGTTCATCAGCGCGTTGCGGACGTCGGGGCTGGTGAGCCCGCTCAGGCGGTCGAAGACGGTCAGGCTGTGGGCGAGGTCGAAGGGCTGCATGCCCTGGATGAAGCGCAGCGCCTGCAGGCCCAGGTCGATGTGCCCGGACTCGGCGATGCCCTGCAGCATCCACCACATCTGTTCCAGGCGGCCCTCGCGCTGGGCCTGCCGGACGAGGTTCATGTCGAAGGCGTCGTGCGACATCGGTGGGCGCGTTTCCTGGCCGGTGCGGTCGCCATCATCCTAGCGGGTTCGCGCGCGGGCCCAAAGCACCGAACGCGTCAGTCCCCCAGCAGTTCCGCGGCCGCGCCGCTGCTGCGCCGCCGGACGATGGGCGGAAAATCGGGCGTGTTCTTGGGCAGCGTCTCGCCCAGTTCCTTCAGCCGCACGGCCGAAAGCCACGCGGCGGTGCGGTAGCCCGAGGGCGTCTCGATCAGCGCGCGGCGGTACCCGCGCACGGCGTCCTCGCGGCGCCCGTTCGCCAGCGCGTACTCGCCCAGGCAGAAGAAGTATTCGCCGCGCCGGGCCCACGGACATTCGCGGCTGGGCTCGGGCGGTTCGGGCATCGGCTCCCCGTTCTGCCACGCGCGGAAAGCCTGCACCAGCAGGCGCGCGAGCGACGGCGTCCGCGCCGCCATCACGCGGTTGAAGGCCTCGGTGGCGGGCACGCGCTCGTTCAGGCCCAGGCAGGCCAGGCCCAGTTCCAGTTCCACGTCCTGCGCGGACTGGCGCGCGTAGCGCCGCAGTTGCGCCAGCGCCTGCAGGAAGCACTCGCGCCCGCGCGCGTGTTCGCCGCGCAGCCGCAGCAGCTTGCCGAGTTGCGCGAGCAGGATCATGCGATGCTTGTGGTCTTCGCTGCGCAGGCGCGTGGCCAGCACGGCCAGCGCCTTGGTCCCCTGCCCCCGCATGGCCAGCAGGTACACGCGTGCGTCCTGCTGCGCCTGCAGGTCCACCGTGCCTTTGAACGCGGAAAGTTCCTCGAGGGTCTTCAGCGCCTCGTCCAGCCGCCCGGCTTCCATGTCCACGAGCGCGGACTGGTGCCGCACGACGGCCTTCTGCGCCGGCACGGCCGCGAGTTTGGCCGCTTCGGCCAGGTGTTCGGCGGCGCGCGCCCAGTGTCCGCGCAGCCGCTCGATCTCCGCGCGGTTCACCCACGCGTGGTAGGCGATCTCGGGAAAGCGCTCGAAGGACGCGCAGCGTTCCAGCGCGCGGTCCCACTGGGCGCGGGCCATGTGGTCGTGCACGAGCGCCCCGTACAGGCTGCGCAGGATGTCGGGGTAGGCCTTCTTCTCCCGCTCGACGCGTTCCACCGTGCGCACGGCCTCGTCGAACTGGTTCATCTGCAACTGCGCCTGCGCGATGGCGGCCAGGGCGCGCACGCGGCGCTTGCCGCCTTCGGCGTCCGCCTCGACCGCCTCCGAAAAATACGCGATCGCCGGCTCGAACTGGTTGGCCTCGAAGAGTTCCTCGGCGCGCAGCCACAGCCGCGCCAGCACGTACCCCTGCATCGCCGTGCCCGCGCCGGTGCGGCGCGCGGCGCCCAGGCGCATCATCTCGCGGCGGTGGTCGCCCTCCCGCGCCGAGATCATCGCGCGCCCGAGATGCGCGAGCACCTCGCCCGGCGTGCCGTCGAGCTTGGCGTATTCGGCCTCGGCGCCGTTGGGGTCGTCGGCCTCCAGGCGGCTCAGGCCGGCCTTGAAGCGCGCCATCCAGCCTTCCTCGCGCCCGGCCAGCTCCTCGGCGATGCGCGCGTACCCGGCAAAGGCCTCCGCGAAGCGCCCGCGGTTGAAATCGTGGTCGGGCACCGCCATGCACGAGACCACCGCGTCGAGCCCGCGCTGGAAGATGCGGATCGCGGTGATCCGGCAGCCGCTCCCCCAGCCGTACACGCCCACGCGGTGCCCGTTCAGCGGGACCAGGTCGTCGAAGGAGAGCAGTTCGTCGCCGTTGAACTCCAGCGCCATGCGGTTGCCCACGCGCTGCCCGGCGACGGCGTGCGTCTGGCCGTAGAGCAGTTCCACGTCGCTGCGCACGGTCAGGTCCACGTCGTTCTTGCAGATCTTCGCGGACGTGTTCCAGTCCGCGCCGACCTGCAGGCAGTAGCCGTCGGTCTCGTTCACGCCCGGCTCGGGCTCGGGCATGCAGAGCAGCACGGAGAGTTCGCCGGTCTCCGCCCCGGCGCCGATCGTCTGCCCCTGAATCTCGATGCGCACGTCGCCCAGGTAGCGGCGCTGGCTGAGCAGCACCGCGCCCTTGCCCTTGCGGCTGGCCGGGTACAGGCCCTTCGCGTCGAGCTTCCAGCGCCCGAGGCTCTGGACCCAGTCGGACTCC
>JAHCJK010000101.1 GCA_026184295.1 Planctomycetota bacterium
CAGAACAGCAGAACAGCAGAACAGCAGAACTGCTTATCCACGAAGGACACGAAGGCACACGAAGAACGGTACGGTTCGCTCCGTTCTTCGTGTCACTTCGTGTCCTTCGTGGATAAATCCGTCTTTTGCTGTTGCCGTTCTTAGCTGTTATTATATGTTCTTAGCTGTTCTTGGCGTCTTTGCGGCTTTGCGTGAGAATAAACTCACCTGCTTCGCGTGAGCTTCAGCGTCCCTGCGTCCGAGGCGACTTGACCAGGCGGTCGCCTTCGCCGACGCCGTTCTTGATCTCGACGGTGAAGTCGTCGCTCACGCCGCGGTCCACGGGGTAGGCCTTCGGCGCCGCGCCGGGTTCGACCTTGTAGACCACGGCCTTGTTGTCTTCCCACGTCACGAAACTCTTCGGGACGCAGATCACGTTCTCGTAGACCTTGAACTGGATCACCACGTCCAGGCGCAGTCCGGCGCGCAGGACCGCCTTGGCGCTCTCGGTCAGGTTCGGGTCCAGCGCGACCAGAATCGTGGCCACCTCGCCGCCCTTGGTCTCGCGCGGGTCGGACGAGAAGATGCTCTTGGTCCCGATGGTCTCGAGGATGCGCGTGATCTTGCCCTTCACGGTCTCGCCGTTCAGGGCCGTGCACGTCAGGGTCACGTCCTGGCCATCCTTCAGTTCGCCGGACCAGTCGGCGGGCACTTCGGCGCGGACGCGCAGGTGGTTCAAGTCGCTGATCGCGAGCACCGGGGTGTAGGGCGGGGGCGAACTGCCCGGTTCGAAGAAGCGCCCGACCACCGTGCCGTCGAAGGGCGCGGTAAGCGTGCACTTGTCCTTCTGCGCCTTGGCCATCTCGAGCGACTTCTGGGCGCGGTCCACGGCGGCCTGGGCGGCGGCGACATCTTCGGGGCGCGGCAGGCCCTTGAGGATATCCAGCGCGGCGCGGGCCTCGGACTCGGCCGACTGGGCCTTGGCGTAGGCGATCTTGGCCAGGTCGATCTCGTTCTCCGCGGCCGGCGGCGGCGGGACGGGCTTTTCCAGGCGTTCTTTGTTCAGCAGGGCGTTGTCGTACGCGGCGCGCGCGGCCATCGAGCGCGACTTGGCGGCTTCCTTCTCGTTGTTGGACGGCCCGCGCTTGATGCGGTCGTAGTCGGCGCGCGCGAGTTCCAGCTTGCGCTTCATGCGTTCCATGTTGTTGGCGAGTTCCATCGCCAGCCATTCGGGCTTGGGCCCGTAGGCGCCGGTCACGTTGGTGTAGTTGAACTGCTTCGCGACCTCGTTCTTCTTCTGCGCGTCCTCGAAGTCCCATTCGGACATCTTCACCTGGGCCAGCGCGACGGCCAGTTCGTCCTGCGAAGGCACTTCCTTGAGCAGGCGGTCGTACTGGTAGGCGGCTTCGTTGAACTGGTTGCGGGCGCGTTCGGCGTCCTGCGCGGCCTGCTGGATCTGCCAGGCGAGCGCCGGGGGCGGCGCGGGCGGCTGCTGGAGCGCCTTCAGGCGCAGGTCGGCGGCCTTGGTCTCCAGGGTGGCGCGCTTGAGCCGTTCCTCGGCCTGCTGGAGTTCCTCCGCGCGCGGCTTCTGGCCGGCCAGCGCCAGGTGCGCCTGAGCTTCCTTCAGCGCGGCGTCGGCGACGGCGACATCGAGGTCGAACTGCGAGGCGTCGATCTCGGCCAGCACCGCGCCCTGCGCGACCTTCTGCCCTTCTTCGACGGCGATGGACTTGATCCGGCCCGGCACGAGAAAGGCCATGCGCGCGGCGTCGGTGGTGCCTTCCACCTTGCCCACGCCCCGCGCCGTGCGGCTCAGATTCCCGCGCACCACGGTGTAGGTGCTCGTGGCCGTGGGGCCCGTGCTGCGCAGGTACAGCAGCGTGCCGATCAGGATGATCAGCGCCGACCCCAGCGAGACGATGATCCATTTGGTCATGAACAAATCTTCGGTCCTCCCACTCCAAAATCAAGGCTTCTCAGCCTTTAAAGACATCCGCAGGTTCCACGCGCATGACCCGCCAAACCGAGAGGATCGAGGCCAGCACGCAGATCACCACCGTGCCCAGCCCCAGCCACGCGTACGTCTCGGGCTCCAGCGAAAGGTGAATCCCTTTGCCTTCGATCTTGTGCATCGCGATCAGCAGCAATCCGCCCGCGATCAGGTGCGCCGGAATCGCCCACGCGATCGCCTGCGCGACGATCGCCATCGCCACCTGGACGTTGCTCGCGCCGATCGCCTTCAGCGTCCCGTATTCCTTCAGGTGTTCGATGGTCGAGGTATACAGCACCTGCGCGGCGACCACGATGCCGACGACCAGGCCCATCAGCGCCGCCAGGGCCAGCGCCGTGCCCGCGCCCGTGCTGCGCAGCCAGTAATCCTGCGCCTTGAAGGAAAACTCGCGCTGCGTGTACGCCTCCACGTGGTCGCTCTCGCCCAGCGCCCGCAGCCGCCCGAGCACGTCTTCCATCACCGCGCCGTTCTCCACCCCCACGATCACGTAATGGATGTCGTCGGGGCGCAGGTGCCCGATCGAACGCGCCGTGTCCATGTTGGTGAAGACCATCGGGTTGCCCTGGAACGAACGGATCCCGTCGCTCAGGCCCACCACCTTCACCCGAATCCCGTTCACTTCCGCCACCGTGTCCACGTCGGCGTTGTCCAGGCGCTGCCGCATCGTCGCGTCGATGGAGACGCAGCCGCTCTGCGCCAGTTCCTCGGGGAAGCCCGCGACCATGTTCCAGGGGCTGCCGACCTTCCGCTCGGTCTCGGTGTCGAAGCCCACGATCTGCACCGTGGATTCTTCGCCCTTGCGTTCCCCGTCGAGGAACTTCCAGTGCCCGAAGATGATCAGCATCGGCTCGGCCCAGGCGACGCCCGGCGTCGCGCGGACCTTGTCGAGCTGCTGGCGGCCGATCAGGTTGGGGAAGTCGAAGTTCTTGGTGTACTCGGCGCAGACCCAGATGTCGCCTCGGGTGTGGTCCACGACCACCGACGCGTTCTCCTTGAAGCCGTGGTACAGCCCAAGCTGGATGAAGGCCAGCCCCGCGGCCACGGAGATGCCCAGCAGCGCCACCAGGTAGCGCATGGGACTGTGGGCGATGATCCGCAGAGCCAGGGCAATCATCGAACGGCGGCATCCTTATGCGCGACTGGGGTCATGGAGCGGGACGTTCCGGGAGGTCAACTCTTCAAGAGGGACTTCAGGGCCACTCCGCCCGCCAGGCGCAGCTTCTCGGCCTTGCTCAACGACACGCGCTTGGAGAGCACGTCGTAATCGCGGCGCTCGATCTCTTCGAGCAGCCGGCGGTAAATCTTCACCAGGGCTTCCAGCGCCGGCCGCCCGGCGCCCTCGATCATCGGCGTCAATTCCTCGGCGGCGCGGTAGTAGTCCTTGGTGCGTTCGGCCTCGAACTTGACCAGCGCGCGGAAGGCCGGCGTATCCTTCGCCGCCAGCAGGTCGGCTTCGCCGACGCCGTGCCGCGCCAAGTCGTCTTGCGGCAGGTAGATGCGGTCGCGCCCGGCGTCTTCCTTGATGTCGCGCAGGATGTTGGTCATCTGAAACGCGATCCCGGTCTCCTCGGCGAGCTTCAGCGCCCGGCCGGTCTCGTCGCGGAACCCGAAGACGTGGATGGTCATGATCCCGATCACGCTGGCCACGCGGTAGCAGTACCGGTAGGTCTCCGGCCAGGTCGCGTAGCGCTTGATCGTCGCGTCCATCTCGGTGCCGGCAATCAGTTCGTGGAAATAAATCGGAGCAATCTTGTAGCGCCTGACCGTGTCGGCCACGGCCGGCAGGACCTCGTCGCCGCCGGGGTCGCCCGCCAGAGCCCGGTCGAAGTCCTCGCGCCAGCGCCGTGCGTTGGCCAGGGCGCGCTCGGGGTCGGTCTCTTCGTCGGAGTAATCGTCGGCCAGGCGCGCGAAGGCGTACAGCGCGCAGATGCCGCGGTAGCGTTCTTCAGGGAGCACCTGGAAGGCAAAATGGAAGTTCTTGGCACGTTCGCGGGTGACTTCGATGCACCGCGCGTACGACGCTTCCAGCGAACCGGCCCCGGCCTTGGCCATGCAACCCCCAAAACAGTCCACCCTTGGCGAATCGTCATCCGCCAGGCAACGCACGGCCCGACCGATCCCAGGCCTTCCAGAGCGGAAAGGATTCTAGTGGTTGGGCTTAGCCGATCAAGGGGCGAAGTGCGCGGGGCGGCTACGGTTTTTCAGGGCGGTCGCCGGACTTGACGATTTCGGACATCTCCGCCAGCCCAAGCCGGGTCAGGTGCTGGGGTTCGAGCGTATACGTCTTCGCGTCCGAGCCGTCCTCGTTCTGTCCGATGCTCAGTTCGATGCGCTCGGCGCCGGCCAAGCTCTCCCGCAGCAGCGTCAGAACCGGCTTGGCCTTGTCGAGCATCTCGCGCTGCGGGTCCTTGGACTCCGGATCGACGCTGACCGCGAAGGCCAGCACCGCGTGCTTGTCGTCCACCCGTACGGCGCGGTAGCGCTTGATCCCCAGCGAGCCGCCCTCGGGATAGGCCTTGAGCAGCATGCCCAGCGCGGCCTGGTCCTTCTCGGAGAGTTCGCCGTAGTGCTTCTTCATCCATTCGCCGAACTTCTCGCGAAGGCGCGTGACGTGCCCGGCCAGTTCGGGGCTGCGGTACATGCCCTGCGGATTGCGGATGGCACGGTCGAAGGCCATGAAGCGCGCCTGCGCTTCGTTGTACTTGTCTTCCTTCAGAAGCCCTTCGATCTGCTGGATGGACGCATCGATCTCGGCCTGCGCCTCGCGGGCTTCGCGCTGCGAGCCGATCTCGGCCATGGCGTAGATGCAGCCGGCTCCGATCAGGATGCCGCCGGCCACGAGCACCAGGCGAACCAGGGCGCGCATCTGGAAACTCGCCCCCCCGACCACGATCGCGCCCCCCGAGAGCAGGATCAGGATCAGCAGCGCCTGTCCGGGGAAGACGATCGAGAGGACCGCGAAGACCGCCACGCCGATCCCGAGCACGCTCCAGCCGAACGGGCGCTGGGCTTCCTTCTTCTGCCCCTTGCCCGAACAGCGCGCGCAGATCAGCTTCCCGTCCTGCAGTTCCGCCATGCCCTTGACCAGGGCGTCCATCGGCAGCGACGTCTTGCACGACGAACACGACCAGTGGCTCGCGCCGGTCGCCGGGCGGCTGCCCAGCGAGATGCGCGTGGACGTGGAGCCCGGCCGGGTGGACATCGGCCGGATGACCGTGGACGCAGGAACCATCCGGCCCTGCGCGTTCTTGATCTCGGCCGACGAAGACGTCAGGCGCTTGGAGATGGTGTCTTTCTTTTCGGGCGGCTTGGGCGGCGCGGTGCCGATCTTCTTCCATACGTCGGACGACGAGGGCTTGCGCGTCCCCCCGGGCAGCGCGGCCGGCGGCCCCAGCGAGCCGGACGTGTCCTTCGTGCCCACCGGGCCGCTGTTGACGGGCCGGGGGCCCGCCGGCAAGCGGCTGGGCGAAGGCTGGGGTCCGGCAGGATTCGCCATGCTGTCCTCTGGCCCTTTCGGTAGGCGCGGACCCTTCGGGATTTCCGCTCCGGCCATTCGTTACGCCTCAACCAAGTTGCGTATGCACGTTAGCCTAATCCATCTTACTTCTCAAAGTGCACAGCTACCAAACCAAAATGAAACGGATGGCACGAAAACGGTCATTTTCTGCACCAGATCACTGGTGCACCTGCCTTCGCACACGTGAATCCGCAAAGTCCGGGCCTCAACGCATGATTCCCTGGTTCAGACTCCAGATGGACCGCACGCGAATGTGTCGCTGAACCTGGTTGGCTCCGGAGTAGAACGAGGACGCATCGGCCGGCGTGATGCCGCGCATGTCCGCCTTCCAATCCTTCACGTAGGTGTAGCTGTTGGTCTGGATGTAGGGCGTGCCGAGCGTCCCGTCGCCTTTGCCGGTGGCGATGAGCGTCGGGCAGCGGAAGTCCATCCCGTTGAACGAAGACTGCGTGGCGGTCTTGTACAGCTTCGGCTTCTCGGTCTCGTAGTATTCGAAGGGCGTGCTCTCGTTGATCACGTCCGGCGCGATCTCGACCACCATCCCCCACGAATTCCAGAAGAGGTCGCGGTGCTTCGTCGGATCGGTCGGGTTGGCATCGACGGTCTTCTTGTCCACCAATTGGATATTCACGATCATGATGAAGTTGGTCGTCGTCGTGGTCAGTTCGGTGGAGAAGGCGTCGCCGTCGGGGCAGATCTTCTGGCGGTAGGCGACGGCCGTGTTGGCGCCGGACTTCGAGACATCCCAGGCGGCGGGCAGGTGCGGATCGTCCACGCCCATGCGGTCGTAGGGTCCGGGCGGCGCGTTCAGGCCCGCGACGTCGCGGCCCTTGGGCATCACGTTCTGGCCCGCGCCGTTGTGGTCCAGGTGCACGTTGCCGGCATAGGCCATGGCGGGAATCATCGCCGACCTGCTCCCGGTCGTATAGTCCCAGCGCCCGTAGACGTCGAATGGATCGTCGGTGTCTTCTTCGCGCGCCAGTTCCCAGTCGCGGATTTCGCTGAGCGGGTCGAGTGAGAACATCGTTGCCTTGCCGGGGACGATGTTGTCGAGCACCGCGCTGGCCGTGCGACGATCGATCTGCCCCTGCGCGCAGTTGGTGGGGTTGTCGCTGGCGTCGAACACTACGTAGTCATCGGCGGTTGCCATCGAGGCCAGGTCGGACGAGGTCTGCGAGCGGAACGAGGTGAGCGAGGCGTTGAAGCGCGTAGCGCTGTAATCGTTGTTTGCGCAGTTGTTGCTCACCGAGATCGCCGGGTAGGCGGAGGTGAAGGTCTGCTTGACCGTCGAACTGAACGGCGGGAAGCGCCGCGAGACGGTGTTTCCGTACGAGGAGTTGACGGCGTCGTAGGTGCCGGTGAAGTAGCGGCAGAGCTGTTCCTGGTAGCGGTAGGCCATCTTGGTGCGGAGCATCTCGTGCTTCTGCCAGGCCACGGCTTTCTGCGCGTCGGTCCACGTGGACATCTTGGTGACGAAGTAGTCGGGGCTGCCCGTGAGGTCGCTCAGTTTTTCCAGGGGCGTGGCGGCGTCGTTGTCGTGGTCGACCTGGTATTCGCCGATGATCATCATGCGCCGCAGCGATTCGATGTTGAAGACGCCTTCCATCGTGTGCGTGCGGCGCACGGCGTAGCTGCCGTAGGATTCGATGGGCAGTTGTTCCCCCGAGTTGTAGCAGGTGTTCACGTTCACCGGCGAACGCCCGGTGTCCGGGTCGGTGTAGCCCATCAGGCCGAACCCGCTGACGCCCCAGCCCAGCGCGCCGTTGTCGTAATAGCGGTTGCCGTATCCGCCGGGAACGCCCGTACTATCGGAGAATCGCCAGGTGTTAGGACCTGCGGGCAGGTCTGGCGGCATGTAGAAGGTGCAACCATATTGCGTAAAGGTGCTGGCGCTGCTGGGCAGGCGGCCCTGGTCGTTCATCGGCACGCCGTCGCTGGACATGATCGCCTTGATGCCGGCCATGTCCACGCCGTACAGGCCCATCCAGCAAGAGTTCGTCGTCAGCCAGTAATCGCCGGCCATGTTGTCCTTCGAGTAGGCCGTCGAGGAGCCCTGCACGTAGTTGTTCACCCAGTCGAGGTAGCGGGTGGTGCGGGACGCCACGCGCCATGCTTCGTGATATCGGAGCGGTGACCAGCGGGAATACCCGCTGCCGTTGAAGCCCGTCAGCCCGGTGTCGCGGAAGGCCCTGTAGCGGTCGAGCGGCGTATCGCCGTACGCGCCCATGACGATGTGGGCCATCTGGCACTGGGTCGGCGCGCAGTCTTCGTTCCAGTCGTTCACGTTGATGACCGAGTTGGCGTCCATCACCTGCACCATCACGCGCGCGCGCACGCCGCCTTCGGCGAAGAAGTCGCCCGGCAGGTAGATCCACTGCGTCTCCTGGCGCGCCGCGTTGGCCATGTAGGAGCGCACCGCGCCCTCCCCCCACCACTGCCGGAGCGCCTCGCCCAGGCCCTTCTGATACGGGCGGTACCACCAGTTGCCGTTGTCGGCCATGCTCACGGTCTTGGAGGGGCTCATCGCGCTGCCGGACATCGTGTCGGCCATGATGCAGGCGAGCGTGTAGTCGCGGGCCGATTCCATGATGTCGGCCGCGTCGTTCTTGTCGCGGATCGTGGCCACGGCGTTCACTTCGCCGCGCGTGTAGGACAGGAACCCGACGCAGACGGCCAGCATGACCGCCAGCACGCCGATCACGACCATGATCAGGAACCCGCGGCTGGACGCGCGCATGCGCCAGGGCAGTCTCGGTTTGGCCTCGGTGCTCATGGCTTCCTTTCCGGTCCGCTTACGGATTCCAGTTCAACGGGGTCTTGTACTGGTTGATCGTCTTCGCGCCGGTGATGCGCCGGTCGTTGGAATACACCCGCGTCTCTTCTTCCGTGTACACGTACGCCTTGCCCCATTTGCGGGTGCACTTGGCCTTGTTCTTGATGCGGTTGAAGATCGGCGGCGTGTCGTAGTCCGTGTCGGAGCCGTAGCCGTCCGTCGTGGCGCCGCTGCCCGCGCCCACGGGAATCTGGACCACGCGGCAGAGCGTGATCATGCCGCGCTTCTCGCGGTCCATGGCGGTGATCGTCACCCGCAGGGCCTTGGGGGCCGGCCAGAAGTAGATCGCGCTCGTGTCGGTCGGGTTCATGAACTTGCCGTTGCCGCTGTTCTGGGTCTCGTCCCAGTAGGCGAAGTCCAGGTCCACCACCTTGATGCCCTGGATGCGGCGCATCCACTGCCCGCCCTGGTCGCCCGAATAGTACGGCGCGTTGTGGATCTCCATGCCGGGCCCCAGCATGTCCGGGACTTCGGTGTAGTGCCGCGTCGTGTTCCAGGAGCCGTTGTTCCAGTACTTCCATTCGTGCGTCATGGCGTAGTAGACGAAGGAGGCCTCGATGGTGCTCACGTCGGCGAGCTGTTCGCTGCGGTTCCAGCGTTCGCCCGTCGCCTCGCTGAACTCGAAGTCCGACGAGTACCATTCGCGGATGGTCTGGTAGAGCAGGCTCGTGCGCAGCGCCCCGCGCCAGGCTTCCGGATAGTCGTTCGTGCGCGTGGGGTAGGCGAGGGGGAAGGCCTTCGACCCCGGGAACGGCAGCAGCTTGCTCTTGTACGCCACCGAGAACCCGCCCGGATCGAGCTTCACGTAGCCGAGCTGGTCGGCCTCGCGGCGCGACTGCCGGTAGCCCAGGCGGCCCGTGTCGAGCGGCCCCGGCGCGGTGACGCCCGCGGGCGTCGAGGCGTCGTCGTCTTCCCACGCCACGCTGGTGATGGAGAAATGCCCGCCGCGCTCGTTGACCGACGCCAGCTTGATCTCGGATTCCAGGATGTCGAGGATGTTGCGGGCCGCCTCGTACAGCGCCAGCTTGCGTTCGACCTGCTTCACCGCGTTGGTGGACGTGCGGAAGATCGGCACGATCAGGACCATCATGGCCAAACTGATCGAGACGACGATCATCATCTCCATCAGCGTGAAGCCGCGCGCGTTTCTTCGCATATCCGCCGCTCCCTGTCCCTAGTCGTACTTGACCATGTACTGCGTGAATCGGAACTCCCGGCTGGTGCCCTTCATGCGGATCACCACCGTGACCTTGTACAGCCCCACGTCCGTGCCCGAGCCCGCGACCGGCGCCAGGCAGCCCGCGGGAGGCGCCGGCTGTTCCGAGGAGGAGGCGCCGACGTACTGCGTCCCGCCCTCGAGCCGCCACTCGTAGCGTTCGATGTCGTCGAAATACTTGTAGGTCTCGTTGTCGAAGGAGAGGGCGTCGGAGCTGTTCTTGTAGTGGAAGTCGCGCCAGCCCCCCGGGCGCGCGGTGCCGTGCTTGTTCATGTACGCGCCGCCCATGATCAGGTCGGCGTTGGGATCGACGCGGTCGCGCCGGAATTCCCCGAACTTGGAGTGCGCCAGATGGATCGCGGCGTCCTGGAAGATCACCCATTCGGCCGAGTGGATGCCCGAGGGAATCGCCGCGAGCACGCCCACGATGCCCACCAGGAAGATGAACATCGCGATCATGACCTCGAGCAAGGTCATGCCGCGGGCGCGGCGCTGGCTGTAAGTTCGCGCGGGCATGGCGGTCTCCACGGTCATTTGTCGATGTTGGCCGGGATGTCTTTAAAGCTCTTCAGCGTCACCCAGGCGCCGCTGCGCCCGGCGATCTGCGTCAGGCTGTAGGGCAGGATGCGCGGCTTGGACGACGCGCGCCATTCGCCGCACCAGATGATCAGGTGCTCGCCGGTGTTTTCGTCGAAGACCAGGATGGTGAAGTACGAGTTCAATCCGTCGTACCAGCCCGGCATCCCGCCGTTGCGCGAGTACGCGACGTTGTGGCGCTTCACTTCGCCTTCCGGCGCCGTGGTGTGGAAGGAGCCGAAGCTGAACGTGTGGTCGTACTTGCTTCCGGACCAGCTCTTCTGGAAGTTCCCGGAGAGGATGCGCACGCCGTCGGCGAACGTGATCGGCTGCGGATTGATCAGGCGGTCCTTTTCGGCCAGCGTCGCGCCGTACGGATACCAGTCCGAGCCGTTCAAGAGCGGCGGGGAGCCCGCGCCCACCTGGTCGCTGTCGCCCACCAGGGTGGCCCAGAGTTCGATCTGGCCCTTGGGCGGAAGCACGCCGGCCGGCGGCTTGACCGGCAGCTTGGCCTGGTCGTCGCCGAAGTTCACCGTCACCATCTGGCGGTAGCGCTGCGCTTCCGCGCGCGCCTGGAAGAGCGCCGCCGAGGCCACCTGCGCGGCCTGCTGCACCCGCGAGGTCTTGAGCATCTGCGAGAACGCCGGCGTGGCCACGCCGATCAGCAGCAGGATGATGAAGAGCACCACGATCAGTTCGACGAGCGTGAAGCCGCGCCGGTCCGAGCGGATGCTCATGCGCCTGCCTTCCGTTCCGGCCATGCTGCCTCCGTTCCGCCTACTTGCCGGGGCTGATGTCGTCCAGCAGCCCGTTGTCGTCGGCCTTGTTGACTCCGCACGAATAGATCTGCGGCACGGTCATGTCGAGGTTGCTGGAGTCCTTGATCGTGAGAATCCTGAAGACCAGCGGCGTACCCCACGGATCGATCACTTCCGTCCGGCTGCTCTGCACGCGGTAGTCGCGTTCCTCGAACTGCACCAGCGGCCCCATGTTGATGGTCGCGGGCACTTCCCCCGGCTTGAGCGGCGTGTCCTTGCGGAAGGCCGTCGAGAGGAAGTAATGCAGCGCCTGCGCGCTCGTGTACGAAGGCACGTCCGCCGGATCGGGGTACTGGCGGAAGTTCAGGCGGTAGGTCTCCAGCGCGCTCGAGCACTTCTCCACCAGGTTGCGCGCCTGCCCGATGGCCGTGCGCTGCCGGATCTTCGCCAGCGCGGCAAAGAGCGCCGCCATCAGCAGCGCGATGATGCCGATGACGACCATCAGTTCCAGCATGGTGAAGCCGCGGTTGCGCATCGTCTCCCCGTGTTACGGCGTGGTCTTGAAGTTCGCGATCGGGCGCGGCGTCGTGGACGGCTCGCCTTCCGACCAGATGTCGAAGCCCTGCAGGTTCTTGCCGACGCCGCCGCGCGGATCGCCCGAGAGCCCCGTCGAGAGCGTGCCGTCGCGGATGTTGTCGTACTGCAGCGCCCGCGACCACAGGTCCACGATCTCGTTGTAGTTGTTTCCGGTCAGGTCCTTCTTGTGATTCTCGGGGATGTCCATGTACGGCCCGGTGTCCTTGCTCGCCCAGCGTTCGCCCTTGGCGTTGGGGCCTTTGTTCGTCGTCGAAAGCGGCGTCGCGTCGGTCCCGATGATGCGGAAGGGCGTCGTCAGGTGGTAGAAGAGACACTCGCTGCTCTTGATCGACGTCCCCGGGCTGGTGATCGTCACCGACGCGTCGGTGCCGTCCGGCGGATAAAAGCCGTAGTCGAACTCGTAGGCCGAACAGGCGGTCTCGAGCGATTTGATAAAGGCGCGGGTCGTCGATTCGCGCGCGTTCCGGCGCACGTAGCCGAGCACCGGCAGCAGCAGGGCGGCCAGGATGGCGATCACGGCGATCACAACCAGCAATTCGATCAGCGTGAACCCCCTGGGTTCCCGATTCCATACCTTGACCATGTGAATTCACGACCTCCTTACCTGAAATGGGGTTGCGCGTTCAGCCAAACGATTGTTCAGGCTGTGCTAATCGCGCTACGTAGTAGTGTATCCCACCCAGGATAAAAGACATTTTTTTCACCCTATTTCTCACGACTTCATCCATACATTTCCAACATAAAGTTGAGGTTATGCGAACGTGTGCAGCCCTCGTGCGATCACCCTACAGAGGGTGTTATCACGCCCTTTCCTGCGTTATGAATCTGTAATTTTGCATCAAAGCTGGATTTGTGTGCTCGCGTTCGTCCCTAAGTGCAAGCGCGGGCAATTTTTATTGGCATTCCACGCGCTGCTCACAAATTTGGTAGATTGAATAGTTGCCCCGCCGCGTTATCTAAATGAAGGCTAGCCACTTGGGAGGTCTATACATGCTTATGACTCGACTGCTGCTCGCGTTGACGCTCTGCGTTTCCTTCGCGCGCGCGGAAGATGGACTCGCGACGAGCCTCACCGGCGATCGCCTGAGCATCAACGGCGGCGAGACCAAACTGGGCGCCGCGCAGTGGGCCGCGCCCGAGCAGAGCTGGCGCACGGTCGCCGAATTGATGAAGACCGCGCTCCCGCCCGCCGACGCGAACGGCAAGCGCGCCGGGCTCGCCTTCACCGTGGCCCTCGACGAGAAGGCTCCCTGGGGCGCGCTCAAGGCGGTGCTGATGGCCGCGGCCGCCTCCGGCATCGAGAAGGCGCGCGTAAACGTCCCCGGCAAGCCCGACGCCCACGTGATGCTCGCCCTGCCCGGCGCCGACCCGGCCGCGGGGGAGGTCGTGGACCTGCCGCTCACCTTAAGCGCGAACGGCGCGGTGATGACCGAGAACGGCGGCCAGAAGGTGGAATGCACGCAGGCGCTGATGAAGGGCCTGGTCAAGCAGCTCCCCAAGGCCACCGTTTACGTGAAGCCCGACCTGCGCATGCCCGCCGTCCGCGCGGTGGGGATTCTGCGCGCGCTGAAGGACGACGCCGGCGCGTCCGCGCTCGCGTACCTGCCCGTGAAGCAGATCACCGCCCAGGAAGCCGCGGAACGCGAGGAAGCCAAGAGCGCCGTGGACCGCGCGTTCGAAGGGGGCCTGGGCGGCCTGGGTAAGTGAAAAAAGCCGCGCGCGGACGGCCTATGGCTTTTCGCGGCGCATGCGGCATGCTGGAGCGGGTATCGAATCCCGCGGAGTTTCCCGAATGCCCATGACCTGGACGGTCGAACTGGCCCCCGGCGGCCGCGCCGTGATCGTCTGCACGCAGGGGCACTTCAACCTCACCGATTACGTCCGCATGGTGAACGACATCCTCTCCCGCGACTACTGGAAGCCCGGCATGGACGCGTACTTCGACCATCGAAAGGCGAGTTTCGAGGGGACGGACTTCATGACCATCATGAGCGCGGGCGAACAGATGCGCAGCCACGACAAGGAAATCGGCGATGGGCGCGCGGCGATTCTGATGAAGCACATGGGCGACTACGGCTTGGGCCGGATGTTCCAAAACGTGACGGACGACAAGATTTCCGCCAAGCTGAAGATCTTCACCGACGAAAAAGAAGCGCGCGCCTGGCTCGGCCTGGACGGCTGACGCGGGCGGTTTCGCGCGCATGCCTACGCCGGCGCGATGCGCGGCGGAAGCACCCCGTCCTTTTCCATGTTGGCCTTCAGGAAGCGGTGCATCAGTTCGCGGCGCGTGGCCGCGTGCGCCGGATCGTCCCATAGATTCTCGAACTGCTCCGGGTCTTTCTCCAGGTCGTACAGTTCCCCGTAAGGCGCGTCGCGGTAGACGACCAGCTTGTGCCGGCAGGTAATGTAGGTCTGCTGGTAGACCTTCGGCGTCGCGTGCATCTCCAGCATGGCCCAGTCGCGCACGCTGGCCTTTTCCCCCTTCAATACCGGAACCTGCGAGACGCCCTGCATGCCCGGCGGCGCGGGCACGCCGGCCGCGTCGAGGAACGTCTGGGGGATGTCCACGAGGCTGAAGAGCGCCTGCGTCCGGCCTTTGCGCGCCTGCGCGGAGGCCTTGGGCCAGTGCGCGACGCAGGGGACGCGCTGCGCGTCTTCGTACGCGGGAATCCCTTTGCCCCAGAAGCCGTGATGCCCGAGGTACTCGCCGTGGTCGCTGGTGAAGACGAGCAGCGTGTTTTCCAGGGCTCCGAGCGCGCGCAGGCGTTCGACGATGCGCCCGACGTAGGCGTCGATCATGTTGCACATGCCGATGTAGGCCTGCGTGTCGGTCTCGACGGAGTGCCACCGGTCGCGGCGGCAGGCGGGCACGCTGTGGCCGTCGTAAAAGTCCGTGCGCCCGTCGTTCCACGCGCCGGTCTTGTAGTACGTGTTGTAGAAGGGCGGCTTGCCGTCCAGTTCGCCGGGGCGGTGGCGGGGAAAGGCGACGCCGCGCATGTCCACCGCGCTGTAGTACGGATCGGGGCAGACGAAGGGGAAGTGCGGGTCTTCGTAGCTCGTCCAGCAGAACCACGGGCGCCCCGCGGCCTGCTCGCGTTCGACGAAGCCGAGGGTCTCGTCGGTGATCCACTTCGTCTTGTGGTACTGCTCGGGCACGTTCGACCAGAGGCCGGTGGGGATCACGTCCTTGCCGCCCGGATGGCGCAGCGCTTCCATGCCGTGCACGCCGTGGTAGTCGTCCAGGTTCACGCCCTGCGCGTTCAGCCAGGCGCGGTAGTGTTCGCCCGGAACGCGTTCGTTGGTGTGCCCCCAGCCGACGCGGACGAATTCGAAGCCCAGGTACGGCCCGTCGTAGGCCGTCCAGAAGTCTTCGGGGGGATCGGGGTCTTCCTTGCGGGCGTGCAGCAGGCCCGCGGTGTGTTTGGCCTCGATCGCGCGCGAAGTGAAGTGCGTCTTCCCGATCATCGCCGTCCCGTAGCCGGCGTTCGAAAGCTCCCCGGGCAGCGTCGGGCCGTTGAACACCGGAGCGGTGCCGATGGTGTGCGCGCCGTGGCGCGACGGGTACTGCCCCGTCAGCAGGGTCACGCGCGAAGGCGTGCAGATGGGCGAGGAACAGTACGCGCGGTCGAAGCAGAAGCCGTCGCGCGCCAGGCCGTCCAGCACCGGCGTGCGGTAGCCGGGCAGGCCGTACAGGCTCAGCGTGTCCCAGCGCTGCTGGTCGGTGGTGATGAGCAGGAAGTTGGGACGCGAAGCCACGGGGACCTCCCGGTTCGGACGCGGGGATGAACGGCAGGCGGCCGATTGTACCAAAACGCGCGCGGGTTGGGAGTCGAACCGGGCGGCCCGGACGGTCCGCCGGACGCGTCCGCGCGCGCGGGCTCAAACCCGGTTGCCTTTTCGATGGCATTTGGTACACGCATCTCACCTGTTACGCCTGAACGCCAGGTCACGCCCCGCCGGTGCGGGGGAACGCAGGCGTTTGCACACCCGGGCCTTCGTTTCGAAGACGGATGCCTGGGTCATGCTTGAATGCGCTTGCAACGATCTTGCAAAGCGCTAGCATCGGTTCAGCTTTTGGAGGCAGTACATGAAGAAGGTTGGGATTTTGACCGGCGGCGGCGATGCGCCGGGTCTGAATGCGGTTATTCGAGCGGTGGTCATCCGGTTGGCGGTCGAGAAGCAACAGGACTTCCAGTGCATCGGATTCATCGACGGCTGGGCCGGCCTGCGCGACAATAAAACCATCAAGCTCGAACCGGGCAAAGTGGATTCCATCCTGCACGAAGGCGGCACGATCCTCGGCACCTCCCGCACGAACCTCTACAAGAAACCCGACGACGTCAAGAAGGCCGTCCAGAATTACCACCAGCTCGAACTCGACGGCCTGGTGGCGATCGGCGGCGACGACACGCTCGAGATTGCGTACTACCTGCACCGCGACGAAGGCATCAAGGCCGTCGGCGTCCCGAAGACGATCGACAACGACGTCATGGGCACCGACTTCACCTTCGGCTTCTGGTCCGCGGTCGAACAGGCCACCCAGGCGATCGACGACCTGCGCGTCACCACCATGAGCCACCGGCGCGTGATGGTGATCGAATGCATGGGCCGCCACGCCGGCTGGATCACCGCGTACACCGGGCTGGCCAGCGGCGCCGACTTCATCGCCGTGCCCGAACGCCCCGTCCACATCAACGACATCGCCCGCGAAGTGCGCCACTGCCGCGAACTGGGCAAGGCCCACGCCATCGTGGTCGTCGCCGAAGGCGCGTCCATCGGCGGCATCGAGCCCAAGCCGCGCGTGGTCAAGGAAGGCGAAGGCTGGAAGCTGAGCGACAAGATCGAGCGCGACAGCTTCGGCAACGTGGTGCTGAAGCCCGGCGAGATCGCCGAGGCGGTGGCGAGCGAGATCGAGAAGCTGACCGGGATGGAAACGCGCGGGATCGCCCTCGGGCACCTGCAGCGCGGCGGCGCGCCCAGCGCGTACGACCGCATCCTGGGCACGCGCTACGGGCTCCAGGCGGCCGAGGCCGTCGTCCACGGGCACTTCGGCCACATGGTGGTCCTGCAGGGCCTGCGCGTCGAGACCGTGCCGATGAAGGGCATGATCCGCGAGCAGCAGAGCGAAGCCAAGCGTTACAAGTATCTTCCCGATTCATTCCTGGACATGGCTGAGGTGTTTTACGGTTAGTGTTGGCATGTATCTATCGCGCAGCCATGTTCCGATTCAGCAGCCGCCGGTCGCGCGGACTGTCATTCCCGTTTTTGTTCGGGGTTCGTACCTTCGTTCGGGGGCGCTGTGCCATCTGGAAGGTTCGGACCGAAAGGCCGTAAGGTAAGAAGGAGACGTACAATGCCTAGGGGTAAGGTGAAGTGGTTCAACGATCAGAAGGGCTATGGATTCATTACGCCCGACGGTGGTGGCAAGGATCTTTTCGTCCACCACACGGCCATCATTGCCGAAGGCTTCCGCACCCTGTCGGAAGGGCAGATGGTCGAGTTCGATGTCGTCGAGGACGTGAAGGGCCCCAAGGCGCTGAACGTGAAGGCCGTCCAAGGCTAATTCCGCTCCACGCTGGAAATAAGAACCCCCGCGCTTTGCGCGGGGGTTTTTTCATGCCCGGACGCAACCTGCGGCAAGGCTAAAAGTCGTCGGCAGGCGCCGGATCGGGCACGGGCGGTTCGACGGGCTGCTGAATCGGGCGGCGCGGCCGGACGGGGCGTTCGATCGGGCGCGGCAGCACCTCCGCCTCGCTGCGCTTCCCGCAGGCCGGGCAGACGCCCTGGCGCGCCGCGCACGCCCGGCAGTGCTTCCACATCCCGCTGGGCGTCCCGCCGTGGCAGGTGCCGCACTGGCCCACGTCGGCGGTAAAGGCCTTGTTCCGGCAGGCCTCGCACAGCCCGCCCGCCTCGTGGCGGCCTTTCAGCGCTTCTTCGATCTTGTTCACGACGCGCTTGCAGCGCAGCTTGACCTCCGGGTCCTTGCCGCCCTCGATCGCCTGCTTGAGCAGGCCCAGCGCGCGTTCGCCGAAGGCGACCAGTTCGGCCTCCGCGTTCTCGCGCTTCTGGAAATCGTCGTCGCCCAGCGCCTGGATCAGGGAGCGGATTTTCTCGGCCTCGGCCTCGTCGCGCGGCTTGGGCGTGGGGCGTCCGGCCTCCGCGACCGAGAAGACCGCCCAGCCGCTGCGCGCGCCCGTGGGCGCAAAGACGACCGCGGCCTCGTAGCCGCCCAGCTCCGCGAAGACCTTCGGGTCGCCGGCCAGCGCGCGCAGGTCGATCCAGCATTCCAGCTTCGCGCCCGGCGCGAGCGTCCGTTCCACGCGCTGGGGGTTGTCCTTTTCCGCGCGCGGCGCGACGGCCAGGTCCCGGCCCGCGCGGCGCAGTTCGAGGCGGAAGTCGTAGCCGCCCTGGAGGCGGTTCTTCACGACGGTCAGGGTCTTCTCGGCGTCGCCCACGTTGGCCACCGTCGCCTGCATCAGGAGGGACTCGCCGGGGCCGAAGTCTTCCTTCACCGGCTTCAGCGTCACGCGCAGGCCGTCCTTGGCCTCGCCCGAGCCCGCCCCGCCGACGGGCTTCAGCAGCCCCGGTTCTTCGGCCCACAGGCCGGCCGCGAGCACCGCCGCGAGGAGAAAAAGCATGCGCATGGTTGGCATTCGACGTCTCCTTCCTTCAGGTTGGACGCGGTAGGCCCCGCTTCGATTCGGGAAATCGAAGGGACTGGACGGATGGAAAATTCGCCCAAGCAGGCCGATTATGCTAATATAACCCTAGCAGATAGGGGAGAATTTAGCGTTCTTTTTAGTGCCGGATTGACAGTGCATAGGCGGAAGTTATCTTCGTTTTGGTTGGGGCTCCGTGGGGTTGGAACCGACTGCTGAAGAGGGGAGTTAGAGCTTCGGCCACACTATGCCAGCCACGTCCGAAACCAAACGAATCAGCGACACCTCCTGTCTCCGCCTGCAGGACCGCATCGGGTACTGCTTCCAGGCCCCGGCGCTGCTCGAGCGGGCCCTGACCCATCCGTCCAGCACCGCCGAAGACGACCGCGACAACGAGCGCATGGAGTTCCTCGGGGACGCGATCCTGAACCTCTGCGTCGGCCAGGCGCTGTACGAACGCTACCCGCATTGGAACGAGGGCGAGCTGACGCAGGTCAAGTCGGCGGTGGTCAGCACGGTCAGCCTGGCGCGGGCGGGCGAGAACCTGGGCCTGCGCGACGTCGGGCGCCTGGGCAAGGGCCTGCCGGCCCACGAGCCGCTCCCGCCCAGCGTCTACGCCAACCTGTTCGAGGCCGTCTGCGCCGCGGTGTACCTGGACGGGGGGCTGGAGGCCGCGCGCGCGTTCGTGCTGCGGATTCTGGGCCCCGAGATCCGCGCCATCGCCGAGAACGGCCGCGAGCCGAACCACAAGTCCTCGCTGCAGCAGCTCGCGCAGAAGCGCGAAGGCGTGACGCCGCACTACCGCATGATCAGCGCGACGGGACCGGACCACGGCAAGATCTTCGAGATCGTCGCGGTGATCGGGAACCGCAAGTTCCCCGCCGGGCACGGGCGTTCGAAGAAGGAAGCCGAACAGGCCGCGGCGCGCCGCGCGCTGGAAGTGCTGGAAGCCGAGTACGCGCTGGCCGAATCGAGCCAGGCGATCTCGATCTCGTCCGAATCCGGCCGGCTGAGCCCGCGCTACCACCTGCCGAAGGCCACCAACGGGAACGGCCACGCGGCCGCCGAGAGCGAAGCCAGCGGCACGTAGTCCCGATCCATTCCGAAAACCGAAATTACGGCGCCGTCAGCACCATCTCCGCGATCTTGTCGAGCACGGCCTTCTGCGCGGCCTGGCGGTCGCGCGCGGCGGCGTCGGCCTGCACGGCCGCCTTCATGTATTCGTCCACGCCGGCGCTCAGCGCGCGCGCCTGCGCGCGGGCCTTCTCGGTCTTGGCCGCGTCGTTGCCGGGCGTGCGGGCCTCCAGTTCGGCGCCCAGCCAGTGGTGGAAGGCCATCACCGCCAGCGCGAGCATCTCCTGGGCGCTGTCCTTGTCCATCACGCCCTTCATCGTCTCCAGGTGCTGCGACGGGTTGATCGTGGACCATTCGCGCACCATCTGCCCGGTGGTCCCGCCGCTGTGCTTCACGAACGTGATGCCCTTTTCGTCGAAATCGACGATCTCGAAGAGCAGTTCGTTCTTTTCGTTGTAGCCCGCCAGCGGCGAACCGTGCTTCGGATCGCGGTCGATCGCGTCCTTCAGCCGCGCGCGGCAGCGGCTCATGAACCAGGCCTCGTCCGTCACCAGCTTCTGGTAGTTCGCGGCCAGCTTGCGCAGTTCGGCGTCGGTGGACTTGGCGAGGAACTTGTCGAGGCCGTCCTTCGCGACGGCGTAGTTGAAGCCCGAGGCGGCCGTCGCCGCGGCCTTGGCCTGCGCGCTGAACGCCGCGGCTTCCTCGGCCTTGGCCTTCAGCGCTTCCTGCGCGGCCTTGGCCTGCAGGGACTTTTCTTCCGCGTCGCCGAGCGCCTTGATGCGCGCGGCGGCCGTCTCCGCCAGCCCGGCGATCTCGAAGCGCGCCTGCACGCCCTGGTAGATCTCGCGCGCGCGGGCGTAGTTGCCGTCCGCGGCGGCCTTGTCGGCTTCCTGCGACAGGTCCGCGAAGTGCGCCTTGGCCTTCTGTTCGAGCTGCGCGGCCTCGGCTTCGGCCTTTTCGGGATAGGGCGCCATCTTCAGGACCGCGGGGAGTTCCTTGAGCGTCTTGATCGCCGCGCCGTAGCGTTGCTGTCCGGCCAGTTCGCGCGCGTTCGTCAGCAGGTCCTGAAAGACCTTCTCTTCGGCGTCGGTGGCGGCCGGCTGCGCCGGCGTGCCCGCGGGCGGGCGCCCGCCGTTCTGAACCATCGCCGCTTCGATCTCGCCTTTCAGCAACTGGGCTTCCATGTGCACGACCGAGTCCGCGCGCGTCTTGCGGACGATCTGGTCGAGGATGCCGAGCGAGGAGGTGTTGTTCTTGGCGAAGCCGCGTTCGCGCAGCAGCTTGAAGTTTTCGAGCTGCTTCGCGGCCTCGGCTTCCTGCTCCGCTTCCACCTGCGAGACCACCGACTTCGCTTCGCTGGGCGCAGGTGTGTTGGGCGCGACGGCAGCCGGCGGCGCGGCGGGCACGGGCGTGGGGGACGTGAAGAGAAAGACCTTGGCCGCGAGCGCCATCGCGCTGGCGAAGACGATGCCCGTCGCGCCGATCAGCAGGGCCGTCGAGACGCGTTCGCCGCGCCGGTCGTCGGGGGCGTTGAAGCGGTGCGCGGCCGC
>JAHCJK010000102.1 GCA_026184295.1 Planctomycetota bacterium
CCCGTGGAACGGCCCCCGGCGCCCGAAAGCAAGTCCGCCGAAGCGACGCCCGAGGCCACGCAGCCAAGCATGGCGGATATCCGCAACGAACTCGCGGCGAAGAACCTGGCGGAAGCGCAGGCCTTTGCGAAGGAGCACCCCGGCGATCCCTGGACGTACGCCGAGAAGTTGCAGGACCTGGCGCGCACCTACGGTTCGACGCCGGCTGGCGCCGAGGCCGCCAAGACCCTGGCGGGCCTGAAGCTGCCGCCCAAGCCCGAACGCGTGGGCAGCGGCGACTGGGAGACGCTCTTCGCCGAGGGGAAAGACCCGTTCAAGCTGGGTCAATTGGAGGGCTGGCGGATGGTCAACGGGCTGCTGGAGCGCAACCCCGCGATCGACAACTCGGCGCAGGTGAAGAAGGTCGTCACCGACGGGGAATTCCGCATCCGCTTCGAATGGTCGGGCGACGGGCAGGCCTACTTCGCGTTCCGCCAGGGGCGCGGCGGGAACTACCGCATCCACTTCGACAAGCCGCTCGCGACGAAGACGAAGGGCAAAGTCAACGAGCTGATCGTCCTGCTGGACGGCAAGCGCTGCACCGCGACGCTGAACGGCGAAACGTGCAGCGTGCTGTCCCAGGGCGACCCGGACTCGGGGATGATCCAGTTCAACACCAAGTCGGAGATGATGCGGATTCATTCCATCGAACAGCGCGGCCTGGCCGTCAAGCCGTAGGGCTCACTTCGCGGGCGCCGCGAGCGTCCCGGCCGCGGCCGCGTTCCGCGTCTTGCCGTACATCACCCAGACGCGCGTCTTCTGGAACTCGTTGCCCCAGAGCCCGCACGACCAGAGCACGTCCATCTTGCCGTCGCCGTTCAGGTCGCCGATGGTCGCCTGCGGATTCGCGCCGTCGGCCGTGGCCAGCACGCCCACCCGCCGGCTCCGCCCGTCCTTCAGTTCGAAGAAGACGATCTCGCGCGTGTCCTTGACCGTGCCGATGTACTCGGTGACGCCGCGCTGCTTCGCCGTGCCGGAAAAGTCCCAGGCCCAGGCGCAGTGCGTGGCCTTCTCGCCTTCGATCTTGATCCCGACGCTGCTCTTCAGGCCCTCGGGAAAGCGCAGGCCCTTGCCGTCCTGCGTGTCGCCTTTGAAGACCTTGTACGCGAAGCCCGCGAACGGCATGTGCAGCCAGTCGGCGACGCCGTCGCCGTCCCAGTCGCCGCCGCCGGCCATCATCCCGTGGTTGGTCTTCTCCATGGAATAAAAGGGCTGCTTACGGAAGGTGGGGTGGTCGCGGTCCTTGGCCTCGTTGATCAGCACGTACGCGCCGCGGTACGTATCGCTGTAGGCGATGTCCATCCAGCCGTCGGCGTTCCAGTCCACGGCCTGCACCAGCACGCGCCCCGACGACTTGCAGCCGCAGGCGACCTTGTCGGGGTCCTCGCCCACCTGAACGCGCACGGCCTTATCCATGCGGTAGACCGGCTTCGCGTTCGTGCCCAGATTGGGGATCAGCCAGATGCCGCCCATGGAGGTGTCCATGCTTTCGTGCGCGCCGATCATCAGATCGTTCTTCCCGTCGGCGTTGAAGTCGCAGACCGCCGGGCAACCCTGCGCGCGCCCGGTGACCAGAAACTCCTCGCCGTCGCCCAGCGCCACGGGCTTCTCAAAGAGGTCGGCGGGCTTGGGTTCTTCGGCACAGATAAACGCAGCCAGTACCGTCATCGACAGCAGCACGAGATATCGCATCGGTTCTCTCCCCTTTTAAGAACGCATCCAAGGTAGGCATACACGGGAGAAGCGCGCGCGATACCGTGTGTATGGTTTCAGATCAATTTCGGATTACAGGCTCCATTCGCCACGGAACCTCGAAACCACCGAGAGCGAGACGACTTACGGGAGATCAGCGCTGTTCGAGGCGGCGCAGACGGTCGAAGGCGTCCTTGAAGTGGATGTCCTTGCCGATCACCTGCGGCAAAAAGGTGAAAGTCAAACCGCGGCGGGTTTTTTCGAGGCGCGGAAGGTCTCTTCGATCAGGTCGCAGGCCGCGGCGGCGGGGCGCGCGCCTTCCAGGCGCTTGGCCACGGCGCGGGCGCTCTCGGCCACGCGGGGATCGTCGAGCAGCGCGCGGAGTTTCCGCGCGGCCGCGGCGGCCTTGTAGCGCCCGGCGGGAATGCTCTCGCCCACGCCCATGCGTTTCAGGCGCGCGGCGTTGTCGGGCTGGTCGTGGCTGAAGGGCACGATCAACTGCGGAATCCCCGCGGCCAGGCCCTGCGCGGTGGTGCCGATGCCGCCGTGCTGAACCAGCGCCGCGGCCCGGGGGAGCAGTTCGCTGAAAGGCACGTACGGGACGTGCATCACGCCCGTGGGCAGTTCGTCGGGGACGTTTTCCTTGAAGCGCGAGAGCAGCAGGCCGCGGCGGCCGAGCATCGCGCAGGCGCGCGCGCTTTCCTGGAAGAAGGCCTTGGCGTGGATGTGCGCCGAGCCCGGCGTGAAGACGATGGGCGGCGTGCCTTCGCGCAGAAAGGCCTCGACCTCCGGCGGCAGCGCCTCGACGCCGCGTTCGTCGTAGAGCGGGAAGCCGACGCAGCGAACCTGCGGCGGCCAGTCGGGCGGATGGTTGGCGTACCAGTCGGGAAAGAGCGCGATCACGCGCTGCGGGGAGTTCCACCAGTCGCCCATGATGTGCTTCACCGGCGGGAGGCCCAGTTCGGCGCGGAAGGCGTTGAGCTTGGGGCAGAGCAGGCGGTCGATGATCGCCCAGTCCACGAACCGGAAGAAGAAGCGCACCCACCACGCCGGCGCCCAGGGACCCAGCGGCGCGCCGGGCAGCTTCGGCGGATCGACGAAACTCCGGAAGACCGCGGGCTGCAGGTGCAGCGTCACCGTCGGAATCCCGAGCTTGTCCTGCGCGACGCGCGCGCCCAGCGCCAGGCCCGCCGCGACCACCACGGTGTTGCCGGGTTCGTAAAGCGCCGCGACCAGTTCGTACATCGGGCGCATGATCCCGAGCATCGCGAATTCCATGACCTTCTTCGGGCCGCGCGTGGGATGCCAGAGGTCCGGGTCCTTGAGCGCCTCGCGGTAGTCCGCGTCGGAACCGATCTCGCAAAAGCCGAGGCCCTCGCGCCGCGCCAGCGGCCCGAAGTGCCCGTTGGTGATGACGGTCACGTCGTGCCCGCGGGCCTTGAGCGCCTTCGCGATGCCGATGTGCGGATGTACGTCGCCGTGGCTGCCGACAGGCAGGAAGAGGGCCTTCACGCGGGGCTCCTGGAGTTTCTCGAAGCGGTCTCCACCCTATATAGCATCTTTCATCCTAGTAGGCCCCGCGCTAGAACGCATCCAGCCGATTACGGAAATCCGCATGCCGCTTCGCGAACTGACGGTCTCCGGGTACCGCTCCATCCGCGCCCTGCGCCTGCCGCTGGGCGGCGTGAACGTGCTCACCGGCCCCAACGGCTGCGGCAAGAGCAACCTTTACAACGCCCTGTTCCTGCTCGCCCGCGCCGCCAGCGGCGACCTGGCGCGCACCCTGGCGGCCGAAGGCGGCATGCCGAGCGCGCTCTGGGCCGGCGCGCGCGGCCCCGGCGCCGTGCGCATGACCATCGGCGCGACGCTCGACGACTTCGCCTACGAACTCGCCTGCGGCCTCCCCACGCCCAACCAGACGCCCAGCCAGCCCAACGAGAACTACTTCAAGCTCGACCCGATGGTGAAGGAAGAGTCCGTGCGCCTGGCCGGGCGGCTTACCGAGGTCGAGATGCTCAAGCGTACCAAATCCAGCGCCTGGGTGCGCAACGCCGAAGGCAAGCGCGTGCGCTATCCGCTGGCGCTCAGCCCATCCGAATCGGTGCTCGCGCAAATCCGCGAACCGCACCGCTACCCCGAACTCTCGCTGCTGCGCGATGAACTGCTGCGCTGGCGCTTCTACCACCATTTCCGCACCGATCCCGATGCGCCCATGCGCCAGGCGCAGGTCGGCGTCAGCACCTATCTGCTCGCGCACGACGGCAGCGACCTGGCCGCCGCGCTGCAGACCATTCTCTTTATAGGCGATTCCGAGCGCCTGAAGCATGCGGTCGGGCGCGCCTTTCCCGGAGCCCGCCTGAGCAGCACCGCGGGCGGGCCTTGGAGCACCTGCGTGGACGAAGGCTCCGCCCTGTTCGAAGTGCGCCTGCATTCGCCTGCGCTGGCGCGGCCGCTCAAGGCGCGCGAACTCTCCGACGGGCAGCTCCGCTACCTCGGCCTTCTTGCGGCGTTGCTCAGTCCCCACCCGCCGTCGCTGATCGCACTGAACGAGCCCGAAACCAGCCTGCACCCGGATTTGCTCGAACCGCTGGGCGAACTGATTGCCGACACGGCCCGCCGCACGCAATTGTGGATCACCACGCATTCCCAGGCGCTTGCTGGCTTTATCGCCCGCAGCGCGGGCTGCAAGCCGGTGCAATTGGAGATGGTGGACGGCGCAACCCGGATTGTGGGCCAAAAATTGCTCGCAACCGGCGAAGACCTGTCGTGAGGTATAATGTGGGGCACTTCCCGGAAAAACCTGCAGCCGGGCCCCAAGCACCCCCAACGATGGAAGCGCGAGGATCGGCCTTGTTCCTTTTCGATCAACCCGGTTCGGCCGAAGGCAAGCAGGAACCGAGCCTGACGCGCATCGCGCTGCGTACGGGCCTGATCTACTGGATCTGCTCGGTCCTCTGGATTCTCTTTTCCGACCGGGTTCTCGCGGCGCTGGTCCAGGACGCGGACACGATCACGCGCATCCAGATGTACAAGGGCTGGGCCTTCGTGACCGTCACCGCCCTGCTCATTTACGTGCTCCTGCTCCGCCCGCTCAAACGCTGGGAAGCCGAGGCGCGCACGCGCCGCGATCTGCTCAAGGCGCTGAGCGAGAGCGAAGCGCGCTTCCGCCTGCTCGCCGAGGGCCTGCCGCACCTGGTCTGGACCTGCGTCGCCGACGGGCGCTGCGACTACCTGAGCCCGCAGTGGGAGGAATTCACCGGCGTGCCGGCGGCCGGGCACCTGGGGAAGGCCTGGCTGGAGCAGATTCATCCCGACGACCGCGAGGCCCTGGAACGGAAATGGCGGGCCGCCACGGGCAGCGGCGCCACCTACCACGACGAATACCGCATCCTCGGGAAAGACGGGCAGTACCGCTGGTTCCAGGTGCGGGCGCTCCCCATCCACGACGGCGCCGGCCGCGTGGTGAAGTGGTTCGGCGTCAACACCGACATCAACCTGCGCAAGGAGACCGAGGAGAAGCTCCGCGCCGCCCAGGGGCGGCTGACCTCGGCGCTGGAAGCCGGCGGCATCGGGACCTGGGAACTGGACCTGAAGTCCGACCTCGCCACGTGGGACGACGCGCTGGTCAAGCTATTCGGGCGTCCGGCGGGGCGGGCGCCCGGGCATTCCTACCAGGAGTTCATGGCCGACGTGCACGCGGAAGACCAGGAGAAGGTCCTGGGCGTCAAGGAGGCCGCGCTCGCGAACGGCCGCTTCGACGTGCAGTTTCGCTACCTGCGCCCCGACGGCAGGCTGCTCTCGCTGGCCTCCCGGGGCTGCCTGGTGCGCGATCCCGAAGGGCAGCCGCTGCGCATCGTCGGCGCGACCGTGGACGTCACCGAGACCGTGCGCCTGGAAGAACAGCTCCGCCAGTCCCAGAAGATGGAAACCGTGGGCCAGTTGGCCGGCGGCGTCGCGCACGACTTCAACAATCTGCTCACCGTCATCGCCGGTTACGGCCACCTGCTCCTGCAGTCCTACGCCCAGAACGACCCGCGGCGCTCCCATGCGACCAACATCCTCAAGGCCGGCGAGCGCGCCTCGGGGCTGACCCGGCAACTGCTCGCGTTCAGCCGCAAGCAGGTCCTGGAACCGAAGGTCCTGGACCTCAACCATGTCGTCCGCAACACCGAGAAGATGCTGGCGCGGCTGATCGGCGAGGACATCCGCTTCCAGACGCGGCTCGACGAAGGGCTCGGCGCGATCCGCGTCGATCCGAGCCAGATCGACCAGGTCATCCTGAACCTGGCGGTGAACGCGCGCGACGCGATGCCGCAGGGCGGGCAGCTTTCCATCGAGACCCAGCAGGTGCGGCTGGACGAGGCCTTCTGCCGCCTGCACGACGGCGCGTCGCCCGGCCAGTACGCGCTCCTTTCGATCTCCGACACCGGGCACGGCATGACGCCCGAAGTCAAGGCGCGCATCTTCGAGCCGTTCTTCACCACGAAAGGCCTGAGCAAGGGCACCGGCCTGGGGCTGGCCACCGTCTACGGGATCGTGCGGCAGAGCGACGGGGTGATCGAGGTCCGGAGCGAGCCCGGCCAGGGGGCCAGCTTCCGGCTCTACTTTCCCATCGTCGAAGGGCGGCCCGAGCACGCCGAGGACGAGGCGCCGCAGGAACGCATGGAAGGCCGGGAGACGATCCTGCTCGTCGAGGACGAGGAAAACGTCCGCGAGATCTGCCGGCTGACGCTGGAATCGCACGGCTACACGGTGGTGGCGGCGGCCAACGGGCAGGACGCTCTTTCCGCGGCCGGACGGCACCCGGGCAAGATCGACCTGCTGCTCACCGACGTGGTGATGCCGAGCATGAGCGGGCGGCAACTGGCCGAGGAGATGCAGAAGCGCCACGCGGGCCTGAAGATCGTCTACATGAGCGGCTACCTGGACGACGCGGTCATCCGCCACGGCGTCAGCGAGGCGCACGTGAACTTCGTCAACAAGCCCTTCGCGCCGTCCATGATGGTGCGCAAGGTCCGCGAGGTGCTCGGCGGCGAGGCTTAGGCGTGCCTTGGGGCTTTACTCGCGCGCAAGCGGCCCTAGGCTGTGGGCATGGACGAGTTCTTCTACCGCGTGCCGCTGAACATCCCGCACGCCGCGACCATCGCGCGGCGCATCGGCTACCACCTGGAACGCGTCTTCTCCGTCCATCCCGAGACCCACGCGGGCGGCCGCGTCGAACTGCTGCTGCTCGCGCAGGAACTCGAGGATTACCTCGAGCCGTACCACATGGAGGAAGACAACCCGCTCCCCGACGAGGCCCAACAGGTGGTCGAGGAATCCGCAAAGCGTGCGCGCGCGATCGTGGACCGGATCGAGGCGCTGAAGATCGGCGACGACCGGCTGGGGCAGGCGGTGCGGAATTTCTTCGAGTGCCTGGAACTGGGCGAGGAAGGCGCGCGAATTTCGCTGCGCGCGGGAGAAAACCCGGATTCCGCCCTTCGTCCGGCATGATCCTTGCGTTAAAATAGGAAGAGTCGCAGGTTCGTCGGACCGATAGAACAGAAGGGAGGTACGTAGCCATGACGAAAGAAGAAATCATCGCGCTACGCAAGGCGAAGCCGGAGTTCGACGCGGGCTACCGCGAGACGGAGGAGTCCGAGATTCCCGCCCGGATCATAAACATGGGTCTGGAAAGGGCTTTCCGCAGCGTGTACGACAACTTCCTGGCCCTGATGAGCACCCCGCACCGAAGCGAGTTCGACAACGGCGTGCTGGCCGCGTACACGGAATTCATCCGTCGCCACGAGCACCTCAAGTCGCACTAGCGCGTTCCATTTCGCATCCCAATTTCAGGATTGCATCACGGCGGGGCAGGTTGCCCCGCCGCTTTTTTCGTCGTAGCATGACGTTTCCCTAACGGAGACGCCCCATGCCCAGCCTCTTTTCGAAGATCGTCGCCGGCGAAATTCCCTGCGCGAAGGCGTGGGAGAACGAGGAGTTCCTCGCGTTCCTCGACATCATGCCGGTGACGCCCGGCCACACGCTGGTGATCCCCAAGGCCGAAGTCGATTACCTTTTCGACATCGCGGACCCGCAGTACCAGCGCCTGATGCTGGCGTGCAAGACGGTGGCCGGGAAGCTCAAGGCCGCCACCGGCTGCCGGCGCGTCGTGATGGGCGTGTGGGGCTTCGAAGTGCCGCACGCGCACGTCCACCTGATCCCGATGAACGACCTCGGCGAATTCCCCTTCCCCAAGCGCGAGAAGGCCGCGCCCGAGGCCCTGAAGGCCATGGCGGCCAAGATCGCCTCCGCGTAAGCCGGCGGCGGCCTCCCAAAAGTAGGCTTCGCCCTCCCGAGCGCCGGTGTATAACCAGTACTAACCGGGGTTCGGGAGAGGACATGCGATGCTGCGACATGCGTGGATGGCGCTGCTGGTGGCCGGCCTGGCGCGGACGGCCTGCGCCGAAGACCTGAAAGTGACGGGGCTCAAGGTTCTGCATCACGACGGGCAGACCTTTATCACCTGGAAGGACGTGGCCGAAGGCGAGGCCGGCGCGGCGTACCGCTACAACATCTACCGCGCGAACGCGCCGATCACGCAGGCGAACCTGAGCCAGGCGGCGCTCTGCCACGGCGCGGTGCTCAACCACTCGGGCCAGCAGTTCGGATACGCGTTCCGCCCCGCCGACCGTCTCGATCCCAAAAAGCCGATGGCCGTCATCGAGGCCGGCGGGACGCCGCTGCCTCCTTGGAGCGGGCTGGCGGTCTACAACGCGCGCAAGGACGAGAAGGCCTGGTACGCGGTGGTCGCCACCGACCTGGCCGATAAGGCCGTCACGCAGGTGGTTCCGGGCGAGAGCGCCACGACCGACGGCGTGGACGAGAAGGCCGCGCCGATCAAGCCGCTGAAGCTGAACGATTCGAAGACCTACGGGCAGTACGCCAAGATGTTCTTCATCTCGGGCGAGAAGAACCTGCCCCTGATGCTGGAACTGCACGCCAGCACCGCGCAGGGCGGCAACGGCGGCGGCCACGGCGATTACTACCTTTACTACGCCACCCCCGAGATGGGCGTCCTCGACGGGATGCCGGGCTGCTTCACGGTCGTGGAGACCCACCAGGCCAAGGACAACCGCCTGATCCTGCGGCCGCGCGACATCATCGTGCATCCCAAGGGCACGCAGGGCGTCGAGACCTTCTGGTTCGGGTATTTCTGCCAGCCGCCCGGCGCGGCGGAAGCGCGCGCGTATCCCTACACCGAACGCCGGCTCGACTGGATGCTGGCCTTCGCGGTCGCGACGTACGGCGCGGACCCCAACCGCATCTACTGTTCCGGCGGGAGCATGGGCGCGTGGGGCTCGACCTCGTACGCCTTCCACCGGCCGCAGGTCTTCGCCGCGGTCTACCCGAACCGGCCGCGCACGATTCAAAAAGGGCTGCCCTCCCTGGCCGCGCGCGGCAAGGACGCGAAGGTGCCGATGGACGACGGCCAGACCGACTACTTCGAACGGATGAACTCGGTGCTCTTCGCCTCGACGCATCACGAAGACCTGCCGTTCTACGGCTGGTGCTGCGGCCGGCGCGACGGCTTCGCGTCCTGGCAGGAACAGATCGACATGGTCCGGGCGCTGACCAAGGCGCACCACGGCTTCGCGTTCTCGTGGAACAACGGGGACCACTCGTCCGGCGTCTCGGCGATGGGCGCGGTGATGAAGTACTACGCGCCGGAACGCTTCGCGCTGAACCGGAGCTACCCCGCGTTCGGCCGCAGTTCCATCGACCAGAACCTCGGCAACGGCGACCCCAAGGAGGGCGACATGGAAGGCGGCATCAACCTCGGCTTTGCCTGGGAAGGCGTGACCGACGAAGACGCGAAATGGGAAGCGAAGATCTCCAACGAACTCGCCAAGGCCGCCATGACCGTGGACGTGACGCCGCGCCGCTGCCAGAAGTTCAAGCTCAAGCCGGGCGAGACCGTGGCCTGGAAGACCTCCGCCGGCGCTTCGGGCAAGGTACAAGCCGACGAATTCGGCCTGGCGACCGTTCCGCAGGTGAAGCTGGAACCCGTTGCGCCGACGGTTCTTACGTTGTCACGGCAGTGAATTCGCGTATCTTGCCTGCACACGCGCAAGGCGCGGGGCAATCGCACTTGACAGGCCTCGCGCTACCCTTATAAAGCGCGTTTCCGCCCGGGGTTTGTTCCGGCGGTTTTTTGTTTCCCGAATCTGACGTAGATGGGGGGCGTAGCACCGATGTCGGCCGCAACTGCAACCTGCCCGAAGGGCTTCAAGACTTGGATCGCCAAACCGGGCGAGATCAAGCGCAAGTGGTACATCGTCGACGCGGCCAACCAGTCGCTGGGACGCCTTTCCACCAAGATCGCGATGCGGCTGATGGGCAAGGACAAGCCCACCTTCACGCGCCACCTGGACACGGGTGACTTCGTGGTCGTGATCAACGCCGAAAAGGTGAAGATCGACGCGCGCAAGCTGCGCACGAAGGAATACCGGCGCTGGTCCGGGTACCTCGGCGGCTTGAAGATCCGCAATTTCGAAGAGATGCAGACGAAGGCGCCGGACCGCATCATCGAGCACGCGGTGCGCCTGATGCTGCCGAAGAACCTGCTCGCCAAGCGCCTGATCACGAAGCTGAAGGTGTACCGTGGCGCGGAGCACCCGCACAAGGCTCAGCAGCCCGAAGCCTGGAATCCTCTGGGCTAGGCACGTTTTTTAGGCATCGCAGGACATTGGGGGTCATACCGAAGTGAGCGCAGAAGACAAAACCGGCGGATACTACTGGGGCACCGGCCGCCGCAAGACGGCCACGGCGCGCGTCCGCCTGCGCCCCGGCCAGGGCGCCATTCAGGTGAACGGCAAGCCGCTGGAGAAGTTCTTTCCCCGCGAATGCGACCAGTCGGCGGTGACGAGCGCGCTGCGCTTCGCCAAGCTCGCCACGGCGTTCGACGTGTTCGCGAACGTGAACGGCGGCGGCATCACCGGCCAGGCCGAAGCGATCCGCATGGGCATCTCCCGCGCCCTGCTGCTCTACGACCGGAACCTGGAAAAGGCGCTGCGCGACGAAGGCTTCCTGACGCGCGACTCCCGCATGGTCGAACGCAAGAAGTACGGCCAGGCCGGCGCCAGGCGCAGGTTCCAGTTCTCTAAGCGCTAACCCTCAGGTCCGCGTCAGCCGCGGCCCCGGGAGGGGAGAGGCTGGGCCGGACCGGACGACGGACAGGCATGTCAGCCCCTCCCCTGCAGATTACGCGGGGCCGAGGGGCTGGTTGTTTTCAGGGCCCTGTTTTGGTGCGGTTACGAATCCGTTCAGGAACGAAAAGAGCGAGAGCACCCATGGCGAAGAAGAAGGCGAGCGCCGTACCCGCCGTGCAGGACTGGCCCGGCGGCCTGGTCACCCAGGTTGCGGGATTCCGCACGGCGACGATGCACTGCGGCATCAAGAGCAAGCCCGGCAACCCGGACCTGGCGCTGCTGGTCTGCGATCAGGCAGCAGCCGCCGCCGGCGTCTTTACCACCAACCTCGTCCATGCCGCGCCGGTGCGCGTGAGCAAGGCCGCGCTGAAGGCCGGCAAGGGCACGGCGCGCGCGGTCGTGATCAACGCCGGCAACGCCAACGCCTGCACGGGCGAACAGGGCGAACGCGACGCCGAGGCCATGGCCGCGCTGACCGCCAAGGCCCTGGGCTGCAAGCCCGCGCAGGTGCTGGTCTGTTCGACCGGCATCATCGGGCACAAGATGCCGATGGAAAAGGTCGAACGCGGCATCGCGGAGCTTTCGTCGCGCATCAAGCAGAAGGGCGAACAGGGCGACTTCGCGCGCGCGATCATGACCACCGACATCGTGCCCAAGACCGCCGCGGCCACCGTCGAGATCGACGGCGTTAAGGTGCACGTCGCCGGCGCCTGCAAAGGTTCGGGGATGATCGCCCCGCGCATGGCCACGATGCTCGGCTTCGTCGTCACCGACGCGGACATCGCGCCGAAGGCGCTCCAGGCGGCCATGAGCGACGTCGCGGACGAGACCTTCAACTGCGTGACCGTGGACGGCGACACCTCCACCAACGACACGCTGCTCTGCATGGCCTCCGGCCGGGCCGGGAACAAGGCGCTTAAGACCGCGAAGGGCCCCGAGTACGAAGGCTTCCGCGCCGCGCTGTACGCGGTCTGCGATTCGCTGGCGAAACAGATCGCGGCCGACGGCGAGGGCGCGCAGCACACCATCACGCTCTACGTCGGCGGCGCGAAGAACGACGCCACGGCCAAGACGATCGCGCGCGCGATCGCCGAATCGCCGCTGGTCAAGACCGCCATCGCCGGCTGCGACCCCAACTGGGGGCGCATCATGGCCGCGGCGGGGCGCTCGGGCGGCGCGTTCGATCCCGAGACCTCCTCGCTGACCGTGCAGGGCATCGAACTCTTCCGCGGCGGCACGCCGACGAAGTTCGACGCCGCGCAGGTCTCCGAAGCGCTGAAGAACCGCGAGGTCGGCATCGTGCTGATGGTCGGCGACGGCCCCGGCCGCGCGAAGTTCTACACCTGCGATCTGACGCACGGGTACATCGAGATCAACGCGGATTACCATACGTAACGGATCTCTATTCACCGCGGAGGCGCGGAGGACGCGGAGAACGGCCGGATGGAAAAGAAGGACATCGACCCCTGCACGGAACAGGTGATCGGGGCGGCGATTGAAGTGCATAAGGCGCTGGGCCCGGGCCTGCTGGAGTCCGCGTACGCGCAGTGCCTTTGCCGGGAACTCTCGCTTCGGGAGGTTCCGTTCAGGCGCGAAGTCGAATTGCCGGTGACGTACAAGGATGTGAAGCTGAATTGCGGCTACCGCATCGATGTGCTGGTGGCGGAATGCCTGGTCGTCGAGGTCAAGGCCGTGGAGACCGTGCTTTCGATCCACGAGGCGCAGTTGCTTACGTACCTGAAACTGGGCGGTTGGCCCGCTGGGTTGCTGCTCAATTTCAATGTGTCGCTGATGAAGAACGGCGTGAAGCGCATGGTTCGCGGCCTGAAAGAGTAGCACGCAGTTCTCCGCGCCCTCTGCGCCTCAGCGGTGAAAGGAAACAAAATGCCCACAGCGCTCACGAAAGCCAAGGTGTTCATCGAGGCCCTGCCCTATCTGAAGGACTTCGACCGGAAGGTCGTGGTCATCAAGATCGGCGGGAGCACCATGACGGACGAGAAGATTCTGCCGTCGGTGGTGACGGACGTGGTCTTTCTCGAACAGGTCGGGGTCTGGCCGATCCTGGTGCACGGCGGCGGGCCGGCGATCTCGGCGGCGATGGAGAAGGCCGGCTTCAAGCCCACCTTCGTGGAAGGGCGCCGCGTCACCGACGCCCCGACGCTCGATATCGCGCAGCGCGTGCTGATCGACGAGATCAGCGCCAACGTGGTGAACCTGATCGAGAAGGCCGAGGGCAAGGGCGTGGCCCTGAACGGCCGCGGCTCCAGGTTTATCGAAGCCGAGAAGCGCCTGGTGGACGGGCTGGACCTGGGCTTCGTGGGCGAGATCACCCGCGTGGACCACGAACTGGCCAAGCGCATGACCACGGGCGGCATCATTCCGGTCGTCGCGCCCATCGCGCGCGGGGCGCACGGGCAGCTCTTCAACGTCAACGCCGACTCGGTGGCCTGGAAGATCGCGGCCGAGATGAAGGCCGAGAAGCTCGTCTTCCTCTCCAACGTCCCCGGCATCCTGCAGGACAAGGACAAGCCCGAATCGCTGCTCACCACGCTCGGCATCGAAGACACCCGGCGCCTGACCAAGGAAGGCGTGATCGCGGGCGGCATGATCCCGAAGATCGAAGCCTGCGTGAAGGCCCTGGAACAAGGCGTCCACAAGACGCACATTATCAGCGGACTCGAAAAGCACTCGCTGCTGCTCGAACTGTTCACTCCCGAGGGCATCGGGACCGAAATCCACGCGTAGGTTTGCCCGGAAACGTTTTGGAAAGGACCGTACCCATGCCGCTCTCGACCAAGGAAACCGCCGACCTGTACGCCCAGTATCTCATCGGCAACTACGGGCGCGCGCCCATCAGCATCGTGAAGGGCCAGGGCTCGTACGTCTGGGACGCCGACGGCAAGAAATACCTCGACCTGCTGCCCGGCCTGGGCGTGGACGGGCTCGGCCACTGCCCGCCCAGCGTCGTCGAAGCGCTGCGCAAGCAGGCCGGCGAACTGCTGCACATCCACAACAACTACCTGATGGAAGGCCAGGGCAAGCTGGCGCGCGCGCTGGTCAAGCACCTGTCCGGCATGGGCGAGGCCAAGGCCTTCTTCTGCAATTCGGGCACCGAGGCCAGCGAGGCCGCGATCAAGCTCGCGCGCCTGTGGGGCAAGAAGAACGGCGGGAAGTGGAAGATCGTCTCGCTCGAGAACGGCTTCCACGGCCGCACCTACGGCGCGCTGACGGCCACCGGCCAGCCGAAGCTCCAGGCCGGCACCGAGCCGCTGCTGCCCGGCTTCATCTACGTGCCGATCAACGACACCAAGGCGCTCGAACAGGCCTTCGAAGACCGCGAAATCTGCGGGTTCATGGCCGAACCGGTGCAGGGCGAAGGCGGCATCTTCCCCTGCACGAAGGAATTCCTCACGGCCGCGAGCGCGCTGTGCGACCTGCGCGGCGCGCTGCTGATGTACGACGAAGTGCAGGCCGGCATGGGGCGCACGGGCGACATGTTCGCCTACCAGACCGTCGGCGCGCCGGCGCCGGACATCCTGTGGCTGGCCAAGGCCCTGGGCGGCGGCTTCCCCATCGGCGCGATGCTCGCGCGGCCCGAAGTGGCCGAACACATGGTCCCCGGCACGCACGGGACGACCTTCGGCGGGAACCCGCTGGCCTGCGCCGCGGGGCTGGCGGTGATCGAGACCGTCGAGAAGGAAAACCTGCTCGCGCACGTCCGCGCGATGGGCGAACATCTGGGCCAGGGCCTGCACGGGCTGCGCGAGAAGTTCCCCGCGCTGGTCAGGGAGGTCCGCCGGATCGGGCTGATGGCCGCGCTGGACCTGAGCGTGCCCGGCAAGCCGTACCTCGAAAAGTGCCGCGACGAGGGCCTGCTGATCAACTGCACGCACGACACCGTCCTGCGCCTGCTGCCCGCGATGAACGTCTCGGCGGCGGAACTGGACGAGGGGCTGCGCATCCTGGAGAAGGCGCTGGCCCAGTAAGCGAAGCCGCCCGCAGGGCGCTTCGGAACATTCGGAGCTTCGAATCATGCCTCGAAAGTACCGCGACTTCATCTCGCTCGATCCGTTCACCCTGGAAGATCTCATGGAGATCCTCGAGCTGGCCACGAACCAGAAGACCGACCCGGGCACGTACCGTTACATCCGCGCGCTCACCGGCAAGGTCGTCGGGCTGCTCTTCGAGAAACCTTCCATGCGCACGCGCCTGAGCTTCGAGGTCGCCGTCTCGCAGCTCGGCGGGCAGACGATCTTCATGGGACCGGACTCGGGCGTGCTGAGCGGGCGCGAGGCGATCAAGGACGTGGCCAAGGTCTGCGCGCGGTACCTCGACGCGATGGTCCTGCGCACCAAGCGCCACGAGACGATCCTGGAGATGGCGCGCTACGCCGAAAAGCCGGTGATCAACGGGCTCTCCGACGACAGCCACCCCTGCCAGGCGCTGGGCGACCTGCTGACCATCCGCGAAAAGGTCGGCCGGCTGACGGGCGTGAAGGTGGCCTACATCGGCGACGCGAACAACGTCTGCAAGTCGCTCGCGCACGGGCTGAGCAAGTGCGGGGCGCAGACGGTGGTGGCTTCGCCCGAAAAGTACGGGCTCAACGAGTCCTTCACCAAGACGCTCGGCGCCAACCACGGCGTCAGCCAGGTGATCGACCCGAAGGAGGCCGTCGAGAACGCCGACGTGATCTACACCGACGTCTGGACCAGCATGGGCCAGGAAGAAGAGTACGAGGAGCGCAAGAAGATCTTCGAGCCCTACCAGGTGAACATGGAACTGCTCGAGCGCGCCCCCAAGGCGATCGTGATGCACTGCCTGCCCGCGCACCGCGGCGAAGAGATCAGCGATCAGGTCGTGGACAGCCCGCGCTCGGTGGTCTACGACCAGGCCGAGAACCGGCTGCATGCGCAGCGCGCCCTGCTCTCGATCCTGCTGGGCTGAACGCGCGCGCGCGTATTTCTCGACCGCGCGGTCGGCGACGTCGGTTCGTAAGCACGCTCGATCGCAGAATGGCGAAACCCCAAATCTCCCGTTATCTCCCTTGTGTGAATAGAGGTTAAGGTTAAGTTGGTCTTTATTGCACGTTGAGCACCGGGTACCATTCGAAACGGGAGCAGCCGGGGCTGGGTATGCAGACGGCGCAGCAAGCCATTAAGGCGATGCGGGTGCTTGTCGTCGCCACCGACGACGAAGTGCGCGTCGTCGTCGAAGAGAAGATGCGCCGCGAAGGCTTCGAGAAACTGAGCGCCGCGAGCCGGGGCGAAGAGGCCGTGCGGCTGCTCAGTTCGGGGCTGGCCTCGCGCGAGCCGCTCGACCTGGTCGTCCTGGGCCTGGGGCTGAAAGACCGCGCCGGGCTGGATGCCTTCGACGAGATTCGCAGCGTCTTCGACGTCGCGACGCTGCTGGTGAGCGGGCGCGAAGACCGCGCGCTGGCGCTGGAAGGCCTGGGGCGCGGCGCCGACGACTACCTGGTCCTCCCCAACGACCTCGACCTGCTGGTGCTCAAGGCCGAAAAGCTGCTGATGCGCCGGTTCTTAAGGCGCGAACTGCGGCGGTCCACGACGCGCAACGAGACGCTCTTCCTGAACATCCTGGCGGTGATGGCGAAGGTCATCGAGGCCAAGGACCCGTACACGCGCTTCCATTCGGAAAAGGTCTCGTCGCTCTCCTCGGCGGTGGCGCGCGAGATGGGCTTTGCCGACGACGAGGTCCGGCGCATCGGCGTCGCGGGCATCCTGCACGACCTGGGCAAGATGGGCATCCGCGAATCGATCCTGAAAAAGCCGGGGCCGCTGGAACCCGAGGAACGCGCGGTCGTGCAGCGCCATCCGGTGATCGCGGCGATGATCCTCGAGCCGATCGAGCAGTTGCAGGGCGCGCTCGGCTACATCAAGCACCACCACGAACACATGGACGGGAGCGGCTATCCCGAGGGCCTGAAGGGCGAACAGATTCCGCTCGGCGCGCGCATCATCCACGCCACCGAAGCCTGCGACTCGATGCTCTCGCGGCGGTCCTACAGCGCGCCGAAGAGCGTCGAGGAGACGGTCTCGGAACTGCGGCGCTGCTCGGGCACGCAGTTCGATCCGCAGGTCGTCGAGGCGCTCATCACGGTCCTCAAGCACTCCGGGCAGCTCAGCACGCGCGACCAGGAAGGCGTGGGGCGCAGCCTCCCGGAACTGCTGGAAGACATCACCGGGCGCGTCTCGGTGGACGACTCGAGCCCGCGCAAGTCGGGCATGCACTCGGCCACCACCAACGACGACGAACCGACGCTCTGACCCCGCACGTCCCGCTCTAGAGCACCCGCGCATTTTCGCAGGTCACACAATTTCTCACGTTCTTCGAAGGAAGGCCCCGGCCGCGCACCTCCTACAGGCGAACAGGCACCGGAGGGGAGCGAACGCATGCACACGCGCGGCTTCTACGCCCCCGCCCTCGCGTTCCTCGCCCTGGCCGCGGGCTTCGCGCGCGCTCAGGAAATTCCCAAAGCTCACCCGCGGCTCTTCGGGCCGCTCGCGCAGCTCCAGGCGCTGAAGGCCGCGCGCCCCGACGCGTACAAGACCATGGCCGCCAACGCGCGCGATCCGAAGGTCTTCGACTGGGGACGCCTGCCCGCGATGGCCCTGACCAGCGCGCTCGAAAACGACGCGGCCCTGGGCAAGGAAGCCGTCAAGCTGTGCATGAAGTACATCCGCGGGCCGATCCGCGTCGGGCACGAGACCTTCGGGCACGACCTGGCGCTCTGCGCGATGGTCTACGACTACTGCCACGCCTGCTGGACCGAGGACGAGCGCAAAGAGTTCGTCGCGTACATGAACAAGACCGTGGACGCGAACGTGCAGAGCGAGATCTACGTCTTCGCCAACGGCTACTACGGCTACAAGAACTGGGGCATCGGGCTGGCCTGCTACGCGACGTACTACGAGAACCCCAAGGCCCCCGAGTACCTGCGCGCGCTCCACGACGACCTGCGCGCCCGCGCGATGCCCGCGCTGGATACGGCCGGCGACGGCGGCACCTGGGCCGAAGGGCATTACACGCACTACTTCCTTTACGAATGGCTGGTCTTCTGCGAGGTCGCGCGCGCCTGCGAAGGGATCGACTACTACAAGCTGGCGCCGAAGTTCTTCAACCACCGCGCCATCGCGAGCATGTTCGAGATGATGCCGGGCGACACGCCGTCCACGAGCAACAACGGCATCCCCATGGGCGACGGCGGCTACGGCGACTACGGCGGGGCGAGCGAGAAGATTCTGGCCGCGCGGCGCATCCTGGCGAATTACTTCCGCAGCGATCCGGCGCATCAGGCCGTGCACGCCTACAACCAGCTCGTGCCCGACCAGATGATCCCCGAAGGCTACGGGTACATGGGCTTTCTCTGGAACGACAAGTCGATCCCCAAGGGCGACCTGAAGAGCTTCAAGCTCTCGCACTTCGCGCCCGGCGCGGGGACGGTCTACGCGCGCAGTTCGTGGGAAGGCGACGCGACGTACCTCTATTTTCGCTGCGGCGACCGCTACACCGGGCATCAGCACCTCGACGTCGGGCATTTCATGATCGCGCGGCACGGGCTGCTGGTCGGGGACGCCGGCGTGTACGACAGCTTTCAGAGCAACCACGGCTCGAACTTTTACCTGCGCTCGATCGCGCACAACACCCTGCTCGTCTTCGATCCCGCGGAGAAATTCCCCGACGGCATCCGCGCCTGGAGCACCACCGCCAACGACGGCGGGCAGGCCTACCCGTGGATCGGCACGCCCTGCGGGCACAACGGCAACATGCTCGACGTCGAATTCCTCAACAAGCACAAGCCGCTCAGCGACATCGCCGACATCCTCGCGTACGAGGACAAGGGCACGTACGTCTACACCGCGGGCGACTGCACGCGCGCCTACGCGGCCAAGAAACTCGACTTCTTCACCCGTCAGATCGTTTACCTGCGCCCGGGCACGGTGGTCGTCTTCGACCGCGTGCAGTCGAAGGACCCGTCCTTCAAGAAAACCTTTCTGCTCCAGGCGATGAAGACGCCCACCGGCAGCGCGCCCAACCTGACCATCTGCAACGGGCCGAGCAAACTCTTCGTGCAGACGCTGCTCCCGGCCAACGCGGACGTCACCCTGCACGCCGGCGCGGACCTGTACCGCTACGGCGGCCAGGACTTTGCCCCCATCGCCAAGCCGTCCGGGACCGTGCCCGAATGCCGCATCGAGGTCTCGCCGAAGAGCCCCGCGCTCTTCGATTGCTTTCTCCACGTGCTCACGGCGGCGGACGCCTCGGCCGGGGAGGCTCCCAAGGCGACCTGCAAGAGCGACGGGGGCAGCGTGAGCGTGACGGTCGGCGGCGCGACGATCCGATTCCAGACCGGCAGCGTGGCCGCGAGCATCGACCTTGGCGGCGGCAAGACGGAACTCGCCAACCGCATCATGGCCGATCCCACCGCCGGGCGCGCCGCGAATACCGCAGCCGCGAATACCGCAGCCGCGAGTCCCTCGGCTCCGCTGAAGATTCCCGCCGCCGCGAAGGCCGAAGAAGGCCCGAGCGACGATCAGAAGAAGGCCGGCGAGGCCCAGTACGCGGCGCTGAAGAAGAAGATTCTGGACGCGCTGAACGGCGGGCGGAGGGAGTTCGTCTACGTCAACGTCTTCGGGCAGCAGAACCGCGTGAAACTGGTCGCCGGCGACGAGAAGGCCCTGAAGGTCGAGGTGCAGGGCAACAAGGTCGAGGTGGCGTGGAAGGACGTGACGCCCCGCCAGTTTTACGGCATCGCGAGCATGTACGCGGGCGACAGCGACGCGCTGTACGCCTACTGCATCGGCGCCGGCCTGCGCGAGGAAGCCGAGCAGACGCTGCTGCGCAAGTAACGTTCGTCCGTCCGGCGCGGCCACGCGGCGCGCGCTGGCACAAATCCGCGCGAAGGCGTACAGTAGCGGCCACTTTCCATCCAGGAGGCCGCGCATGCCCGGCAAAAATCCGTCCCAGCTTCGTGCCGTCGCCATCCAGCCGGGCTTCATGCCCTACGCCGAAGGCTCGGCGCTGGTGAGTTTCGGGAACACCAAGGTCATCTGCACGGCTTCGGTGGAAGAGACCGTCCCGCCGTTCCTGACCGGGCGCGGCCAGGGCTGGCTGACCGCCGAATACAACATGCTCCCCCGCTCCACCATGACCCGCAAACGCCGCGACCGCGACAAGCTGGACGGGCGCACCGTCGAGATTCAGCGCCTGATCGGCCGCGCGCTGCGCCCCACCGTGGACCTGAAGAAGCTCGGCGAACGCACCCTCATGGTCGATTGCGACGTCCTCCAGGCCGATGGCGGCACGCGGACGGCTGCGATTACCGGCGCCTATGTCGCCCTGCACCAGGCGCTGCAGCGGATCATCGACCTTGGCCTGTTGAACCGGCTGCCGATCCGCGAGGAAGTCGCCGCCATCTCGTGCGGCCTTTACAACGGCGAGCCGGTGCTGGATCTCGACTATAACGAGGACTCGTCGGCCGATGCTGATGCGAACTTCGTCCTGACCGGCTCCGGGCGCATCGTCGAGATCCAAGGCACGGCGGAGCGCCAGACCTTCACCGAGCCGCAGTTCCAGGCGATGCTGCGGCTGGCCCAAGGCGGCATCGCCCGGCTCGTCACCTTGCAGCGCGACACCCTGGCGGCCGTCGGT
>JAHCJK010000103.1 GCA_026184295.1 Planctomycetota bacterium
GAGCCGGAGGCGCTCGCCCCCACAACGGCGTGGGGGCGAGGGATTCGGAGGTGAGTGCACAGAATTTACGCGAGTTGCCGCGCGGATTTTGGCTTTGGTGGCCCATCGGCGTCGAGCACTAAGCCTTCCGGAAGGCCGGAGGCACTCTCCCCCACAACGGCGTGGGGGCGAGGGATTCGGAAATGAGCGCGCAGGACCTACGTGGGTTGCCGCGCGGGTTCAGTTTTTTGAGGTCGCATCGACGCTGAGCACCTTGCCACCCGGAGGGCAAGAGGCGCTCAAGTCCGATTGCGCTCGGCGGCTACGACTTCGGAACCAGGAGGCAAGGCCGTCCCGCCCTAGTCGCAGTCGCGCGCAAGTTCGCATGCGCGCCCAAGTCACAGTCGCGCCCAGGTTCGCATGCGCCCCGACCGCGCCCCGCACGACCCGCGCATTACGCCGCGTCGAAGCGCAGCGACGGGATCCCGCGCTCCTTGCAGAACGTCACGATGCGTTCGTCCATGAAGCGCAGGCGTTCCCAGTCGCGGCCGGTGGCCACTTTTTCGCCTGAGTAGCCCTCGTGCCCGAGCGAGCGCATCTCGGCGTCGTCGTACGCGGGGTGGCCGACGATCATGTAGTCGCCGGGCTCGGCGAGCTTCAGCTTCTCGATCAGGTCCTCGACGAGGTCCTGAGCGCCTTCGATCTTGGGGAACCTCGCAAAGCCGACTTCCTTGTGGAGCAGGCCTTCCTTGCGGCACCAGTCGGCGATGCGGTCGCCCAGGCCGGGGAGAATCCACGTCCAGCCCATGTGCGAATCGGCGTACGTGACGGTGAAGCCGAGCTTGCGCCCGCGGTCGAGTTGCGCCTGGAGTTCCGCGAAGATCTCCGATTCCTTCACGCCACCGCGGTCGTGCAGCATCTTCGGCGTCTGAAGAAAGTGGCCTTTCTCGTCCACCAGCGAACGGACCTGTTCCGGCGGGAGCACCGGGCCCCAGCGGACCTTGTCCCATTCCGCGTTCATGGTCATGTGCAGGCCGACGCAAAGGCCTTTCTCGGCGGCGAGCAGATCGGCGGCGTCTTCGATGTGCGGCGTGCAGAACATCGCGGACGTGTTGCGCAACAGGCCCTTCTCGAAGGTCTCGCGGATGGCGCGGTTGGCGCTGCGCGCGCTGCCCAGATCGTCCGCCCGCATGAAGACTCGAATCCCCGACGTGCTCCCCATGGCTGCTCCCCTATTTTCAAGAAAATAAGTTTATTTACAGTCGCACAATATCTATACCTACACCTATACAATCCTGGGTACATCAAAAATCCAACCGGGAGCTTCTCATGAAACACACGCTTCTTTTTCTGGCCCTGGGCGTCCTCGGCGCAGCCGCGGCGGTCTGCGCGGAAGACGAGCCGCCGCCCGCCTGGACTGTGGTGCTCACCGACGGCGGCTGCACGCTCGCGTACAACGGCGCGATCGTCTCCTCCGCGTCCTACATGAGCTGGGGGCCGAACTGGAAGTGGACCGGCGGCTCGTACGCGAACACCGCGAAGGACCTGAAGGCCCGCGCGTTCACCGGCGCGTACGATTTCGGCGGCAAAAAGGTCTCGATGAAGGGCGCCGTGCGCCTGGAAGAAGGGCGCAAGGTCGTGATGGAGTTCGAATCCACCTCCGGCGAAGCGCTGGACCTGACCGGCATCGCGCTGGTTCAGGAATTCAGCCTCGCCCCGGCGCCCTACGCGCGCGAACTGGTCTTCTTCTACCCCGAAGGCAAGACCTCGCCCGCGAAGATTCCCGACGAGAAGGCCGGACCGGTCGTAGCGGTCGCGGACGAGGCGCTGAAGGCCCAGCCGATCACCGGATGGTCCTGGGAGATCGGCGGCGCGAAGATCGAGGCGCACTTTTCGGAGCCACTCAAGGCGACCTTTGAGGACCAGCGCGGCGAGGACAAGAACCGCTACGCGATCCGGCAGTTCTTCGTCGGAGACAAAAAGCCGGCCGGCACGCAGAAAATGACGATCACCTACGTCCTGCCCGAAGGCGTGGCCGTGGCCGACCGCATCGGCGTCGGCTTCGACCCCGTGGAACGTTCGACCTGGTTCACCGGCGCGTTCGACTGGCAGGAAAGCCCCGTGGACCTGCGCTTCCTGAACGACCACAAACCCGGCGAGAAGGGTTTCGTGAAGATCGAGGGCGAGCACTTCGTGTACCCCGACGGGACGCGCGCGCGCTTCTGGGGCACCAACGTCGCGGCGGGGGCGCTTTTCGGCAAAAGCAAGGAAGCGATGGCCAAGCAGGCCGAACGCCTGGCCAAACTCGGCTTCAACCTCATCCGCATCCACCACCAGGATTCGGCCTGGGTCGGGCGCAACATTTACAAGAAGGACGCGGCGACGACCGCCGAGTACGACCTCGAGGCGCTGGACGCGATGGACTACTTCATCGCCGCGTGCATCCAGGAAGGCCTGTACATCCACTTCGACATGCACGTCGGCCGGACCTTCCGCCCCGGCGACAACATCCCCGGCTTTGCCGAAATGACCGCGAAGACCCGCAAGGGCGAAGGCAAGGGCTACTGCTTCTTCAACGAACGCATCGAAGAACTGATGAAGGGCTGGCAGCAGTTCTTCTGGAACCACGAGAACCCGTACCTGAAGCGCGCCTACAAGGACGAACCGGGCATCGCCGCGACGCTGATCACCAACGAGAACGACCTGACGACGCACTTCGGCAACCTGATGCTGGCCGACAAGGGCAACCCGCACCACCACGCGATCTTCAGCGCCGACGCCAGGGCCTTCGCCGAAAAGAACGGGCTCGACCCGGAAAAGACCGTGCGCACCTGGGAACCCGGCCCCAGCAAGCTGTACCTCAACTGGAAGCAGACCCAGTTCTTCGAACGCATGCGCGAAGATTTGCGCAAGGCCGGCTGCAAAGTCCCCGTCACCGGCACCAACTGGTGCTACGCCGCCTACGACCTGCCCGGCATGGCCTGCATGGACTTTCTCGACACGCATTCGTACTCCAGCGAGGATTCGCTGCGCCGCGACCCGTACTATTACACGACGTTCCTCAGCGGCGCGGCGATGGCGCGCGTGGCCGGCAAGCCGTTCTTCATCAGCGAATGGAACCAGACCGCGCCCAAGCCCTACCGCGGCGCCGCCATGCTCCAGATGGCCGCGATGTCCGCGCTGCAGGACTGGGACGGCCCGATGCACTACAACTACTGGCAGGCTTCGTTCGACCGCGCGCCCGACCGCACGCCCGAATGGGGCAGCGCCTTCGACCCCGCGCTGGTGGGGATGTCGCCGGCCGCCGCGCTGCTGTACCGCCGCGCGGATGTGAAGCCCGCCGCGAAGACCGTCGCGATCGTGCTCGGCAAGGATCAGATCTATAACCAGCGCAACGGCGACTTCTCCCTCCCCGCCCTGCGCACGGCGCTCGACCAGCACCGCGTCGTCACGGCGCTCGAGAAACTTCCCGACGGTTACGCGCAAGCCGAGACGACCGACGGCAGCGCGTACTTTCTCAAAAAAGGCGCGCGCGGGTGCGTGAGCGACACCGGCGAGGTGAAGCGCGACTGGGCCACGGGCTGGCAGAGCATCGACACGCCGCGCACGCAAGCCCTCCAAGGCTACATCGGCGAACTGGGCGAAGTGAAACTCGGCGCCGTCGCCTTCCGCATCAAAACGCGCTTCGCCGTCGTCTGCCTGCAGAGCCTGACCGCCGAACCGGTCTCGGCCTCGAAGAAGCTCCTGCTGAGCGTCTGCGCGCGCGTCGAATCCGACAACGGGCGCATGCCCTTCCATTCCGAACCGGTGCGGGGCGAACTGGACTTCGCGAACGGCGCCAAGGGCATGACCTGCAAGCCGCTCGGACCCAAAGGCGAAGCGAGAGAGACCCGCACGCTCGAAGCCGCCGGCGGGCGCTTCAAGCTCACACTCTCGGAAAAAGACCAGACGCATTGGTTCCTGCTGGAAGCCTCGGAATAACGCTCGTTTAGGCGGCGCTTCACGGCATTTTGCAGATAGCCTGGAATGTTAATTAGGGACGCCAGCGCCGTCGCATTTATTAAAGGCTGGTTTTGCAAACGTCTTTATGGTGTACTTACTTATATATGGCACACGAACCGGGAGGCTACGCATAGTGGAACAGGGAAGCCAAAGCGAGTTCTTCAAGTCGATCTATCGCCTGGGCAACAAGGCGGAGTTGTTGCCGAACGGCGTGATCGGCAGCGAAAACGTCGTCTACGGCACCGGCGACGGCATCCCGCTCCTGATGGACCTGTACGACGTAGCCATCCTTCCGTCCAAGCTTCGCCCGGCCATGGTCTTTATCCACGGCGGCGGCTGGGCGAAGGGCGATAAGATGACGCTTCGCAACCAGTGCATCTACCTGGCCGCGCGCCTGGGCATGGTGGCGGCGACGATCAACTACCGCCTCACCGATGTCGCGCGCTTCCCGCAGCCGCTGCACGACTGCAAGTGCGCGATCCGCTGGATGCGCGCCCACGCCGACCAACTGAACATCGATCCGGAACGCATCGCCGTCGCGGGCGGTTCGGCCGGCGGGCACCTGGCCGCCATGGTCGCACTGACGCCCAACACGCCTGAATTCGAAGGCACGGGCGGCCACGAAGGCTTCTCCAGCCACGCCAACGCCGCCGTGCTCTACAACGCCGTAACCGACATCGCCGGTCGCGCGCTCACCATGGGCGCCAAGCCCGCCGTCACGAAGCTGCTGGGCGGCGAGTACGACCAGATTCCGGACGTCTACCGCAAGGCATCGCCGATCGCGTACGTGAAGCGCAAGGCGCCGCCGGTGCTGCTGCTGCACGGTTCCGAAGACACCACGGTGCCCTGCCAGCAGGCCATCGACATGCGCGACGCCTACCGCCACGCGGGCGAACATGCCGAAGTGGAGATTTACCCCGGCGTCGGGCACGGCTGGTTCAACAACGCGCCGCACTTCATGACCACGACGCAGCGCATGGAACGCTTCGTGGCCGATCGCTTTGGATTGAAGATTCCTTCCAACCGCCCGCAGGAAGTGGCGGCCGGCCAGCGCTAAGCGCCGGGCGCGGATGCTTCGACGCGCCAGAGGTACACGTCGTCCTTGCGCATCTCCAGCGCCACGCGCCCTTCGGCATCGCTGACGAACGTCTCGCCCGAAAAGACCTCCCGCAGCCGATCCGGTGTTCGCAGGCGCAGTTCCGCCGGCCCGCTCTCGCGCGCGCAGAACCCCAACCAGTCCCGGTTCGCCCACACTTGCCCCGGCGCTTCGGTGTAGACGTGCACGCCCGCGCCGCGGAATAGTTCACGCAGCAGCGCCGCCGGCAGGCCCGGCACGGCGGCAAGGACCGACGAACCGCCTTCGGGATACGTCGCGCGCAGCAGCGCGGCGTCGTTCGGCGCATCGGCGTACGCGGCGAGCACGTCCCCGCCCGCTGGGTTCACCGCGAGCTGCGGCGCAAGCGCCAGCCCCGGGCCGTACGCAAGGCCGCTCGCGGTTTTCGCCGCCAGCGTGCCGCCGGGCGCACGCAGGCGCGCGGGCACGCCGGTGAGCGCTTCCACGCCGGCCAGCCCGCCGCCAGCGCCGTAGCCCGCAGCATAAAGCCAGAGGCTCGTCACGCCGGGCTGGCGCGTGCGCGCGCGCAGCAGGGCGCGTTCTTCGGCGGTGGGGGCCAAGGCATTCGCGAACAGGTAAAAGCGGTAGTCGCCGCGCGCACGCTCAAGGTCGCTCAGCAGCAGCACGTCGAAGGGCGCGCCGGTCTTGGTCAGTTGCCGCGCGGTCTCGCGCAGCAGGCTCTCGTACAGGCGGTTGTCGCTCTCGGTATAGGCCGGGCTGCGGTAATCGACGACCAGCGCGACCTCCGCGACCGAAGTCCGGTCGGTCTCCAGCGCCGCGTCGAGGACCTCCCGCATGCGCGCGACCTCCGGCATCAGTTCGTCCTTCGCGAACCAGCCGCCGTGCATGTCGAACCACCACATCGGCACGCCGTTGCAGATGCTCTGCGCGACCTCCCGGCGGTGCACGCGCACCGATTCCTCGCGGTTCTCCGCGCGCCGGTAGAACGAACTTCCCGTCTTCGGCGTCAGGTGCGTGTAGAGGTCGTTCTGGTTGAACCAGAATTTGCCGTGGTTTGCGAGCGAGGTGTGCGGGCCGCCGAGCAGCGAGAGTCCCTCGCCGATGCGCCGGTCGAGGTACGAGGTGGGGCTGGTCAGGAAATCGATCTCGGGCGCGTCGAGCACCTTCTGCAGCGCCAGGTGCCCGCTCTCGGGCCAGACGTGCTTCGCGCGTTCGAGGTCGAAGGCGTAGCCGTAAAAGGCCCCGCAGATCTTCTCGCCGCGGGTCTCGTCCTTCACGATTCTCGCGAAATGCAGCAGCGCGCCGGCCATCGCATCGTTGTGGTAGTGGGTGTACGCGATCGCGGCCTTCTCCTTTTCCGCATCGCGAAAGAATCCGCCCGTGGCCGTCGCGCGGCGCGCTTCGAGCCCCGGGATCGCCTGCGCGTCCTGGCCCTGCGCGCGCGCCGAAGCCGCGAAGCCTTCCTGCTGCGGCGCGGAATAGTCCGTCGCGACGCCGTGGAAGACGCACCAGTAGTACCACTCCTCGGTCCCGCCGCTCTCGAGCAGATACCCGACGACGCGGTCGCCGAACTTTTCTTCGACGTGCCGCAGGTACGCGCGCAGCGCTTCGCCCGCATCGGCGAGCCACTTCTTCGACGAGAACGAGGGGACGTACGGCTTCTCGGGGCCCATCCCCGGATCCTGCCCGGCGAGGAAGCCGTAATCCTTCTTCTCCTTCACGAGTTCCCCGCGGTGGTCGCGCATCAGTTCGGAGGGGTGGGCCTCGTCCCACCACGCGGGCGAGCCGATATACACGAGCGGCATCAGCAGCGCGTCGGGGCAGTGCCCGATCAGCCGTTCGATGCGTTCGTCGAGTTCCTGAAAGTTGTACTGCCCCGGCCCGTCCCACACCTGCTGGCAGATGCGGTAGTAGTGGCAGCCGCAGGTCGTATCGAACGCGAAGAGTTTGAAGCCCGCGCCCGCGAAGTCGCGCAGGTATTCGTCGCGCGGAAACCAGGTCATGTACAGCGTGCACGGATGCGGCGCGCCGTTGATATGGAGCGTGGGCGATCCCTTGTACGGCTTGAGGTCCGCGCGCATTTTTTCTCACCACGGAGACACGGAGGCACGGAGCACGGCACGAACTTGGAATGGATATACACCGGGCTTCTCGCGAGGGAAGACGGAAAGTACGCAGGCGTATCGATTGGTTTAGGTGGTGTACGGGGCGAGTGGGAGGTCGCTGGAGCGCGGGAGCGCCGTTGCACGTGGCGGTTCGTAAAACGTAAAGGAGTAAAACGTAAATGCGTAAAACGTAATACGGCCTGCGACGCCGCGGTCCACCAGGCCAAGCTGTTTTACGTTTTACGTTTTACGTTTTACGTTTTACGTTTACGCCTCACATCTCACTTCATGCCAAGCGCCTTGCGCGCCGCCGCCACGTCGTCCCCGGCCTTGGCGGCGGCCTTGCCGAAGAACTCCTCGGCCTTCTCCGTCTGGCCGTCGGCGGCGAGGTACACGCCGGCGAGCACCTGCGCGGCGGCGTCACCTTCGTCGCGTTCGGCGAGGGCCTTCGCGATCATGGCGCGGTCGCTTAGCGAGAGGCCGTCCCACTTCACCGGCATCTTGTTGCCCTGCACGCCGACCTGGACGTTCTTCTCGTCCGTGGCCAGCACCGGGTACTGCTTGGGCGTGTCCTTCGCGCCGAAGACACGGATGAAGGCGTTCACCTTATGCCCGGCCTTGATCGATTCGCCGAGCTTCGCGCGCAGCTTGGCGTCGTAGGCGGCCAGCGCGGCCTCGTCCAGCTTGGGGAGCACCGGCGCGGCCATTACCACGGCGGGCTTGGGCGTCTCCTTCTTGGCCGCGGCGGGCGCGGGCGGGCCGAGAATCTTGTACGGCTGCTTGTAGTAGTTCCCGCCCATGATGCGCATGAAGCCGCCGTCGTCGTCGGCGTACTCGCTCTTGACGCCCTTGTTGCCGGGGATCGGATCGGGGTTGGTGATCCCGTCCTTCAGGCCGTCGTAGACCATCGTGTCGCCGCCCTGGCCGCCGTGGAGCATCCAGCCGATGCAGCCGGCCTTCACGTAGCGCCCGATGTTCGGGTTCGACGGGTAATCTTCGAGGATCATCTGCACGAGGTTGTCGCAGAAATGCCCGGGCGTGTTGTTGCAGGTCGCGAAGTACGTGTTCCCCGCCGCCACCTGCCAGACGAAGACGTAAAAGCCCGAGGCGTTGTGGAACTCCTCGATCCACTTCAGGTGGTTGGTCAGGTTGCCGGTGACGTTGATGTCTTCGCCGTAGGGCGGCTGCTTGCCCATCATGCCCTTGTTGCGGTCGGCGGTCTCGAAGACGGCAAAGTCGTAGCCGACGCAGACCTTCTTGAAGAGTTCGCCCATCTTCTGCCCGCTCATCGAACCCTGCGCATCCCAGCCCGACGGGTTGCAGCCGAGCAGCACGTTGTTGGGCGCGTAGGTATCGCGGAGCCGGCGCAGCGCGGCGGCGTAGCCGTACAGGTTGTCGGGGAGGTCCTTCAGTTCCTCCATGCCGCAGCTTCCGACCTTCACGTCCACCTTTTCGGGGTCCATGCGCGGGTTGGCCGAGAGCAGCAGGTGGCACCATTCGTCGGGTTCGATCTGCACCATTACGGGCCAGGGGGCTTCCTTGCCCGCGCCTTCCATCAGGGTCTTAAAGAGTTCGAAGTAGCCCTTCATGGTCTCGGGCACGCGCGCGTTGACGGGCGTGGCCTGCGCCGGGCCGGGCTTGTAGCGCGCGGGCACCGACGCGGCCAGCGCGTAGAAGGTGAACCACGGGACCACGCCGGCGTCCTTCGCGGAAGCGACGAGCTTCTGCGGCGTGTTGCCGTAGTTGAGCCAGTACTGTTTTTCGCCGAAACCGCCCGAAAGGTACGCGACGCTGCAATCCCACTGGCAGCCGTTCTTCTCGCGCGTCTCCTTGATCCATTCCGTGGGCGCCTGCACGCCGATGTTGAAGTGGTCGAGAAAGCGTTCGCGCAGAATCTTTTTGCGTGCGTCCAGGCCGGGGTCGGAGGTCTCGCCCGCCGGCGCGCGAAGGTTCGCGAGGGCCAGCGCGCAAAGAAGAATGTACGTCACCTTCATAGGGCACCTGTCGATACGGGTTCGCGGTTCGATCAATACGGTCTCTGCCGGATTACTTCATGCCCAGCGCCTTGCGGGCATCCGCGACGGCGCCGGCTTCCTTCGTGCTCGCCTTGGCGAGCAGTTCCTCGGCCTTCTCGAACTGCCCGTCGGCCGCCAGGTACACGCCGGCGAGCAACTGCGCGACGGCGTCGTCACCGTCGCGTTCGGCCAGCGCCTTCGCGATCATGGCGCGGTCGTTGACGGAAAGGCCCTCCCACTTCACCGGCATCTTGTTCCCCTGCACGCTCACCTGGAGATTCTTCGCGTCGCTGGCGACGATGGGGTATTCCTTGGGCGTATCCTTGGCGCCGAAGATGCGGATGTACGCGTTCACCTTTCCCGCGACCGTCAAGGCGGCAGACAATTTGTCCTTCAGCTTCGCGTCGAAGGCGGCCAGGGCGGCCTCGTCGATCTTGGGCATCTCGACCTTGGGCGCGGCGGGAATCTGGAGCGTCCCCGGCGCGGACTTTTCGCCATCCCCGGGCCGCTTCGCGCCGGCGGTGGGAGCCCCGGACGCGGGCGCGCCGGGCATGCGCCCCAGCGCGGCCACGGCGGGCGGCACGTCGCGCTTGGCGGTGATGTTGTCGCCGTTGAGCTTCTGTTCGGGCGCATTCCCGTAGACTTCGCAGTTCACGTACTTCTCGCTGACCATCGCCGCGACAAAGATCGGACCCGGGCGCACGGGGCTCTTGTTGTTGCCGAAGCTGCAGTTCACCACGTACAGCCGGCAGTACATGCTGTAGATCGCGCTGGCATGGCCGGGGTCGCCGGGCGTGTTCTGTTCGGCGCTGACGGTGTTGTTCTCGAAGATGCAGTTGTGGTAGACGCTCAGCGAGTTCTCCTTCGGGATCGTGTACCCGAAGATCGCGCCCGCGTGGTCGCCCGCGTAGTTATCCTTGAAGTAGCAGTCGCCGACATAGGCCTGCTTCTGGTCCACGTTCTGCGAGACGCCGTCGTGGTAGATCGCGCCGCCGATGCCGCCCTGCCCCGTCGGGCCCGCGTCGGCGCCGCCGCCTTTCCCAAAGGCCTTGCAGTTGGTGAAGCTGTTGCCGACGATCGTCATCTGGCAGCCGATGGTGCAGATCGCGCCGCCGTTGGAACCTTCGCACTCGTTGAACGTGCAGCCGCTTACGATCAGGTTCTTCTGCCCCGTGACGCGGATCGCGCCGCCGCCGATGTCCGGACCGGCCTCGGTGGTCTTGCAGTCCTCGAACTGGCAGTCGATCACGGTCAGGCGCCCGTCCCACTGCGTGTTCCAGATGCCCGCGCCGTTCTTGTCCGCGCGCGCGTGCTGAAAACGGCAGCGCTGCATCGTCAGTTCGGTCTTCCAGGCCTTCTGGATCACGCGCGTCTTCAGGTCGCCGTCGAAGGTGATCAGGTGCCGCCCGTCGATGATCACGGGCTTGGCCGTCTGCGGAATGTTCAGCGGCTTGGTGAGCTTGAGCACCAGCGGCTTGCCGCCGGTGTTGAAGACGATGCTGCCGCCCTTGTCGAGCGCCTTCTGAATCGCGTCCTCGGTCACCGATTCCGGCGAACCGTTCCCGATCACGTGGTCGGGCTGCGCGATCTCGGCGGGCACGAAGCGTTCGTACACGATCGGGGGCATCTTCTCGCCGCCCGCGTCGCCGGCCGGTTCGCCCGCCTGCGCAGCCCAGCAGGCCGCCGCGCAAAACACCGCCATCACCTTCGCGTTCATCGCTCCGCTCCTCTCCCCTCACCCGCGCGCCCTACGGCCCGCCCATCGCTCCCCGAATTTCCAACGCGGCCGCGCGCCCGCCTTCCGGATCGGCGGCGATGGCCCGCGCCAGCTGTTCCTCGCCTTCGTCGTTCCGGCCGTTCGCGAAAAGGAAGACCGCCAGCAGCACCGCGTCCTCGGCCTGGCCCTCCTTGAAGAAGGCCTGGGCAAGCGAGAGGCAGGCCTCGCGGTCCGCGACCTGCTCCCACGCGACCGGCAGGCGGTTGCCCTTTACGTCCAGCGTAAGCTGCTTGGGCCCCGCATCGATGATTTTTACGGACTCCGCGCGCCCGCCGAAGACCTTCAGGTACGCGCGAGGTTTCTCGCCCGCCGCGACGCGCGCGAGGACCATTTCCTGGAGCTTGCCGACCCAGGCCTTCAGGTCTTCGTCCTTGAACGCAGCGGCCGGGGCCGTCGCAGGCGTTGGGGCGGCCGGCTTCGCAGGCGTGGCCGCGGGTGTTTTTCCCGGAACCGTTGCGCTCTTGCCCGGGGCGCTCGCCACGGCCTCGCCGCCTTCGCCCGGGCAGATCCCGGCCAGGCTCGCGGCCGGGGTCCCGCTGCGCGGCACGTAGACGTACTTGCCCGAGCGTTCTTCGAAGACGAAGGCCTGGCCCGCAACGGTCAGCGTCGCCTTGCCGGCGGCGAACTCGGCCTTGACCGCCGGCGCGGAGGCCGCGCGCGCGGCCAGAATGGTGAAAGCGCGCCAGTCGGTGCGCGGAGCGGCGTTGGCGGCGGTCAGGCCCGTGCCCGCGGCGCTCTTGCCGACGCTGTTGCGGCTGCCGCCTTCGGCCAGCACGGTCACGAAGGCCTTCGCCGCGCCGCTCTCGATCTGCGCGCCCTCGTGAAAGCCGCTCTCGGCGGCCATCTTCTTGTCGCTTTGCAGCAGCAGCGAGAACGTGACCGGCTTCGTCGCGGCCAGTTCGTCGAAGAGGATCACGTAATCTTCGTCGGTGACGACCAGGTGGCGGCGGAAGCGCTTAAGCGGTTCCGCGTAGCACGGCGAAACGTCGCAGGCCAGGTACCGGTCGGGGCCGGCCTTGGTGCAGAGTTCGATCTTCGCGGTCGCGGCGGTCGGATCGGTGCCGCGAAACCCTTCGAGGCGGCGCTGGCCCTTGCCGTCCACGAGCAGCGTGTTGTGCATGGCGGTCTCGACCTTGCCGTAGCCGGGGTCGGCCAGCAGGCGGTCGGACCCGGCGTAGACGAGGAACGTGCCCGCGTCGTACTGGACGTGGTTCGCGCCAAGGTCGCCGCCCTTGAACGGCACGTACAGGTTGGGCGTGCGGAAGAGCGCGTATTCCACGTCGCGGTACCAGCGCACGTCGCCCTGCGCGGGGGGCGGCGGCGTGGGGCCCGCATTGCGCCAGAGAATCCCGAAGGACTGCTCGTACCAGGAGGGCCGGTAGGTGTCCGCGTACCAGGCCGCGCCAGGCTGGTGGCAGCGGTTGGCGACCAGAAAAAGTTCCGCGGGCACGAAGCTGGGCGTGATGAAGCTGCAATCGCCGAAGGCCACCAGCCGGCCGTCGGGCGCGGTGTAATCGGCCACGAAGTGCGGCGCGCAGGCCACGCCCACGGACTTGAAGAAGCCCTGGTCGTTCCCCGTGACGCGTTCCAGCGCGGCGTGGAAGAAGACGCTGTGGCTGAAGCTGGTGCCCCAATACATCGGGCCTTCGTCGCAGCCGCCGTCCTCGGGCTTCTGGTTGTAGGCCGCGCGGAAGGCGGCGAAGCCTTTGTTGACCTTCTCGAGCACTTCCTTGGCAAGCGGTTCCTCGTCGTAGAGCGCCAGGGCGCTTACGCCCACCCCGCCAGTCAGCCACGCGGCCCAGTTGCAGTAGGTGTCGGTCCACCATTCGTAGTGGCCGTCGGCATCGACGGGGTGCCCGCGGCTTTCCTTCTCGAACGCGGCAAGGTACTTCGGCCAGACGCGCTGGACCAGGGCCTCGCGGATCGTGCGGCGTTCGTCGTCCGTCATGGCCTGATAAAGCAGGTCGTAGCCGGCGCCGAGGACCTTGCAATTGGTCCCGGTCTCCAGCCCGCACCATTTGATCTGCCCGCCCCCGGTGCCCTTGCGCGTGGGCCAGGAGGCGTCCTTGGCCAGGCGCATCAGCGTCTGGATCGCGGGGCGCGCGAACTTGGCATCGCCGGTGATGTTGTAGGCCATCCCCGCGGCCTCGACGCCGCGGATGTCGAAATCCTTGGGCGGGCGCAGGGCGGCCTCCTGGACCTTCGTCCAGAGGGCCTGCATCGAGGGGTCCTTGACCTTCTGCTGCAGCGCGGGAAGGTCGCTCTTGTCGAACCAGAGGCGCGGATGTTCGGCGGCGCCGAGCGTCGCGGCGAAGCACAGCAGGACCGGCCAGGTCAGACGCATCGCTTCGCTCCGCCGCGCATGAAAACCGTCCGCTACGTCCGTCGCCCTCGGCCTATTTGGCCAGCCCCAGCGCCTTGCGGGCCTCCTGTACGGCCGAAGCGTCCTTGGCGCTGGCCTTGGCGAGGAACTGTTCGCCCTTGTCCTGCTGTCCGTCGGCCAGGAAATAGAATCCCGCCAGGAGATTGGCTTCGGCGTCCTCTTCGTCGAGGTCGAGCAGGCCCTTGGCCAGCATCGCGCGGTCGGCCAGCGCGAGCCCGTCCCACTTGACCGGCATCTTGTTGCCCTGAACGTTCACCTTCAGGCCGCCGTCGTCCACGCCCGCCAGGCCGTACTCCTTGGCGGTGTCCTTGGCCCCGAAGAGCTTGATGAAGGCGTTCACCTTCTTGCCGTCCTTCAGCGTCGCGGCGAGCTTGGCGCGCAGCTTCGCGTCGTACGCGGCCAGGTCCTTGGCGTCCACCTTGGGCAGCGGCGGCGGCGCGGCCGCGGCGGGCACGTTAAGCGTCGCCTTGGCGGGCGAAGCATTCGTCTCGCCGCCCGCCGCCGGCTTGGCCGAGGCGGTCTCGGTAACAGGCCCCATGATCTTGTACGGCTGCTTGTAGTAGCTGCCCGCGCGCAGGCGCATGTAGCCGCCGTCGTCGTCCGCGTACTCGCTCGTGTTGCCCAGGTTCCCGGGGATCGGCGTGGGGTTGGTGATCCCGTCCTTTTTGGCGTCGTGGACGTGCGTCTGCATCCCCTGCCCGGGGCTGAAGACGAAGCCGAGGCAGCCCGCGTTCGCGAAGCGCGAGACGAGCGGGTTCTTGGGGTAGTCTTCGAGCAGGCTCTGCGCGATGCCGTCGCAGTAGTGCCCGTCGGTTTGGTTGCAGGCCGAGAAGTACGTGTTGCCCACGGCCACCTGCCACATCACCACCCACAGGCCGGTGCCGTCGTGGAGTTCCTTGATCCACTCGAGCATCTTGTCGTAGCTCTTGAAGCGCGTGACGAAGTCGGCTTCGGTGTACGGCGGTCCTTTGCCGTGGCAGCCCAGGTCGCGGTCGCCGAACTCCAGCACCGCCAGGTCCCACTTGTCCGCGCCGCACTCCTTGAAGTACTTCACCCACCGCGAACCGCTCATCGAGCCCTGCCAGTCCCACGCCGATGGGTTCGTCGCCAGGATCACGTTGTACGGCGCGTAGAGCGCGCGCATGCGGAACCAGGCCTCGGAATACCCTTTCAGGTTGTCGGGCAGGTCCTTGAGTTCTTCCAAGCCGGTCGAGCCGACCTTGCAGTCCACGGTCAGCGGGTCGAGGTTCTTGCCCTGGTGCGGCCCGCCGAGCAGCATGTGGCCCCACTCGTCCGGTTCGACGTGGATCACGATCGGCGCGGGCTTGTACTTGTCGCAGAGCTTCATGATCAAGCGCACCTGCTCCCAGTACGCCTTCATGGTCGAGGTGACCGCGGCGTTGCGCGGCGTGGCCTGCGCCGGGCCGGGCTTGTATTCGGCCGGCTGCGACTGGGCCAAGTTGTACATCGTGATCCAGGGGATGTAGTTGTTCTCGATGTTCGACTTGAGAATCTTGTCGCCCCAGACGCCTTTGACCTTGTCGGGGTTGACCCACTTGTTGTAGGGCTCGTAAAAGACCATGTCCCAGCCTTTTTGAGCGCCCCCGCTGAAGTAGTGCTGGTTGAAGTCCCACTTCGCGCCGTTCTTGTCGCGGGTCTCGTTGAACCATTCGATGGGCGCGGTCGTGCCGAGCATGAAATACGGAAGGAAGCGCTCGCGCATGATCTTCTTGCGCGCCGCCACGCCGGGGTCGGCCGTCGGACTGGGAGCGCTGGGGGTACTGGGCGCGGCCGACTCCCCCGCCCAAGCCGCCAGGGAGCAGACTGCGCAGACCGCCACCGCGAGGGTTCGAGGGAGTTTCATGACAGTAGTAACGAAGAGGTGTGGTTTAATTGTTCACTATTTTTGCAGGAAACTATCAGCGCTACGGAATAATTAACTGAAAATAAATGCAAATAAAAAGCATAGACGAAGGAAATGCGTTTTCCCTCGCAAACCAAGGATCGTGTTGCGCACGCGGAAAGGGGATGTAACTCCGGCTTCGGCAGGGAGTCCTGGCCTATTTACAACCGATTTCGAGCCTTGTTGCGCTTTTTCTTTCCATTTCTTTTCTGCGCGAAGGTCTAGGATGGCAACCGGAAGTCACACTCGCCGAAGACCCGTTTGGAGCGCCGCGCCATGATGCTGCGAAAGGCCCACAAAGACGGTCCGTTCAAGGAATACTACAAGGGCGCCGGGGTGAGCGTCTCCGGGCGCTTCGCCCAGGGCAAGAAGGCCGGGACGTGGAAGTACTTCCTGCGAAACGGGCAACTGCGCGCCGTCGGCAAGTACGCGAACGGCAAGATGAACGGGACCTGGAAGTGGTACCGCCAGGACGGGGCACTCTGGCAGGTCGGCGGCTTTAAAAGCGACCTGCGCCACGGCACCTGGACGCGCTACCACAAGAACGGCAAGAAGGAATGCGTGATGCCCTTCAAGCTCAACAAGCCCACCGGCACCTGGAAGTTCTGGGACGCCAAAGGCAAGCTCAAGAAGACGAAGGTCCACAAATAACGCCGCGACCAACAACGTGTTTCGCGCAAAGACGCCAAGAACTACAGGAACGGCAAACAGCTTCCTATCCACGAAGAGCACGAAGGATCACGAAGCACGGCCATGCGATACGCCGTTCTTCGTGTGCCTTCGTGTCCTTCGTGGATAAAAGCTGTTCCGCTGTTCTGCTGTTCCGCTGTTCCGCTGTTCCGCTGTTCCGCTGTTCCGCTGTTCCGCTGTTCCGCCGTTCTGCTGTTCTGCCGTTCTGCTGTTCCGCCGTTCTGCCGTTCTGCTGTTCTGCTGTTCTGCCGTTCCGCTGTTCTGCCGTTCCGCTGTTCTGCCGTTCCGCTGTTCTTGGCGTCTTAGCGTCTTTGCGCGAAACCGCCGTTGAAGTAGCCGTTCTCCGCGCGCTCCGCGTCTCCGCGGTGAAAAAGACGCGCCGTTACCAGCCCGCTTCTTCGAACGGCAGCCGAAACGCCTGGAGCAGGCCGAGCAGGCTCAGCGGCGTCTCGGCGTCGAGTTCCGCGGTTACCGGGCCCGCGGGGTTGGCCGGTTCGTCGGCGGGGCGCTCGGCAGGTCCGTATTCGATCAGGATGCGCCCGAAGGCCGCGGCGAACGTGTGGAAGGCGGGCCAGCGGTTCTTGGGTTCGTCGGAGCCCATCGACAGGCGCGCGACCTGGTACGGCATCTCCAGCGCCTGCGCCGCGTCGGCGTAGACGAAGAGCGTCTTGCGCGCGGGGATCGGGTGCTGCGCCAGCGCCCGGCGGACGTCGGGGCGGTCGGTCATCCGTTCGGTGCCGGCGCCATGGTCGAGCGCCGCCAGGGCCAGGTCCAGGCCTTGCGACCAGGAGGCAAAGCAGAGCAGGCTGCCGCGGAGCCACCAGCCGGGCTTGGCGGGGTTGTCCTTCACGAAGTAGAAGGTCCCGCCGTTGCGGTCCTCCTTGCCGATAAAGGCCTCCGTCGTCTCGCTCAGTTTCTCGAAGGCCTCGGCGACGGGCTTCGCGTTCTTCAGCACCAGCCCGGCGATGATTTCGACCGGCGGCGCGGACGGGAGTTCCTCCCCCACCCGCTTGAAGACGAGGCCGATCTCGACGGGCGCCTGGGCCTGCGCGAGCAGATCGAAGAGCTTCGCGCCGCTGAGTTTCTCCAGCGTCTGGATGCGTTCGGCGATCTTCGGGTCCAGCCCCGCGAGCGCCTTGGCCGCTTCCTCGCCGCGCGCGGAGAGGTCCCCGCGCAGGCTGATCCAGACGGACGCCTGCGGCGGCAGCAGGTCGATCGCTTCGGGGAGCCCTTCGACGCCCACCACATCGGCCGCGGCCGGCGCGGGCGGCGGGAGATCGGCGAGGACGGCCAGGAGGCCTTCGCGGCGCGTCAGGCTCAGGCGGTGGCGTTCGACGAAGCCGTCCGGCACGAGTTTGATCGCGCCGTCGAGCGTGCTGTCCTTGGCGAAGCCCCAGGCATCGAAGGCCTTGACCTGTTCTTCCTCGAAGACGAAGCCGGCGGCCGCGAGTTCGCCCAGGCCGTTGCGCGAAAGATGCAGCGTCAGGTCCGCGTCGGGGAGGCGCTCGCGCGCCGCCGCCGCGCGCGGCGCCATGCTGGCCTGGGGCGGCGACTGCTGGTGCCGGAAGAGCGCCTGGAAGACCTTGGTTTCGAACGTGAGCAGGAAGGCGCGGTCCTTGAAGCCGAGCTGCGAGGCGTCGGTCTCTTCGATCTTCCACGCGTCCGGGCCGGGGCGTTCGTGAACCTTGCCTGCGCCGGCCAGGCGGTCGCGCAGCGCGCGCACGCGCTCGACGAGAAGCTCGCGGGCGCCGGCGGGCTGGTCGCACAGGATCGCGGCCGGCGGCGCGGGCGCGCGGTCGTCCACGAGTTCGGGCGAGGCGAAGGCGAAGGCCGCAGGCCCGTCGGCGGCGGCGAAGACGGCCGCGAGCGCATCGAGCGTCGCGCGTTCGGCGTCCTGCATCTGAGCGGCGCGGTGTTCCTTCCACCAAAGCTGCGCGCCTTCGCTCTTCCAGGCCGCGCAGAGCGGCCCGCCGGCCCAGCGTTCCTGCAAACGGCGCGCGTCGCGGGTCTCGAGCAGCAGCATGCAGTCGGAGGGCAGCCGAGCGGCCAGCGCAACAGGTTGCGCGGGAGGAGGCCCCGGGGTTTGCGCGGGAGGATCTTCGGCGAAGAGCAAGAGGGAGAACAAACAAGCCGCGAAGGCCAAATACAGTCCGAGTGGTCGGTATTGCATGACGCGGCCCCACGACGCACATGTGCGCGGCGGATCATCGATCTAAGAAGTCGTCCGAACGCCTCGTTACCTTCAACGGAAAACCCGATTTTAAGTCTGTAACTGATTGACAGATTAAGACTATCTGGGGAGAATGTACGAGGAAAGCGAGAGTCCTACCCGCACCCGAAGAACCTTTGCAAAATCTGGCAAGACGTTGCATGTTCGTCGCCCCACATGGGGTTTTCAGGAAGGGTTAGAGGAGAGCGTTCAATGCCCACGTTCGTTTACGAGGCCATGGACAGCCAGGGCAAGGAAGTGAAGTCGGAGATCGAAGCCGCTTCCGAAAAGGACGCGAACGACAAGATTCGCGCCTCCAACCTCTACCCCACCAAGGTCCTGCCCAAAGGCGGCGGCGGGGCGGCGCCCACGGCCGTGGCGCGCAAGCGCGGCGGCATCAGCCTCAGCTTCGGCGTCCCGTCCAAACTGCTCTGCCAGTTCACGCGCCAGTTCGCGACGCTGATGGACGCGGGCCTGCCCATCGTCCGCACGCTCGAGATTCTCCACGCTCAGCTCAAGCCCGGCCTGCTGAAGGACGCGACCGGCGAAGTGAAGGAAGACGTCGAAGGCGGCTCGGCCCTTTCGGAAGCCGTCGGCAAGCATCCGCGCGTCTTCGACAAGCTGTACGTGAACATGATCAAGGCCGGCGAGGCCGGCGGTATCCTGCCCGAAATTCTGTCCAAGCTCGCCGAGTACATGGAAAAGTCGCAGCGCTTGAAGCAGAAGATCATCGGCGCGCTGGTCTATCCCGTCGCGGTCGTCACGATCGCCGGCGGCATCCTCTCGCTGATCATGATCTTCATCATTCCGAAGTTCGAACAGATGTTCAAGGAAATGGAACTCGGCCAGATGCCCCTGATGACCGAGATCCTGCTCGCCGTCGCCAACACCATCAAGGACTTCTGGTTCATCCTGATCTTCAGCCCGCTCTTCATCTGGGGCGCGGTCCACTTCATCGGCAAGACGCCCAAAGGCCGCTACACGATCGATTTGATAAAACTCAAGTTCCCCGTCTTCGGCATCATCATCTCCAAGTCCTCGGTCAGCCGCTTCTGCCGCACGCTCGGCACCCTGCTCCAGTCCGGCGTGCCGATCTTGAACGCCCTGGCCATCATCAAGAACGCCACCGGCAATGCCGTCGTCGCCGCGGCGGTCGAAAACGTCCACAACTCGATCCGCGAAGGCGACACGATCGCCGAGCCCCTGCGCCACTCGGGCGTCTTCGACGACCTGGTGGTCAACATGATCGCGGTCGGCGAAGAAACCGGCGAACTCGACAAGATGCTCATCAAGGTCGCCGACACCTACGACGGCGAGATCGACACGCTGGTCGGCGCGCTGATGAGCCTGCTCGAACCCATCCTGATCATCGGCATGGGCGGCACGGTCGGCTTTATCGTCATCAGCCTCTTCATGCCCCTGATCAGCATCATGGAAAAGCTGGGCAGCAACAAGTAACCGCCCGCCTTACGCGGGAAGCACGCCACGAGCCGTGCCGGAGGGGATGCCGGCACGGTTCTTTTTTGACCCAAGCCCTTCTGGACAACGGATAAGAAACTCTTATAATCTGTTTTAGGACCCTCGGGAGCCCACGCCCATGCAGGTCACCCGCGCCGTAGACTATGGCATTCGCGCCCTGATGTTGATGTCCGGACAGCCGGTGGGCACGCGCCATTTCCTCCAGGACCTGGCCCAGCAGGGCGACCTGCCGCGCAACTACCTGGTCAAGGTGCTTAAAAGCCTGGCCTGCGTGGGCATCGTGCGCTCGCACCGCGGCATCAAGGGCGGCTTCAGCCTCGGCCGCGTCCCCTCCGAGATCACCCTGCGGCAGGTCGTCGAGGCCATCGACGGCCCGGTCCACGTGATGCACTGCATCGCCGACGCCCGCTCCTGCAACCTCGCCGGGCGCTGCGCGCCGGAAGTCTTCTTCCGCGAACTGCGCGCCGTGATCCTGCGGAGCCTGGAAAACTCGACCTTGCAGGACCTGCTGGACATGCAGCGGCGCATCGACAACGGCACGGCGTGCGAGACCTGCGCCGAACACGACCTGGTCCGAAAAGCCTGATCACCCTGTAACACCGCCGCCCCGCCCTCCGTCCATTCTTCCGGAAGGCCGGAGGCCCGCCCGTGAAGCTTTGGTTCCTGATGCCGCTGCTGGCCCTGAGCCCCCTGGCGCGCGCCGCGGACGGGCTGGCCCCGGAGCACAAGGACGAAGCCGCCGCGGCGCTGAAGCAGGAACAGGCCGGCCTTTACAAAAAGATCGAGTGGCAGGCGGATCTCGCGGCCGCGCGGAAGAAGGCCGCGGAACGCAACAAGCCGATCTTCGTCGTGCTCGTCGTCGGGCATCTGGGCCGGAAGGGCGCGGCCGAGTGCTGACTGGGCGGGCGCATCCTCCGGGGCAGTTCGCTC
>JAHCJK010000104.1 GCA_026184295.1 Planctomycetota bacterium
AAGTTCAACTACTTCGAGAACGACCTGAAGGACTTCATCAGCACCATCGTCACGGCCACGGGCCCGGTCTTTCAGAACCCACCGCCGCGCCTGCTGCTGACGCTGGACTTCAACGCCCGCAACGTCTCGAGCGCCAGCATCCGCGGCTTCGAAGCGGAGGCTTCGTACGATTTCCTCGACCATTGGCGCGTCTGGGGCAACTGGACCAAGATCCGCGGCGACGAACTGGTCGACCAGGAAGACGGCACGCGCCTGGAAAGCCCGGTGACTTCGATCGCGCCGGACAAGATCGTCGCGGGCTTCGACTACTTCCACGAACGCCTGGGCCTGACCGCCGGCGTGCGCGCCCGCGTGATCCGCAAGAAGGACCGCGTGCCGGTGACGCTCGACGACAGCCCCGCCGGGGCCGATTCGCTGCGCCGGAGCCTCGGGTATACGGTCTGGGATTTCGCGGCTTCGTGGAAACCGGCCGGGGACGCGTACCCCCGCTGGCTGCACGGCATCCAGGTGGACGCGGGGATCGACAACTTCACCAACAAGTACTACGTGCCGTACTTCCAGAGCGTGCCGGGGGTGGGGTTCAACCCCAAGGTGAGCATCAGCTACACGCGCAACTGGTAGGCGCAGGCAGGAGCGGGGGACGATGAAGGAGAACGCGAACCGTCCGGGCGACTTCGTCGCGGTCAACCGCATCCGCGTCCGCGCGGGCGGCGGCGAACGGCTCGTCGAGGCCTTCTGCAAGGGTCAGGGGCTCGAAGACGTGCCCGGGTTCCTATCCTTCGAACTGCTGCGCTGCGTCTGGCGGCCGCAGCCGCAGGCCGGCGTGGAGGAATTCCTCTCGGTCAGCCGGTGGAGTTCCGCGGACGCGTTCCTGGCCTGGACGCGAAGCGAACACTTCAAGCGCGTGCATGCCGGGCCGAAGCCCGAAGGCATCCTGTCGTCGGAACCGGCGGGCTTCGAGGTCGCCGTGGCCAGGACCCCGGCCGTGCAGCGCGCGTGATGCCACGCGAAGAGGAGAACGTGCCATGAAGATCGTCTGGACCCTGGCGCCGGCCTTGATGTGCGCGGCGCTGACCGGTTGCGGAACCGGCGGCCCCGCGGCGGTGACGCCCGCGCCCGCCGAGCCCCCCGCAGAACGGACCGTGCCCGCGGGCGCCCGCGTCGTCACCGACGACGCGCAGCGCAAGGTTTCCGTGCCCGAAAAGCCGCGGCGCATCGCCTGCGCGGTCTCCTTTACAAGCGAGATGCTGCTCGCGCTGGGCGTGACGCCGGTCCTGCGCAACAAGGTGAACGCCGAGGACGTGTTCCCGAAGGAGGCGGAAGCGGTGCCCACCTTCGACGTGGACCACGGCTCTGGGCCGAACCTGGAACAGCTCGCCGCGGCCACGCCCGACCTGGTGCTGATCTCGCCGGTCTTCGGGCGCTTCGTCCAGACCATCGAGACGCGCCTGAAGGTTCCCGCGCTGGTGCTGAAGATTCAGAACTACGGCCAGGTGGCCGAGAAGCTGCGCCTGCTGGGCGGCCTGACCGGAACCGAGGCGCGCGCCGAGGAAGTGATCGCCGCGATGGAAGCGGAACGAAAGTCGCTGCTCGCCGGCCTGCCGGAGAAGAAGACCCGCGTGCTGGCGCTCTTCGGGACGCCGCAGGCCTTCCTGGGCTTCCAGCCCGACTCGTACATGGGCAGCCTGATCGCGCAGATGAACGGGGAACCCGTCGTGGCCGGCTCGGAGGCCAACAAGGAGTTCCGCAGCATGTACAACTTCAGCCTCGAGATGGCCGTCTCGCTGGACCCCGACGTGATCCTGATCGCGCACCACGGCAAGCCGGGCGAAGTCTCCGAGGCGCTGCAGAACGATCCCGCGTGGAAGAACCTGCGCGCAGTGAAGGAAAAGCGCGTGCACGCCGTCTCCGAACGGCTCTACGTCACCAACCCGGGCCCGCGCGCGACCGAGGCCCTGCGCGAACTGCGCGGGTTCTTCGCGCAACCCGCCGGCGCATCGGCCGATGCCGGCCGCTGACCTTTCTGTGTCCGCGGACGAACCGGCGGAGCACGCGCGCTCGCCGCTGCTCGCGCCGTGGCTCCGCATCGCGCCCGCGTGCTTCGCCCTGGCCGCCGCGGGCGTCGTCGCTTCGGTGGCCTTCGGGCCCGTGCGCCTGACGCTCGCCGAAGTCTGGGCCGTCCTCTGGAACGACGCCGAAGGCCCCGCGCGCACCATCGTCTGGGAACTGCGCCTCCCGAGGGCGCTGGCCGGCGCGCTGGTGGGCATGAACCTGGCCGTCGCCGGCGCGGTCTTGCAGGGGACCATGCGCAACGCGCTGGCCTCGCCCGATATTCTCGGCGTCACCTCCGGCGCGGCGCTGGCGGCCACGGCGCTGATGGTGCTCTACACCGGACTGCCGACCTTCCTGCCGCTGGTGGCCTTCGCCGGAGCGCTCTGCGCGGCCGTCGCGGTCTACGCGATCTCGTGGCAGCCTGGGCAGGGGACCTCTCCGACGCGCATGGTCCTCTCCGGCGTCGCGGTGGGCTCGATGCTCGGCGCGATCACCACCTTCCTGATGGTCTACTTCAGCGACCGCGCGCAGCCCGTCGTGCTGTGGCTGGCCGGGAGCATGAACGCGGTCAACTGGTCGCAGGTCAAACTGGTGCTGCCGTACAGCGTGGCGGGCCTGGCGGTCGCCTGGGCGCTGGCGCGCTCGCTCAACCTGCTGCAATTGGGCGAAGACGCAGCCGCGGGCCTCGGACTTCCGTTGCAGCGCGTGCGCACGCTGGCGCTGGTGGCGTCGGCGCTGCTGGCCGGCGCGGCGATCTGCGTGACGGGTCCGATCGGCTTCATCGGCTTGCTGATCCCGCACATTTTGCGCATGCTCGGCGCGTCCGACTACCGCGTGCTGATCCCCACCGCCGCCGTGGCCGGCGCGGCGCTGCTCGTCTGGGCCGATCTCGCCGCGCGCGCCCTGGGCGAGATGCCCGTCGGCATCCTCACCGCCGCCGCCGGCGGGCCGTACTTCGTCTACCTCCTTTATCGCAAGAAGCTGCTATGAGCGAACTGCGCGCGGAGGACCTCGCCGTTGGCTACGACGGCACTACGGTGCTGCACGGAGTCTCCCTGCGCATCGCGCCGGGGCGCATCACGGCGCTGCTGGGGCCGAACGGTTCCGGAAAGTCCACGCTCCTGAAGTGCATGGGCCGGCTCATGCGCCCGTGGAAAGGACGCGTGCTGCTCGGCGGGCGTCCGCTGCCCGAGATTCCCACGCGCGAGGCCGCGCGCATCCTGGCCGTGCTGCCGCAGCAGCCGGTCGCGCCGCCCGAACTGACCGTGAGCGAACTGGTCGGCTACGGGCGCTACCCGCACGTGCCCTGGCACAAGCGCTTCGAACCGCAGGACTTTTCGGCTATCGGGCGCGCCCTGGATGCCTGCGCGCTGCGGCCGTTCGCGAAACGGCGGCTCGCCACGCTCTCCGGCGGCGAACGCCAGCGCGCCTGGCTGGCCATGGCGCTGGCGCAGGAACCGCGCGTCCTACTGCTCGACGAACCGATCACCTTCCTGGACATCGCGCACCAGCTCGAACTCCTCGAACTTCTGCGCGCGCTGAACCGCTCGTCCGGCCTGACCATCGCGATGGTGCTGCACGACATCAACCTGGCCGCGCGCTACGCCGACGAGATCGCCATCCTGAAGTCCGGCGCGATTCATTCGCACGGCCCGGCCGAGGACGTCATCACGCCGCAGGCCATGCACGAAGTCTTCGGCGTCCGCGCCGAACGCATGCAGGACAGCCGCACCGGCGCGCCGCAGTGCCACTTTTCCATCGCGCCGGCCGAATAGATCGGCAAGGCCTCGCCTAATCCGACTTGCGTTTTGACCGCGACCCACTACCAATAGGAAGCGTATGAAAAAGGGTATGGCCACCTTTTGGGTGTTGATCCTCTCCGGCGCATGCGCGCTGGTGCAGATGCATTGCCGCGAATGCAACACCGTCAGCCTCGACCAACATCTCCCGTGCAGCGCGCAGTGTTCCACGGCGAGCGAAGCCCCTTGCACAAAAGGCGATTGCTGCGACCGGGATCATCACCACTGCCCGCAGTTCGCCGGTTCCACCGCCATCGGCGCGCGGTCCCAGCAGCAGGCCTCGCACGATCTCGTGGCCTACGATCTGACCGCCATCGTGCCGAGCCCCTGGGCGCCGCAGTCGCACGGGCCCGGTCCGAGCCCCTTCGACGACGCACGCAGGCGCGCGTCGCCGCAACTCCTCGAATCGCCGCCGCTGCGCATCTGATCTTCCACTCAGCATCCGATTGACCGTCCGGAGCCGTGGCCGCGCCACGCGCCTGCGGACGCTTCCAAGAACATCCAGGGGGGATGCTCGTGGTCAGATCATGCATGGTCATTTTGCCGGCGGTCTTCGCGCTGGCGCTTGCGGGTTGCCAAAGCTACCGCGCCGAGCCGCTCGTGCCGGCCGAACGCTTCAGCGCCGTCGAAGCCGAACGCGCCGCGCCTTCGGAGGCCTCCGAAGAGCCGGCCTTTACTTTTCCGCGCGCCGTCGAACTGATGGCCGCGCACGGCCCGAGTTTGAAAGAGGCGCGCGCCGAATACGTGAGCGCGCTGGCGCGCGCGCGCGTCAAGACGCCCGCGCCGAACCCCGCGTTGGAACTCGGCCCGGAGTACGGCTTCGGGCCCGGCGTGGGGAACCTGTACCGCCTGCAGCCCTTCGGTTCGCTGGGCTTCACCATCACCACCGCGGGCAAGCGCAAGAAGCAGGACGAACTCAACCGCATCCTGGCCGCGCAGCTCTTCGTCGAACTCCAGGCGCGCCACCGCGAACTCTACCTCGATCTGCGCCGGCAGTACGCGGGCTGGATTCTGGAACAGGCGCGCGTGGCCGCGCAGGCCGAGATCGAAGTCTCCGCGGGGAAGTCGCTGGCGGTCGGCCAGAAGCTCGTCGATGCCGGCTTCGCCTCGGCGCTCGACCTGGGCCTGCTGGACCTCGAGGCCGCGCGGCTGAAGGCCGCCACGCTCGACGCCCGGCGCTCGCTCGCGGACGTGGAAGGCACGCTCTCCGAGACCCTGGGCGTCCAGGCCGAACGCTTCCGCAAGCCGGACGACCGCCCGCTGCCGGACCTGCCCGCGCAGGCGCCGGCTCTGGCCGACCTGCGCCGGATCCTGCTCGACAATCATCCGGGACTGGCGCGGCTGCGGGTGCAGTACGAGGCCGCCGAGGCCGCCCTGCGCCTGGAAGTCGCGCGGCAGTACCCCGACATCCACCTGGGTCCGTCGTACGCGGGCGAGACCTCCGAAAAGAAGCGCATGCTGGGCCTGACGCTGGGCATCGAGTTGCCGATCTTCGACCGCAATCAGCAGGCGATCGCCGAGGCCCGCACGCGGCGCGAGGAGATTCGGATCAAGTACGAGGCCGCGGCCAACCGCGCGCTGGCGGCGCTGGAGCGCGCCTCGCGCAACATCGGCTTCGCGGTGGAAAAGCTGGCGCTGATCGAACGCGTGCTGCGCCCCAAGGCGGCCGCGAACCTGGACCTCGCCCGCAAGGCGCTCGACGCCGCCGCGACCGAGACCCTGCCGTACCTGGAGACCGAGCGCGCGCAGCGCGCGGTGGCCATCGAGGCCGTGGAGGCCGAGTACGACGTCCGCCGCGCCTGGGTGGAACTCGAACAGGCCGTCGGGTTCCCGCTCATCGTGTTCCCGGGCGAGACCCCCGCCGCCTGGCCCGCTTGGAACGAAGACGCACCCGAAGGAGAGCGCAAATGAAACAGGCCCTGACGATGGTGGTGCTGGCCACGGTCTTTACCGTGCTCGGCCTGGGCAGCGGCTGGTATGCCGCGTCCCAGAAGAAGAGCGCCGGCGGGCACGAGCACGGCCAGGAAGAGGAAGGCGGGCACGAAGGCCACGGCCACGCGCACGAAAAGCCCGCGCTCTCGCCGCAGGCGCTGCGCAACCTGGGCATCACCGTGGCCGAGGTGGATACGACCGATTTCTGGAAGCCGGTGGAAGTGCCCGCCGTCGTCGCCGAATCGCCGACCAGCCTCCAGCCGCTCTACGCGCCTGTAGGGGGGCGCGTGCAGGAGTTCAAGGCGCTGCCCGGCGACGTGGTGCCCGGGGGCGGCGTGGTGGTGACGCTCGTACGCGACCCGCTGCCGCGTCCGGCGCTGGCGCTGACCGATTCGGTGCTGAAGCCGGCCAACGAGGATTTTCACCGCGCCGTGGGCGAAGCGCGCAAGGCGCGGCGCAGCCTGGAAATCCTGCGCACGGAGATGCAGCGCGTGCAGCCGTTCGCGGGGGAAGACGCCGGCGCGCTTCCGGTGCTCCCGCGCAAGAGCCTGATCGACCTGCGCTACGAAACCGCGCGCGCCGAACTGGACGTGCAGAACGCGGAAGTGGAACTGCGCCGCCACGGCTGCAACGACGCGCAGATCGCGGAGATCGTGGAAGGCAAGGGCGTGCCGATCGTCGGCATGCAGGTATGGAAGCAGGCGCTGCAGCAGAACGGGCTCTGGCCCGCGCCGGCCGACGCGCTGCTGGCCGTCCTGCCCGCCGACCTTCAGCAGCGGCCTTGGAGCATCGCCGCCATCGGCGAACTCTCCGCCGCGGGCATCTCGCTCGCGGACCTGGCCGCCTGGCTGAAGGAAGATCCCACGGCGGCCGCGCATTTCCTGGAAGTCGCCGGGTTGATGCAGGAGGGCCACAGCCTAGCGTCGGTGAAACTGCTGCACCAGGCCGGCGGGCTGGAGCCGGTCGTGAGCCTGGTCGCGCCCAGGCGGGCGGACGCGCCCGATTGGGATTTGACCGCGCTTGAAGTCAAGCCGGGGCAGCGCGTGGAGGCCGGGCAGGTGGTCGCGACCCTTTCCAACCCGCGCGCGCTGATCCTGCGCGCCGAACCGGTGGGCGCGGAAGCCGCCGCCATCCTCGCGGCGTTGCGCGAAGGCGCGGCGATCCCGGCGCAACCCTTGGTGCCCGGAACGGGCAAGGACCTGAAGGACCTGCGCGTCGCCTACGTGACGGGCGACGGCGACGGACACGGCATGCAGGCCGTCCTGCATGCCGCCAACGAACCGCTGCCGCGCAAAGCGGAAGGGCCGGCCAAATCCGGGCGCGCCTGGAACCTGCGGCAGGGCCTGCGCTACATGCTGCGCGTGCCGACCGAGAAGCTGGAAGGCGTCTTCGTGCTCCCCGCCGCTGCCGTGACCGACGACGGGCCCGACAAGGTCGTCTACCTCGAAGACGGCGACGCGTTCAAGCCCGCGAAGGTCGTGGTGCTCTACCAGGATCACGCCTCGGCGGTGCTGGACGCGAAGCATTCCGAACTCTTTCCGGGCGACCGCGTGGTCCTGCACGGGGCGTTTGGCCTGAATCTGGCGCTGAAGTCCAGCGGCGGGGCGATCGACCCGCACGCGGGCCACAACCACTAGGAGCCGCGCATGCTGAACCGTCTGATCGCGCTGGCGCTGCGGAACCGGCTGAGCGTGGCGCTCGCCGCGCTGCTGATCGCCGCGTACGGCATCCACACCGCGCTGCGGATGCCCATCGACGTGCTCCCCGACCTGAACCGGCCGACGGTGACGCTGATGGCCGAGGCGCACGCGATGGTGCCGGAGGACGTCGAACGCCTGGTGACGATTCCCATCGAGCAGATGCTCAACGGCGCGACCGGCGTGACGCGAGTGCGCTCGGCCTCGGGCCTGGGCCTCTCGGTCGTGCAGGTGGAATTCGGTTGGGAGACCGACATCTTCCGCAACCGCCAGATCGTCCAGGAAAAACTCCAGCTCGCGCAGTCCAAGCTGCCGCCGGACGTGCAGGTCCAGATGGCGCCGATCTCCAGCATCATGGGTCAGGTGCAACTGATCGGTTTCCAGAGCAAGAGCGGGAAGACGGACGTCAACGCGATCCGCGCTTTCGTGGACCAGCACGTCAAGCCGCGCCTGCTCTCGATCTCCGGCGTGGCGCAGATCGTCTCCATCGGCGGGGCCTCGCGGCAGATGCAGGTGACGGTGAGCGCCGGCAAATTGCGCGCCTTCGACGTCACCTTCGAAGAAGTGGCCGACGCGGTGCGCGCCGCGAACCTGAACGCATCGGGCGGCTTCATGAACGTCGGCGCCAAGGGCCCGGTCATCACCGTCACCGGGCGCGTCGAATGGGCCGAACACCTCGCGCAGGCCGTGGTGCGCCCCGATCCCATCCGGCCCGTGCGCCTGGGCGACGTGGCGCGCGTGGACTTCGGCCCCGCGGCGCTGCGCACCGGGGAGGCGGGGGTGAACGCGAAGCCGGGGGTGATCTCGGTCGTCTTCAAGCAGCCCGGCGTGGACACCGTGGACCTGACCGACCGCGTCAACGCCGAACTGGCCGAACTCCGCGCCACGCTGCCGGAAGACGTCGCGATCGTGGAGGACGTGTTCCAGCAGGCGGAGTTCATCCACCGCGCCATCGACAACGTGCAGGACGCCGTGCGCGACGGCGCGATCCTGGTCGTGATCGTGCTCTTCCTCTTCCTGCTGAACTTCCGCACCACCTTCATCACGCTCACCGCGATCCCGCTCTCGGTGGCCATCACCGCCATCGTTTTCTCGCTCCTGGGGCTCTCGATCAACACCATGACCCTGGGCGGGCTGGCCGTGGCCATCGGCGCGCTGGTGGACGACGCCATCGTGGACGTGGAAAACGTCTTCCGGCGCCTGCGCCAGAACCCCGGCGCGAACCCCCTCGCGGTCATCTTCAAAGCCTCAAGCGAAGTGCGGAACCCGATCCTGGTCGGCACGCTGCTGGTCGTGGTCGTGTACGTGCCGCTCTTCTGCCTCACCGGCCTGGAAGGACGGCTCTTCGCGCCGATCGGCCTCGCCTACATCATCAGCACGCTGGCCTCGCTGGTCGTCTCTCTTACGGTCACGCCCGTGCTCTGCTTCTACCTGCTCGGCGGAAAATTCGCGCTCAGCCACCGCGAGGACGGCTGGCTGGTGCGCAAGCTCAAGCAGGCCTCGGGCGCGACGATCGCATTCAGCATGCGCCACCCGCTCCCGATCCTGGGCTGCCTGCTCGCGACGGTGCTCTGCGGCGTCTTCGTGCTCGCGACGCGCGGCTCGGAGTTCCTCCCGGAATTCAACGAAGGCTCCTACCAGGCCAACCTGATCCTCCCGCCGGACACGGGGCTGGAGACCTCCGACGCGTACGGAAAGCGCATGGAAGAAGTCCTGACTTCGATCGAAGGCGTGAAGAACGTCGGGCGCCGCACCGGCCGCGCGGAAGGCGACGAGCACGCCGAGGGCGTCAATACGACGGAGACGATCTTCACCATCGATCCGGCGTCGAAGCGCTCGCGCAACGAGATTCGCGACGAAGCGCAGCAGCGGCTCGAAGACGAATTTCCCGGCGCGGCCGTGGCCGTGGAGCAGCCGCTCGCGCACCTGCTCAGCCATCTGCTTTCGGGCGTGAACGCGCAAGTCGCCATCAAGATCAACGGGCCCGATCTGGAAGTGCTGCGCAAGACCGCGTCCGAGGTGGAAAACGCGCTGCGCCCGATTCCGGGCGTGACGGCCCTGTACACCCAGCCGCTGGTGCGCGTGGACCAGATCGTGGTCGAACCGCGGCGCGAGAGACTCGCGGCGTTCGGCCTCAGCGTGAAGGACGTCTCCGAGGCCGTCGAACTCGGCGGCGGCGGCGAGGAACTCTCGCGCATCGTCAGCGGCCAGGTGAGCTATCCGATCATCGTGCGGCTGGAAGAGAAGGACCGCAACAGCCTGGAAAGCCTGCGCGGGCTGCCGCTGCGCACGCCCGAAGGCGCGCGCATCCGCCTTTCCGACGTGGCGGACGTAAAGATTTCGCAGACGCCGAACAACATCAACCGCGAGAACGTCTCCCGGCGCGCGGTCGTCCAGCACAACGTCGCGGGGCGTTCGCTGGGCGAGGTCGTCGCCGATGTCGAACGCGCGCTCGAGCCGATCAAGCAGAAGCTCGCCGGCATGCCGGGCTACTCGATCCGCCTCAGCGGGCAGTTCGAGGCGCAGGCGGAGGCCCAGCGCCTGCTGATCGTGCTCAGCTTCGTCTCGCTGGCAGCGATGTTCCTCATTCTCTTCCTGCAGTTCCGCTCGGTAAACCTGAGCATGCAGGTGCTGATGAGCATCCCCATGGCCTTCGTCGGCGCGGTGACGTACATCGTGCTCAGCGGCCAGACGATGTCGGTCGCGACGCTGGTCGGCCTGATCTCGCTCGGCGGCATCGCGGCGCGCAACGCGATCCTGCTGATCGACCACTATTTGCATCTGATGCGCGAGGAAGGCGAGACGTTCTCCCGCGAGATGATCGTTCGTGCCGGCCAGGAACGCATGGTGCCGGTGTTGATGACCGCGCTTTGCAGCGGCATCGCGCTGATCCCGCTCGCGCTGGCGCCCGACGAACCGGGCCGCGAACTCCTTTATCCCGTCGCCACGGTGATCATCGGCGGCCTGATCTCCTCCACGCTGCTCGACTTTCTCGTCACGCCCGGCCTCTTCTGGACCTTCGGGCGCACGGACGCGGAACGCCTGGCCGCCGCGCCGCGCCGCAAGGACGCGGAACTCGAAGCGATCGCCGCCGAATTCGAACACGAACATCCGTCGGATGGTTCCGTCACCCCAAAACCCCTGCAAGGAGGAATGGCTCATGGTTGAACGTAAGATGCTGGCGTTGGTCTGCGCGGCGTTTCTGGCTGCGTGCGTGCTGAACGGCGTGCGCGCCGAGGAGCACCATCACGATCACGATCACGGCGCGAAGGGCCCGCACGGCGGCGCGCTCCAGGAACTCGGCGACAAGGACGACACGCACGCGGAACTGATGCATGACGAGAAAGCCGGCAAACTGACGCTGTACCTGATCGGCAAGGACGGCAAGACGCCCGTCGCGATCAAGGACGCGCCCAAGTTGAACCTGAAGGCCAAGGACGGGAACAAGCAGATCGAGATGAAGGCCGTGGACGCCAAGGAAGGCGCGGCTTCCCAGTACGAAGCCACCGACGATGCGCTGAAGGCCGATCCCCTGGACGGCCGCATCTCGATCACGCTCGCCGATGGCAAGAAGTACAACGTCAAGCTGGACCACTGATCGTCGCGGATTCGCGGGCGGGACCGGGGCATACCCCGGTCCCGCCGCACCGGCTTCAGGCGCGCAGCTTGTGGGCGTGCAGGATGCGTTCGAGTTCGGCCGGCGCGGCCAGCGGGCGGGCTTCGCAGAAGTAATGGCGCAGGTCGTCGTCTTCGAGCGGCGTGCGGCAGAGATGGACCCAGGTGGCCAGTTCCTGCGCGGATTCGAGGAAGAAGCGGTGCAGGTTTCGGCTGCCGGGGAGTTTTCCGAACTGTTCCTGGTAACGCCGGGGCGCTTCGAGCAGGTCGAGATGAAAGAGCATCGCGGCGTGTCCTTCGACCTTCGCGTACGAGACCTCGTCGCTCAAACGGTTCATGAGCAGCACGCGTTCGTAGAAGAACGCATGCTTGGGGTTGACGGTGATCACGAAATCCGTCGCGCCGTCGTTCATTCGCGCGGAAAGGTAGACGAGTTTGAAGAGATGTTTGACGATCTCGGTGCCGGCCATGCCTTCGGCCAGGCAGGCAAGGCTGACCAGTTCGCACATGCTGCGGCCGCGGTTCCGCATGCGGTCGAGCTGCTCGGAGAAGATCGTATCGGCGGGCAGGCCTAAATGAGAGTCGGGCACCACGGACAGCGTGCCGACCGCCTGGCCTTCGCATTCGGCCAGAAAGGTCGTCGTATCCGGCAACGCGTCGTAAAGGCTGTACCAGAGTTTCTGATCGTTGGGCTTGGCGTACCCGCGCGAGATGTACATCTCGTAGGTGAGCGCCCAGGCCTTGAGGCGGTCCTCGAGGGGTCCGGCGACCTTGAGGGTGTATTCGTTCTTGCGCCCGAAGGTAATCGCGCCGGGCGAGAGACGCGGGCCGCCAAGATCGGGCCGTAAAGGCGGGGGCGTAGGGCCCAGGGCTTCGTGGCTGATCGCACGCAGCACCTGCGAGACCGCGGTCGTGCGCCTGGCAAGTTCGAGCTTCACCATGTTGTTCCTCTCTCGCGGCACATGCCGGCGCCGCTGCCCTACGCACGCCGTTCTGCCTATACAATCCAGGCCAACCACGTTTCAGCAGAGAAAAATGGAAGAAGAAGCGGATTTGCACCCGTGTGGCCAGGTGTTGAGGCGATAGGTTGTGGCCAGCCATGGACTTCCAGGCCGGTTGTGTGCACGCAAGGCTCTCGTTGAATGGTTTCAGCGAACCGGTTTGCGCGCCAAAAGCATCAGCGCGTTGCCGCTGACCCGCGCTTCGACAATGTCGAAACCGGCGTTTCGGACGCGCGCTTCGATATCGGCCTGTTCGTATGGGGTCTCGAGGATCCCTTTGCGCATGCCCCACGCGGCGATGCGGTCGGAGATCTGGCGCAGGGGCCAGGGGCCGCGCGCGTACAGGAGCACGTTCATCGCCGCCGTCGCGCCGGGCTTCAGGACGCGGTGGAGTTCGCTCAGGGCGAGGTCGACCTGCGGGAAGCAGTGCACGGCGTTGGTGATGTTGGCGGACGAGAAACTCTCGTCGGCGTAGGCCAGGCGCGTGGCGTCCTCGCGTTCCAGCCGGATATCCTTGCAGTGCGCGAAGCGCTTGCGCGCGCCCGCCAGCATCGGTTCGGCGTAGTCGAAGCCCACGATCTTGGCCGTGGGCAGGCCCTTCCAGCGGCGCCATCTCAGGATCAGGTCGAGCAGCGTGCCGGTGCCGATGGCCGCTTCGAGATGGTGCTCGGAGATGTTCCGGCCGAAGAAGCGCACCTGCTGCATCAGCGTGCTGCGGTAGGAAAACGTGAGGATGAAGAAGCCGCGGATGTCGTACCACCACGGCGGCGAATCGTAGGCCGATTCGATCTTGGCGAGTGCGGCATCGTGGAGGGCGTTGTTCATGGAGGCGTTCCTTTGGGTCAGGCGGAGGCGGCGGCTTTAAGCACGGGCGTGCAATGTTGGGCGGCGCGTTCGGCCAGTTCCCGTTCGTGCATGCGGCGCAGATCGTGCATCTCGCGGAATACGATCCAGCGCGTGAGGCGTCCGCGCAGGCTGGAGGTCAGGGACGGCCGGCGGCGCAGCGCGCAGGTGCGGTTGCGCAGCGGATCGAAGTACACGCCCTGTCCGGCGCTTGCGAGACGCCCGCGCCCGGTGACGAGCTTCAACACCTCGGTCGCGGCGGTGGCGGCGCAGAGCATGCAGGCGGAGGCCAGCGCAGGACCCTTCTCGGCTTCCAGGTCCACGCGCCTCGGGTCGATGTCCCGCTTCAGGCCCGGTCCGAGGCCCAGCGCGAAGGCCATCAGCTTTTCGGCGCGCGTCATGCCGGGCTCGAGGCCGAAATAGTCTTCGAAGCGCATGCCGTGCGGCGTGAAGACGATCACCGAGGCGCCGAGGCCGATGGGCCCCGCGTTCACCACCGGGATGCCGGCTTCGCGGCAGGCGCGGTAGAGGAGTTCGCGGGTCTCGATCTGGAAGAATTCGATGCCGTCCACGACGACGTCCACGTCCTTCAGGAACGCACGGATGTTGGAGGCGTTGATGCCCTGCGCGAAGGAGCGGATCCGCGCCTCGGGGTTGATGTCGCGCGCCATCCGCGCCATCACTTCGACCTTGCGCTGGCCCACGGTGCTTTGCAGCGCGCCGAGCTGGCGGTTGACGTTCACGACCTCGAAGACGTCGGGATCGGCGAGCGTGAAGGCTCCGACGCCCATGCGCGCGAGCGTCTGCAGATGCGCGCCGCCCACGCCGCCCAGCCCGGGCAGCGCCACGCGCGTCGCGCGCAGAAGACCCTGCTCGGCCTCGGAGACCAGCCCCAGGTTGCGCGAGAAGGCTGCTTCGTAGGAAAATTCCGTCGCCGTGTTCACGGAGCATCTCCTCGGGAAAGGCGCAAGACGCGACTTTCGGCCCGGTCAGGGGGCTAACGGTACTTTTCGGGAATTCGGTCCCAGGAAACGGGGCCTCCCGGCACCTCGGTACAGGCGGAGCCCTTCGCGGCCTTGAGGGCCTCCAGGACCTTTTGAACGTCGTAGGCCGCCGCTTCGGCTTCGCTCAGTTCGCGCAGGTCGATGGAACGCACTTTCCAGTGAGTGATGATCATCCCGAAGCGCTCGCCGGCGAACGGCTTCTGCCACTGCTGGATCGACAGCACATGTCCGTTCACGCGGTGAATCGTGTGCGTGCCGAGCGCGATCACTTCCAGGGTGTTCTTCTCCGAGTTCACTTTGAACGGCGCGTGCCAGTAGCAGTACGGATGCAGGTACGCCTCGTTCATCCACAGGCCGTCTATGCCCAGGTACGCCTGCTTGTCCACGGACACCTGCAAGGTCACGAGGATGGGTTTGGGCGCGAAGCGCTGCGGAAAGAGGATGCAGAGCGGCGTGTCTTTGCCGGGCTGGTTGGAATTCATCCAGCCGGCGCCGGACTTGTCCTGTTCCCATTTCCAATCGCCCTGAAACGGCAGCAGGTCTGCCGGCGGTCCCTTCGAGAAATCCCAATGGGCCTTCAAGGGCGCCGGGGCAGGCGTCACCGCGGAAGCCGGCGCAGGAGCGGCAGGCCTTGCGGCGAACCACAGACCCGAGGCGGCCGCCGTGCAGAGCACCGTCACGGCGATGATCTTCGCGGCGCTTACGGCGCCTCCGGTCGATGGCGCAAGCCGCTGCGAGTGCTCCGCGACGCGGTTGAGCGAATCGAAGATGCGCGCGCGCATGCCTTCCGGCGCGCCGTGCCCGGCGCAGATGACCTCGCGCAGGCCTTCGCCCGCCAGCAGCGGGGCCGCGGCGGCAAAGCCGGCCTTTCCGAGCATCTCGCGGAGCTTCCTCAGCGATTCTTCCAGCTTGTAAGAGACGGTGCGGGCCGGCATCTCGAGTTCGGCGCCGATCTCCTCCTGGCTGAAGCCGGCCGCATAGTAGAGCGCCACCATGCGGCGGTTGGGCGCGGGAAGTCTGTTCAGACAGCGGCGCAGCGCGTCGAGCAATTCGGTGCGCTCGGCTTCGTGCTCCGGCGTGGCTTCGGCGTGGAGCGTTTCCTCGGGGACCTCGGCCGTCGTCATCTCTTTCCGTCTCCGCAATCCGCGCAAGGTCTTCAGGCTCGCGTTGGCGACGACCCGCAGAATCCAACTGCGTGCCTGGCCGGGCCGGTACGTGCCCGCCGAGCGCCAGATGCCCACCATCGCGTTCTGCACCGCTTCTTCGGCCAGCCCAGGTTCACCCGTCAGGTGCAGCGCCAGGCTGTAGGCCTCGTGCTGATACCGTTCGTACACCTGAGAAAAGGCCTGGCTGTCGCGGTTCTGGGCGATGGCCTTCAGCAGGTCGTCGTCGTTACGCACGGGGGCCGCGGTGGGCGCGGGCGATGTGGACGTGTTCATATCCGCGCGGTTCCCAGGCTCCGAAGGTGTTCGTCCGTGCGTCATCCAACCCTTCCAGTCCAGGCAGCGCGCGCTTCCGCAGTAGAAAGTAGTATAAACATTATAAAGCATTGAATCAAAAGGCATTATGAATCCATAATTTTCCGCACTCCGCATCTCCAGTGCAAACTTTTTGCTTTTCGTTGCCGAAAACCCGGCCGGCTGGATTGGGTTCTATAGAGGAGCGCGAAGTCAGAGGGGGACCCCATGCCACGACCGATGAACGACCGCGAATGGGCTGGCTTTGAACGGGCGGCCGTGGCCTTTTGCGAACTGCGCGCGGAATACCGCCGCCGCAAGGCCGCCGGGACGCTCGGCGAGGCGCTCGAAGCCCGCATGATTCAGGACCTGAACGCGCTCGAACTGCACCTGGAACGCCTGAAGCGCGGCAACGAACTGGAACTCGCCCGGGCCGGAAATCCTCGCCGTCGCAAGTCGTCCGCGCGGATGCGCGCGGCGCCCCTGGCCAAAGCGGCCTGCCACTAACCGGAGCACGCATGCTCTCCATCGGATGGCGCAACATGAAGCGCGACCGCCTGCGCATGGCCGTGGCCGTGTGCGGCGTCGTCTTCGCCGTCGTCCTGGTGACCATGGAAGTGGGCATGCTGCTGGGCCTCGTCGAAAGCTCCTCGCTGCTGATCGACGGTTCGCGCGCCGACCTGTGGGTCAGCACCGTGGACGTGAAGACCTTCGATTTCGCGTCGCCGTTCGAGGAGCGCAAGAAGTACCTGCTCCAGTCGGTGCCCGGCGTGGAAAAAGTGGAAGAGTTCAACGTCTCGTACAGCGTCTGGAAGCTCCCGACGGGCGGGAACGCCAACTGCCAGGTGGTGGGGCTCGATACGCGCGGGACGCTCGCCGCGCGCCTGCCGCTGGTCGCCGGACGCCTGGAAGACCTGCGCAACCAGGACGCCGTCATCATCGACGAAGGCGAACGCGCCAAGCTCGGCAATCCGCGGATCGGCGACTGCGTCGAGATCATCAACCAGAAGGCCCGCGTGGTGGGCTTCACGCGCGGGATGCATTCGTTCACCACCACGCCGTACATCTTTGCGGAACTCAACCGCGCGCAGAAGTACGGCTGGGTGACCCGGCAATCCAAGGCCAACGGCGCACGCATGTCGATCTACTTCCTGGTCAAGGTCGCGCCGGGCTACGACCGCGAACAGGTGCGCCGCGCGATCGAAGCAAACGTCCCCGACGTCGAAGCGCACACGCGCGAAGGCTTCAGTTGGCGCACGCGCAAGTACTGGCTCCTGGAGACCGGCGTGGGCCTGGGCTTCCTCGCCGCGGCGCTGCTGGGATTGATCGTCGGCGGCGTGATCGTCTCGCAGACGCTTTACGCGATGACCGTGGAGAAGCTGCCCGAGTTCGGCGTCCTGAAGGCGATGGGCGCGAGCATGGGCGAACTCGCCCGCGTGGTGCTCGAACAGGGCCTGGCCTGCGGCGCCATCGGCTGGGTCGTCGGCCTGGCGATCAGCGTTGCGCTGGGCGCCGCGGCGGGTTCGGCCGGCACGGCGGTGCTGATCCCGTGGGCGCTGGTCGTCGCGGTGGGCGTGCTGACCGCGATCCTGTGCACGGGCGCTTCGCTGGTCTCCATCGTCCGGCTGCGGCGGCTGGAACCGGCCGCCGTCTTCCGCACGTGAACCGAAAGGTGGCGCATGTCCGAAGCCATGATCGAACTGCACCGTCTGGGCAAGCGCTACGAAAGCGCCGCGCACAGCGATGGCTCCTGGGCCGTGCGCGGCGTCACGCTCACCGTCTTCGCCGGCGAAGTGACCGTGCTGATGGGCCCTTCCGGCAGCGGCAAGACGACGCTCCTGACGATGATCGGCGGACTGCTTGAACCGACCGAAGGCTTCCTCTCCGTCTGCGGCGTCACGCTGGACGACGGCAGCGAGCCGGACCGGCAGCGCTTCCGCCGCGAAAAGATCGGGTTCGTCTTCCAGAGCTGCAACTTGCTCCAGGCGCTGACGGCCGAAGAGAACGTCGCCGTGGGCCTGGCCCTGCGCGGCGAAGACCCCGGCCAGGCCCAGCGGCTGCTGGAACAGGTGGGGCTCGGCGCCAAAGGCGAGGCCCTGCCCGAGGAACTCTCCGGCGGGCAGCGCCAGCGCGTGGCCATCGCGCGCGCACTGGCCGGCAGCCCGCCCGTGCTTCTGGCCGACGAACCCACCGCGGCACTCGACGCCGAACAGGGACGCCTGGTCATGGGGCTGCTTCGCCGGCGCGCCAAGACCTGCGGCACCGCGGTGCTCGTCGTTACGCACGATCCGCGCGTGCGCGACCTTTCCGACCGTGTCATCGAAATGGAAGACGGGCGGCTCCGCCGCATCGTCCGCCGCATGCGCAAGCCCGGCCTGCTGCCCAGCAGACGCCTGGACGGCCGCGCGACGGGTTCCCGCAAGGAGGTCCGCCATGTCTCTGCGTAACGGCGTGCGAAAATCCACGCCCACGGCCCTGCTGCGCAAGGAAGCCATGAAGGAGACGGCGATGGGACAAACGGCGCCTTCGAAGCAGCCACGCCGAACTTACGGCGGCTTCGTGCTCGTGGGCGTACTGACGCTCCTGGCGGGCGGCACGATGGCCGCGCTCCTGCATGGACGCCAGGCCCCGGCGGCGCTGGAACCTGCCGCCGTCCAGGCCTCGGAGTTTGTGGCCGCGCCTGGGCTGGTGGAATCCGCGGGCGGCTTGCGCGACATGGCCTTTCAGGTCGCCGGGCAGATCCGCGCGGTGTTCGTCGAGGAAGGCCAGCGCGTGGCCAAGGGCCAGATCCTGGCCGAATTGGACAGCGACGAGATGTCCGCGAGCCTGAACGCGGCCCGCGCCGAAGCGGCCTCGGCCGAGGCGCGCATGAAGGTGCTGGAAGGGGAGATCGCATCCGAGATTGCGCGCGCGCAATACGAAGTCGACCGGCTGAAAGCCGAACTCACCCGCCTGAAGGCCGGCCCGCGCCCCGAGGAACTCGAACGCGCCCGCGCGGAGACGCGCGCTTCCGAGATCGAATGGCGCCGCCGCGCGGACGACGCGCAGCGCTACAAGAGCCATCCCACCGTTTCCAGCGAGCAGGAACGGGTGATGACGAGCGGCCAGGCGGAGATCGCGCGCGCGCAGTACGAAGCGCAGGCCGCCAGGCAGCGCGAACTGGAAACGGGCACGCGCGCCGAGGACCTCGAGAAGGCCGCCGCGATGCTGAAGGCCGCCGAAGCCGACTGGACCCGCGCCAAGGAGACGCGCGAAGCGCGCCTGTCCGCCGCGCGAGGGCAGGTGGAACAGGCGCAGGCCCGGACGCGTGCAGCGGAAGCCACGCTGCGCAAGACGCAGTTGATCGCGCCCATCGACGGCGTGGTGGTGTGGAAGTTCCGGAATCCCGGAGAAACCGTCGGCGTCCTGCCGCTCGAACGGGTGCTGACCGTCGCGGATCTATCGGCCCTGCGCGTCCGCGCCGACGTGGACGAAGCGGACTTCGCGCGGATTCATCCGGGGCAGAAGGTGCGCGTCACGGCCGAGGCCTACGGCGCGCGGTCGTTTGCCGGGCACGTGGAACGGGTGAGCTGTGCGGCCGGTGAGAAGCGCTTCAGTACCGGCGAAGCCCGCGAACGCCAGGACGTGAAAGTCGTCGAGACCGTCGTCGTCTTCGACGAGACCCCGCCGCTGAAGCTCAACCTGCGCGTGACCGTCCAGTTCCTGCTCGATTAGCCGAAGGTCGCGGCGCCGGAACGTCGGGCGCGCTGCACAAGCGCATCCACCGCATCCCTGCGGCTCCTGCAAACACATCTCGTGTTTCGCACACGTATGCGATTGCGTTTGCCCAGGGAGCATGTGTAGATAGAAGCAACCGCCACCATGATCAACCCGGGCGGCCAGCGCACGCCGAAAGGGGACGAACATGGCCACGTGGGTACGAATGCTGGCAGCGGTCGCGGTGCTCTTCGGTATTCACGCGATGGTCGCGGCCTATCAGGAGACGAAACCGCGCGAACCGATTTCGGGCGAGATTCCCGTGAAGGCGGCGGGCGTGCTCGGGGAGTCGGGCAAGACGTACGTGCTGACCGCCGACATCACCAGCCCGGCCACCGCGCTCTTTCTCGGAAACAACATCACGCTGGACCTGAACGGCCACACGGTCACCTTCGCGGACGGAAAATACGGACACATCCCCAACTACGGTTTTGAAGAAGGCCTGACCCACTGGGATACCTCCAAGGCGCCCGGCGCCAAGGCCGTCTCGACCGTGGTCCGCCCGCTGGTCGGCAGGCAGTTTTGCCTGCTGCCGAAGGGCCAGGAGATCGTCTCCGACTACGTCGAACTGCCGGTAGCCGAGCGCTCCTACTACGCCACCTGCGCGGTCTCGCAGAAGGATCATGCGGTGACGATCGTGGTCGAAGACGAAAAAGGGAACCCCGTTCGCTGCGAATTCCGCGGCGGAGATCAACCTCGCGTGGGCGGAACGATCGAGAACGTTCACCCCGAACTGGGCGGCGGGACGGTCTTCACGCACCTTCATTATCTGCCGGCCGGGAAGTACCGCATTCGGATCAAGGCCGTGACGGGCGACTGCGAGATCGACGAGTGCGATATTCGCCCCGCCATGGATGTGGGCGTGGCCATCGTCGGCAACGTCGCGCCGTGGGCCACGTACGCGGACGTCTTGAAGTGGTACCCGTGCGCGTTCTTCGATTACGCCAGGAAGAACACGTCGAAGCCCGCGGACGGCATCCCGCTCGTAAGCGGCAAGGGCAAGATCGTGATCAAGAACGGCGTGATCAAATCGGGGTACGTGCAGGGCGCGCGCAGCTGGGGCATTCAGTGCACGGCCAAGGACGTGGAACTGCTGATCGAAAACGTCAAAGTTCTCAATTCCGGTGTGAACTGCGGTTCCATCGACGCGAGCTGCGCGACGATCAAGAACAGCCGCCTGGAAGTGGATACGCCGTTCATCATCAACCGTCACAATACGTCGGAGATGAACGTGCGGCTCGGCAAGGCCCTCGAGATTGCCGGGAACGAAATCGTCGGCGGCCAGGGCTGCCTGTCCACGGGTTCGGGCAACGCCGATGTCCACGACAATCTCTTTGCGAACGGACAGACTGTCACGAATCACTACAGCATCTCGCCCGGCACCGGCGA
>JAHCJK010000105.1 GCA_026184295.1 Planctomycetota bacterium
GCATGAGCGGCGGCGGTCCGGGCGGCCCCGGCGGCGGCGGGAGCGGGCGGAAGAGCCGCAGCAAGTAACGAAATTCGTGGGGGCGCGGCGCGCGTGTTCGGCATCGAGCAACTCGGGCAGGTGGGGCGCAAACGCGCCGTCCTCGCGGCGGTGATCGTGGGCGCGCTGCTGGCCGTGTTCTGGATCGGGCGCATGGGCGCGGACGCCTCGGCCGATCCGCGCAAGGCCGCGGTGACGCGCGGCGTCTTCGAAGACGTGATCCGCCGGCGCGGGACGATCCTGCCGCTGGCCAAGGAAAAAGTGATGATCCGCGTGCGCGGGACGATCCTGAACATCGCGGCGGACGGTTCGCGGGTGACGCAGGGGCAGGTCGTCGTGCAGCTCGACCCCAAGCCGCACGAGGAAGCCCTGGCCAACCAGGAAGCGAACCTCGCGCGCATCCGCGCCGACCGCGAGAAGGCCCGCCAGAACGAGATGAAGGAACTGCGCAAGGCTCAGGACGACGTCGAGACCCACAAGCTGCGCGTGGACCTGGAGACCCTGCGGCTGAAGGACCTGGAACTGGGCCCCAGCACCAGCGCGGAACTGGACGCGCAGGTGAACCTGCAGAACGCCAGGAACCTGTTCAAGGCGCGGCAGGAGGAATTCGAGATTCTGAAGGGCCTCGCGGCCGACGGCTTCGTCTCGAAAGTGGAAGTGCGCCAGAAGGAACTCGACCTGCGCGAACAGGAACTGAACGTGGACAAGGCCGACCTCGCCTACCGGAAGCTCCACACGCTGGACCCGATCCAGATCGGCGAACAGAAACTGAAGGTGCGCGACGAGGAGAAGAACCTGATCTCCTCGCAGGAACGCGCGGCGCTGGTGGCCAAGAACAACCAGCAGGCGCAGGACCGGCACGACGCGCGCATGCGCCGCGAGGAACAGCGCCTCAAGGACCTGCAGGAGAACGTGCAGAAGACGAGCATCGCCGCGCCCGTGCCGGGGGTGGCGCTGCAGCAGTCGTTCTGGGGCATGCAGCCGGGGCCGGGGCGCGAAGTGCGCGAGGGCCACGAGGTGATGACCATCAGCGACCTGCGCAAGATGAAGGTGGCGCTTACCGTGGACGAAGGGCGCATCGCCCGCGTGACGAAGGGCATGAAGGCGCTGGTACGGCCCACGGGATCGGACGAGAAGGTCTTCGCCGGCACGGTCACGTACGTGGCCGAGACCTGCCGCGACGAGTTCGAGGATTACCGCGAGGAGACCAAGAACCTGGTCGGCAAGGCGCAGCGCCAGGTCTTCGACGTCGAAGTGGAGGTCGCGGAAGAGTCCGCGCTGCTGCGCCCAGGCCTGCGGGTGGACGTGGAGATCGTCGTGCAGCGCGCCGAGAACGCCCTGCTGGTGCCCCGCGCGGCGCTGGCGCGCGAGAAGGACGGGCAGGCCTACGTGCGCCTGGCCGGACCGCTGGGCCCCGAACGGAAGAACGTGAGCGTGAAAGGCGAAAACGAGATCGTCGCCGCGGTGGAAGGGCTGGACGAAGGCCAGCGCGTCTGGATGGTGGAACCGTGAGCGACCTGCGCGCGCAAGAAGCCACGCCGCCGCTGCTGCGCCGGAAGGTCGCGATGCGCGCGGACGCGTCCTCAATCATCGTCGGCATCCGCGACGACGTGCGCCGCCGCGAACGCGCGAAGCGCTACGCCGGCATGGCGGTGCTCGGCGCGACGATCCTCTTCGCCCTGGGGTACCTCTTCTACAGCCGCCTGCGCCGCCCCGAGGAACACTGGGTCGAGCCCGAACGCCGCGCGGTGAAGAGCACCCTGCGGGAACTGGGCACCGTGGTCGCGCGCAACGAGACGCAGGTCTTCTCCTTCTTCACCGGCGAAGTGGTCTGGAAGATCGAGGAAGGCAAGTACGTCGATGCCGGCACGGTGATCGTGCGTTTCAATTCGCAGGACGCGCAGGACGCGCTGGAGAAGATGACCAAGGACCTCTTCGACAAGGAAGAAGCCGTCCGCAAGACCGAGAACGACCTGGAGCAGACGCGCAAGCGCTACGGCCTGGACATCGCGCAGAAGGAGGCCGCGCTGGAGAAGGCCCAGATCGACCGCGAACTGATCCTGGGCAGCCCCACCGACAAGGAAAAGAACGGCGCCGCGCTCACGCTCCAGACCTCCAAGCTCAAGCTCGACCAGGCCGAGAAGGACTTCGAGGCCTACGACGAACTCCACAAGCTCGGCTTCGTCACCGAGACGGTGCTCAAGCAGAAGGCGCTCAACCAGGCCACGCAGCGCGCGGAGTACGCCAAGGCCAAGATTCTGTACGACCTGACGCTGGCGGGCTCGTCGCGCGACACCAAGCGCCAGGCCGACCTGGCCGTGGGCGACGCCGAGAAGAACCTGGCGACCAGCAAGTTCAACCGCGAGGCCGACCTGGCGATCAAGAACGCCGAACTGGACCTGAACAAGATCGAACTGCGCAACTTCAAGGCGCAGATGGAACAGAAGAAGCGCGAACTCGACCACGCCGAAGTGAAGGCCCCCGTGGCCGGGCGCGTGGCCTTCGTGGACGTTTACAAGGGCGGCGGCAGCGCCTCGAGCCCCATTCAGGTGGGCGAGACGCGCAACCGCGGCCAGGACCTCTGCAAGGTCGTGGACACTTCGGTGCTGCGCGTGCGCGTGTGGGTGAACGAGGCCGACGTGATGCGCCTGAGCGCGGGACAGCCGGCGGAAGTGCGGCTGGCGGCCTTCCCCGAACGGGTCTTCAAGGCCAGCGTGAGCGAGATCGCGCTGGTGGCGCAGGACAAGAACGTGGCCCACTCGCGCTTGGCGCTGCTGCGTTCGGGCGAAGCCTTCGTCAACGTCGTCTCGGTGCTGATCGACTTCACCGACATGAGCGAAAGCGACCGCGAGGCGATGCGCCTGGGCTTTACCGCCGAAGTGCGCATCGACTGCTCTTCCAGGGACGGCAAGGAGCCCGGCTACGTGATCCCCTGGACGGCGCTGCGCCGCGACGAAAAGGGCCAGGCCTACGTGCTCGCGTCCGAAAACGGCGGCGGCCCGCGCCGCAAGGACGTGACCCTGGGCGGCAGCGACGCGCTGAGCGTGGAAGTCGTCACGGGGCTCGGCCCCGGCGACCGCGTGCTCGACGCCGCGCTGCCGGGCGCGCCGCCTCCGCCCAAGCCCGAGCCGGCCGAGGCCGCGCCATGATCGACCATCTGCGGCCGCTGCCCGAACCGGTGCCCGGGCACGCGGACTCCGTCATCGAAATCCGCGACATCGAAAAAGTCTACGTGCTGGAAGGCGGCCCCGTGCACGCGCTGAAGGGCATCACCTTCACCGTGCGCAATGGCGAGTTCGTCTCGATCATGGGGCAGTCGGGTTCGGGCAAGAGCACCCTGCTGCACGTGCTGGGCTGCCTGCACAAGGCCAGCGCGGGGCTCTTCCTGCTCGACGGCGTGGACATCGCCGAACTCGACGACGGCCAGCTCTCCCGCATCCGCAACGAAAAGATCGGGATGGTCTTCCAGAAGTTCAACCTGCTCACGCAGGAAGACATCGTCCACAACGTGGCGCTGCCGCTGGTCTACGCCGGCGTGCCGCGCAACCTGCGCAACGACCTGGCCCAGCGCACGCTGGAACTCGTCGGCCTGGGCGACCGCTTGCACCACAAGCCGACGGAACTCTCCGGCGGGCAGAGCCAGCGCGTGGCCATCGCGCGCGCGCTCGTCACCGAACCCGCGCTGCTCCTGGCCGACGAACCGACCGGCAACCTCGACAGCCGCACCGGCGAAGAGATCATGGGCGTCTTCCAGGCGCTGCACCGCACCGGCCGCACGATCGTGCAGGTGACCCACGACCGCGAAAAGGCCGAGTACAGCCAGAAGATCGTGCACCTGAAAGACGGCCTGATCGAACGCATCGAAGTGGTCGAACGCCCCCGGCAGGCGCCGATCGTCAAACTTGGGGAGAGCGCGGAATAACGGCATTTGCGATTTTGGATTTTCGATTTTGGATTGGGCAACCATGGCTGCAGGCATGAACGAAATTGGCGCTTGGCTTCGCACGCGAAGACGCCGTTTGCAGCCGGTCTCCCGCACCGGCCAATCCGACGCGAGTTGGCGGACCGAACGGCTGTTCACGTCCGAGTCCCCCGCAGGTTGGCGTACCAAAACGTCGCGCACGTCCGGATCCTCCGCGGGTTGGCGGACGGAAAGGCCTCTCACGTCCGAATCCCTCGCCCCCACGATGTTGTGGGGGAGAGGGTGCAGGGTGAGGGGGCGACGGTGTCCTGGATCGACCGCGTCCAAGCAAGCTTGCGCGCTTGTTGAGGGAACGCACTTCACGCCTGCCGATCCCGCGAAGAACACGGTCGGGCAGGCACACCGGCGCCCCCTCACCCTCGATCCCTCTCCCCCGCAACGGCGCGGGGGCGAGGGAAGGTCGGAAGCGAAGGCCGCCTGGGCGAGCATCGGCGCGCGTGGGATTCGGGCGGGAAAAACCCGGGCGGCATCAACCCATCCTTTGCGAGCGGCGCCGGGGCATCATGCGCGGCTGCGCCGGCAAGCCATTCGCGCGTGCCTTTGGGGTCTCACACGCGAGCAGCCTTGGCAACGAATGCCCGAATTGTTCAGTAAACCAAAGGGGCGGAAATCGTAGTATGGACCTTGTCAGCGTTCTTCGCATCGGCCTCCAGGGGCTCGCGGTCCACAAGGTCCGCGCGGCGCTCTCGATGCTGGGCATCATCTTCGGCGTGGCCTCGGTCGTCGCGGTGATCGCGGTCAGCGAAGGCGCGCGCGGCGAAGTGCTGAAGCAGCTCGCGGCGCTGGGCGCGAACAACATCATCGTGCGCGGCATCGACTGGCGCGCCGACAACACGGTCGCGCGCGAGAAGAAAAAGGCCGCGCGCCTGCGGTCCGACGGGCTGACCGTGCGCGAAGCCGACGCGGTGGCGGCCTCCTGCGACCTCTTTATCGCCCACGCGCCGCTGCGCCGGGTCTTCGCTTCGGTGCGCCGGGGCGAGACCGCCGTCGCGGGGGATGTGGTCGGCACCACGCCGCCGTTCCTGAAGGTGATGAACTTCAACCTGCGCGAAGGTCGCTGGCTGAACGCGTCCGACGAAGGCGACGCGCGGCGCGTCTGCGTCATCGAAGACGCGATCCGCCAGGAGATCTTCAAGACGGCCTCGGCCGTCGGCGAAGTGCTCGTGATCGACCAGGAGCCGTACATCGTCGTCGGCGTGCTGGAAAGCAAGGTTTCCACCGACGAGAAGTTCGACAAGGCCGATATCAAGGCGCTCAACCGCCGCATCTACATCCCGCTTGCCGCCGCGCTGCTGCGGACGACGCGCGAACCGCTCGCCGACGAGGTCCATGAGGTGAAGTTCCAGGTCAAGCCGGGCTTCGACATCTACCAGGCCGAAGCGTTTCTCAGCCGCTTCTACGAGACCGCGCACCGCATGGAGAACGTGCAGAAGGACAACCGCGATTACCAGGTGCTGGTCGCGCAGGACCTGCTCAAACAGGTCGAACAGTCGCAGAACATCTTCAACGTGGTGATGCTCTGTTCCGCGGGCATCTCGCTGCTGGTCGGCGGCATCGGCATCATGAACATCATGCTGGCCAACGTCACCGAACGGCGCCGCGAGGTCGGCATCCGCCGGGCCGTCGGCGCGACGCAGGGCGACATCCTCAAGCAGTTCCTCTTCGAGTCCCTGATCATCTGCTCGCTGGGCGGCCTGGCCGGCTGCGTGCTCGGGATCATCTTCACGTACGCGGTGGCGCTGCAGACGGAGTGGGCCACTTCGCTGCCGTGGTGGGGCATGTTCGCGGCCGTGGGCGTCTCGCTGCTCGACGGCGTCTGCTTCGGCACGTTCCCGGCGTGGAAGGCCGCGAAGCTCGACCCGATCGAAGCCCTGCGCTACGAGTAGCCGGTGCTTTCCGAACTTCCGGTCCGCTCTATGTTCCGCAGCTCTTACCTGCAAGCATCCTTGTCCATTGGGTAGAGGGCACGGGTCTCGAACATCCGCGACCCGTGGCACCCTGCTGGTCAAATCTACAAGCACCGCCGCCTTCACCCGCCTCCCGTCGTCCTTCGTGTTCTTCGTGCCCTTCGTGGACAAGCCGTTCTGCCGTTCGCCGTTCTGCCGTTCTGCTGTTCGCCGTTCTGCCGTTCGCTGTTCTGCCGTTTGCCGTTCTGCCGTTCGCTGTTCTGCTGTTCGCTGTTCCGCCGTTCTTCGTGTCGGTGGCGAAGACGCAGACTTGAAAGAAGCGATACCGAACCCGCCTGCCTCGAAGAAATCCCTGAAATTGGTCGTGCCGCGGGCGTGGGCGCGGTATCACCTTTCCTAGGGTGAGTTCACGAACGGGTCCCGGGAAAACTTCCATGCGCATCGTGGCGATGTGGGCCGGTTGTGCGGCGCTGTGGGCGAGCGCGCTGCACGCGGCCTCCGAAAATCCGTGGGTCGAGTCCGACGCGAAGGTCTACGCCGAGGACCCGCCGCCGAGCACGTTCTCCATCGAGGCCTTCCACGCCAGCCCGTCCTTCAAAGGCCTCGCGCCGAAGGAATTCTGCCGCAAGCTCTACGAGATTTACTACGACGGGCGGCGCAAGAACTGGGGCGCGTTCCAGCAGGGCATGACCCTGTGGGCGCACACCGGCCAGGAACCGCGCGCGAGCCCGCACGTGATCGAACTCGATCCGGTCGTGCTGCTGAACACGCACGGCACCGGATACTGCGGGATTCAGTCGGGGCTGCTGGAAGGGATCTACCAGAGCCGCCCGGGCGGGACGCCGGGCAAGCCGGCCATCGAAGCGCGCCGCTGGTTCCTCGACGGCATCGTCCACTCGGTCTGCGACGCCTACTACGACGGCGCGTGGCACTACTACGACATCGACATCGGCGGCTGGGCCGGCGACGCGCAGAAAGACGTCTGGTCCGTCGCCGACGTCATCGCCGATCCCAGCGGCTACTTCGGGGCCAAGACGCCGCTGCGCGCGAAGTACTTCTTCGGCGCCGACGGCAACGGGAGCTGGGTGACCAAGATCAACGGCGCCAAGTCGTACGCCTTCCAGGACAACCTGATGCTCGGGCACGAAATGACCTTCGCGCTGCGCAAGGGCGAACGGATGACGCGCTGGTTCGGCAAGGACGAGGCCGGCTGGTACGAGCCGCTGCCGTTCACCAAAGGCATCGAGGAGAAGCAGAAGGGCTGCTGCGAGGTCGTCTGGGCGCCCGACGCGAAGTCGTTCGCGGCGGAAGCGCTCGCGGCCGACGGCGGCGCGACGGTCGTGGCCGTGCGCTGCCCGTACACGATCACCTCCTCGAAGGTCGAGACCGACGGCAGGGCCTCGGTCTCCTTCGACCTCGGCAAGACCTGGACCCCCGTGGAAGCCGACGGCACGGTCAAAGGCGCGGCGAACCGCTGGGACTACCTGCTCAAGATCGAAGGCGGAAGTCTGAAGAAGGTGACGACGCGCGCGCTGGTCCACCCGGGTTCGCTGCCTCGCGTGGGCGCCGCGGCGACGAAGATGACCGTGACCAAGGCCGCCGGCTACCAGACGCTGACGTATATCCCCGATTGGAGCAGCGCCGAGGCCTTCGCGGCGGGCACGCAGGCGACGGGGCTGGCGTACAAAGTTTCGGATCGCCTGACGTTCACCGGCGGCGAAGCGGACGGCGCGGGCGAACTGCGCATCCCGGTCAAGGCGCCGCCCGGGTGCAAGCTGGTCAAGCTGAGCGCCTGCGTGATGGGCGGGACGGGGTATCCGCCCGATCCGAAGAAGTACCTCGAAGTGCATCTCGGCGCGGCCGGCAAGAGCGCGCTCGTCAACCGCACGACCGACTGTTCGCCCTGGGGCAACACCGCGGGGCAGAAGGTCGAGCACTGGCAGAACAACGTCAGCGGGTCCGCCGAGCTTGCTCCGTGCGACGAGGCCGAAGTGAAGGTGGTGGTGAAGGGCGGGGGCAGCGTGCAGGGCGTGCGCATCTTCGCCGGGTACGTGAAGGAAAAGCCCGCGCCGGCCGAAGGCACGCTGACCGTGACGCACGGTTTCGACGGACAGACCTTCGTGAAGGACCTGCCCATCGCGGCGCTCGAAAAGGCCCCGCAGAGCTACACGATCCCCAACGGCGCGAAGAAGAACCAGTTCATCCGCATGGAAGTGAAGTAGCCCGCGGTTTCTTCAGCTTCGATAGCCCACAAACAAAAGCGCGGCCCTCAGGGCCGCGCTTTTTGCTTCGGTGCCTGCGCCGCGCTTAGAACGTGCGGTACTTGCGCGTCGCGTACAGGATCATGTTGGCTTCGACCTGGCGGTTCTCGACGTTCTTGTTGCTGGGGTCCTTGTCGAGCGCCTCGCCGTACAGGGTCACGGCCTGATCGAGGTACTTCTCGGCCTCGGCCAGCACGGCGTTGTTGTTGCCCTTGGTCCCCTGGCTGTACTGCTTGTAGGCGGCCATGCCTTTTTCGTACGCGGCGTTGGCCTTATCGACGATCGACGCGGCCGCGCCCTTGCCCACCACGCCGCTCGAATCGACCCCGGCGATCTCTTCGCCCGCGCCCGACGCGTTCGCGGCCTCGGCGGCCAGGTCGCGGGCCGACGGCGTGTTCGCCTTTTCCTGCGGCGCGTTGGCGGCCGGGGGCGGCGGAGCAACCTTCTTGGCCATCACGATGGTGGACTTGAAGTCGTCCTTGATCTTCGCCAGCACTTCCATGCGGAAGACGTCCACTTCGTCCTTGGCCACCTGGTAATCGGGCAGGGTGCGCAGGAGTTCCTTCAGCGTCGCCTCGGCCTGGACCTTGCGGTTCGCGGCGGCCTGCTTGGTGGCGCGTTCGAGGTAGCGGTCGATCACCAGCTTGCGGAAGGCGTCGCCCAGGCGCCCGTCCTTGGCCTTCTCGAAGGCCTTGGAGAGGTAGTCGATGCATTCGGTGCCGAGGCCCAGGCGCTTGCTGAGGAAGACGAGGTCGTAGTAGTCGGCCGCGCCGGCGTTCGCGCCCAGTTCCATGCCGCTTTCCAGCCGCGTGAGGAAGTCCTTGAACTCGCGCTGCCGGTCGGCCATTTCGAGCGGGACGGGCTTGCCGACGTCGGACTTGGGAATCTTGAACGTGCTGCGCCCCAGCGAGGCCGGGTTGTCGGCGGAGACCGTCTGGAGTTCCAGGAACTCGTTGGTGTCCTGCTTGACGATGCCGCGCATCACGTTGCCGTTGGTCATCGTCACCTGCGCGGCGTTCTCGGTCGTGGCGAACTCGCTGATCTCGATGTGCTTCGTCGCGAGCTTGAACTCCTCGGCCTTGCGCACCCAGGTCGTGGCGTCCTTGTTGGTCTCGGGCGATGCCTTCATCCCCGCGGCCATCTTGAACTTTTCCTTCGCGCCGTCGAAGTTGAAGACCAGGTGTTCCTTGTACGCGGGGTCGGGGACGATCTTCTCGATCTCCTTGCGCCCGGCCGCGATCAGTTCCAGCGCCTTCTTGTCTTCCTCGGCGTCGAACTCCGGCCGCTTCTCGACGGCCCGCTTCGGTTCCTCGACGACGGTCTTCTTCTCTTCGACCACTTTCGCCGGCGCTTCGGGCGGCGGCTCGACGACTTCGACCTTCTTCTGCGGCGGCGGCGCCGGCGGGGGGGCGACCACGACCTGCTGCTTCTTCTCGAAGAGCGCCATGATCTGGCTCTTGTAGACGATCCCCAGGCCCACGATCACGCCCAGGAAGCCGACGAAGACGAAGAGCTTGACCGCGCCCATGATGCGGCGCTGCTTCTGCCGGTCGCGCCAATCGGCGTCGCCGACCATCGTCTTGCCCTTTACCAGGGTCTTGCCTTTCACCACCGTCTTGCCTTTGACGACGGTCTTCTTCTCGTTAGCCATGCCGACCACATCCTCCATCAAGCCACTTCGTGCAGCGTTCGGGTATCCTATCTGACGCCGATGCCAACTTCCAGACTTCCTGTAAATCCCAAAAAGCTCATGTGCTTGCAGCAACAGCGCTGCACGGTGCCGCGTACCTCTGTACAGACGTCTTTCCTTTTAACGACAATGCACGCGGGAACGTTCGGGCAAAACCCCACAAACTTAAGCGCAGTACTATTTATCTATCTCTTTAATCCTTGGCTCGTTACAATCGGCGCTACACGCCTAAATCGGGCATGCCTGGGTGTTTGGCACGCACTTTTCGTTCCAGCCATGGGCGAGGGAACCGTGGAATACATTTTTGGCGCGCCCGGGTGGTTGCTGCTGGCCCTGCCGGTGACGGCGTGGGTGTGGCTCGCCACGCGCCGGGAAGACGTGCGCCTGGCCGAACGCCGCTGGCGCTACCGCCTGATCTTTCGCGGGCTCACGCTGCTTACCCTGCTCCTGGGCCTGGCCGACCTGCGCTGGCCGGGCGAGACCCGCGCGGTGCAGCTTGTCGCGGCCTACGACCTGAGCGCCAGCGTGTACGACCGCAACGCCGCGAGCCTCGCGCAGGCCGACCTCGTCGCCGCCGTCGAAGACGCCGATCCCGAGATGGCCGTGGTGGTCTTCGGGCGCGCGCCGGGGCAGGAACGCGTCCTGGCCAAGCTTCCGCCGCCCGCGGCCCGCCCGCGCACCCGCGGCGCGGCCGAACCTCCGCCCGATCCCGACCGTCCGCCGCTGGGCGATCCGGCCGCGCCGCGCTCGGCCATCGACGCGCAGGCCAGCGACTACGGCGCGGCCATCGACTTCGCGCGCGGGCAGTTTACCGGCGCACAGGACCCGCCGCCGGCCCGCGCGATCGTGCTCGGCGGCGACGGCCTGGACACCCAGGGCCGCGCGGACCTGGCCGTCGCCTCGCTGAACGGCAGTGGCATCGACCTGCTCGCCTGGCCCCCCGCGGCCGTGGGCGGCTACGACGACGTGCGCGTGGACCGCGTGCAGCTCCCCGAACGCGTGCCGCTCGGGCGCGGCCTGAACATCGAAGCCACCGTCGCGGGGCAGAAGCCCGTCGAAGTGACCGTGCGCGTCGGCCGCTGGATGAACGGCAAGGGCACCCCGGTGGGCTCGCAGAAGGTGCGCCTGGCCGAGACCGGCGAACCCGGGCGCGGCTGCCGGGCCACCGTGCGCATCCCCGACCGACCCGAGGAACTGGGCGTCGCGCAGTACAAGGTGACCCTGGAGGTCCCGCCGGGGCTCTCGGACTTTACCCGCAACAACGCGCTCTACGGCGCCGTGCGCGTGGAAGGCCCGCGCCGCTGGGCGGTGCTCACGCGCCCCAACTCGATGCTCGCGCGCTGGATCAAGAGCCGCCCGCGCGTGCTCGGGGCCGACGCCGACGTCTTTCTCGCGCCGGTCTTTCCCGCGTCCGCGCAGGCGTATCGCAGCTACGCGGGGGTCCTGGCCGACGGGCTTTCCGCGAAGGAACTTCCTCCGGATTCTCCCGCGCTGCGCGCGCTGACGGAAGCGATGCAGAGCGGCCCGGAAAGCGAACGCGGCGGCGTGCGCGGCGGGCTGGGGCTGGTCGCGCTGGGCGGCGACGCGGCCTTCGGCGCCGGCGGGCATCCGCTGGAAGGCGCGTGGGAGAACCTGCTGCCCGTGACCTTCCGCCCCGAGGAAGACCGCACGCGCACGATCCTCTTCCTCGTGGACGTCTCGTCGTCGATGTCGCAGAAGATGGAACGCGGCGACTTGAAGATCGGCTACGCCAAGGAACAGCTCGGCCTGATCGTGCGCCCGGGCGACGCGGGCTCGGCCCTGCAGCCGGGCGACCGCGTGGGCCTGGTGGCATTCTCCGGCAGCGCGAAGGTGATCGCGCCGGTCTCCCCCGATCCCGCGCGCAAGGGTTTTATCGACGCGCTGGGGCGCCTGGCCATCGACCGGCAGACCAGCCTGCTCGCCGCGCTGGAAAAGGCCCGCGAACTGCTCGAACAGGACGCCTCGGAGGAACGCCTGGTCGTGATGCTCAGCGACGGCGAAGACACCGCCGGGGCCCGCGACGAAGACCTCGAGAAGGCCGTCGCGGCGCTCTGCCCCGCGCCCGAAGGCGGCGGGCGGCGGCGGACCGCGTTCTACGCCTTCGGCATCGGCATCGACGCGCGCGACACCCACGAGAAGGGCGCCGCGCGGCTCAAGCGCATGGCCGAACTCGGCGGCGGCGCGTTCTACCCGGAGTTCCTCCAGTTCGCGAACCGGCTGCGCGAGGTCTTCGACGAAGGGCGCAAGGATCTGTACACGCGGCGGGAACCCTTCCGCGTCACGCTGCGCCCGCACCCGGCCGTCGCGCCGGCCGGAGCCGCCTGGCCCGAACTGCCGTTCCGCAACCGCGTGAAGGCGCGCCCGTCGAGCGAGGCGGCCGTGCAGAGCGTTCCGGCCAAGGGCGCCGCGGCGCAGGGCACGCGCCTGCCGGACCCGGTGGTGACGCTGGGACGGCTGGGCGCCTCGCGCACCGCGGCCCTTGCGCTCACCCTGGAAGGCGAGGCCGGGATGGCGCTGCTTTCGCCCGGCGAAGACTGGAAGGGCGGGCAGGCGCTGCTGGCGGGCGTGATGTCCTGGGCCGAAGGGCGCGACGCCGGCGCCGAAGGCTGGCGCGTCGAGGCCGAACCCGCGGGCGGCGGACGCCTGCGCGTCACGCTCTTTGCCGAGGATGCCCGGAGCGGGCAGCCGCGCAACGGCCTGAAGGTCTCCGCGCGCCTGACGCCGCTCTTCGACGGCCTGACGCCCGTGCGCGGCGAGGAACTCCCCGCCGAACAGGCCGCGGAACTCCTGCCCGAGGCCCCCGGGCGCTACGCGGCCGACCTTCCCGCCGGGCGCGAAGGCGTGTACACGCTGGAAGTGCGCGACGCCGCGGGGCGCTCGCACGAACAGTTCGTCACCGTGCCGTACGCCGAAGAGTTCCGCCGCTTCGGAACCGACCGCGGCGTGCTGGGCGCGTGGACCGACCGCGCCGGCGGGACCTCGCGCATGATCAACCAGCCCGACCGCGACCTGAAGGACTGGCTCGCGAAGCAGGGCAGCCGCCGCAGCTACCTCTCGCTGCGCCCGGCGCTGCTGCTGCTCGCCGCCGTCTTTTTCCTCTGCGAGATCGCCGCGCGGGGGATGCGCGCGCGCAGAGCGTAGCGCGCCTTTTTCAGCGTGTTCGCAGCCTCATTCCGATCGTTCGGCAGCCAGCGCGGCCAAGCAGCGCCGCCTGGCCAACGTGGCCAGGCCTCGCGGCCAGCCAGCGCAGCAACCAGCGACGCCAGCCAACGCGGCCAACCAACGCGGCTAGCCAGCGCGGCCAGCGCCGTAGCGCCGGCGTCCCGCCGGCAGTGTCGCCGGCGTCCTCGCCGGCAGATCGAAGGAGCAGGCTTGCGCGCGTCCCGAGCCGGCGGGACGCCGGCGACACTGCCGGCCGGAGGCCGGCGCTACGAACGGACCCGGCGCGCTGGCCGCGCGCCGGATGTTTGCGCCCGGCAAGCACGGACAGGCGGGACGCCTGTCCCACATGATGGGGGCGTTGGAATTGGGGCGTTGGAAGATCTTGCTCTACTTGAGGTCGTCGAGCTTCACTTCCTGCTTGATCTGCGGCTTGCCCGTCTCGTCGCGGACCTCGAGCGTGATCTTGGGATTCTTCTTCGACCAGTCGATGCAAATGAGACCGAAGTTCGCGCCGCGGAAGCTCTCGCCCACGCGGTGCTTGTTCGGGTCGATGCGCAGGAACTTCAGCGGCTGGTTCAGGCTGCTGGAGGTCAGGTCGTAGAGCGGGTAGGGCAGGCCGGTGTCCTTGGGGGCCAGCTTCGAAAGCTCCGCGCTGTGCCGGTCGCCGCTGATCACGAGCACGCCTGCGGCTTTCGTATCCTTTAAGAGCTTGAGCAGGCGCGCGCGTTCCAGCGGCAGGTTGGCCCACTTCTCCCAGCCCTGGTCCTCGATCGCGAACTGGATGCTCGAGGCGAGGATGCGCACGCGCGCGGGGACCTTGAGCTGCTGTTCGAGCCAGGCCCACTGGGCCTCGCCGAGCATCGACGCGCCGGGGTCGTCGTTGGGAACATACGGGCCGTCGAACTTCACCGGCGTCGGCGACTTCTTCAGTCCGCCGCGAAAATACCGCGTGTCGAGCATCAGCACCTGGACCTCGCGGCCCTTCGGCCCGTACACGTGCGCGTCGTACACGCCTTCGCGCTTGCGGCGCGGCGAAGCCTGCGGTTCGTGGAAGAAATCGAGGAAGACCTGCTGCGCTTCCTTCTTCTTGGGAAACTCGGCGCCGGCGTCGTTCCGGCCGTAGTCGTGGTCGTCCCAGGTTGCGAAGACGGGGCAGGTCTGGACGAGCTTCCTGTAGCCGGGGGTCGCGGCGAGCTGGTCGTATTTGGCCTTCATCACCGCCATGTCCTCGGTGTCGGCGTAGACGGTGTCGCCGATAAAGAGGAAGAGTTCCGGGCGCGCGGCCGCGACGGCGTCCCAGACGGGCGCGGGCATGTCCTGTCGGCAGCAGGAACCGAAGGCGATGCGGGCGAGCGGAGCTTCCTCGGCGGGCGTGGGCGCGGGAACGTCTTCGGCGCGCAGGGACGAAAGGAGTAGGCCGGCGGCGGCCAGGAGAAAGAGGATGCGCATGGGCGGTCTCCGGAGCGGTCTCGTACCGGCATGTTGCTGCGGAACGCCGGAAGCGCAAGGGCATGCGGTGCCGTTGAGCGCGCGCGGGTTTCGGCTAGAGTGCAGGGCGTCTCCAATTAGGCGGTGCGCATGCCCTCGTACAGGCCCAGGCGAAAGGTCCCCGGTCCGCGCAAGAGCCCGGGCGTGCCCCATTCGCATACGCCGACCTCGCTGAAGACGGCGTCCTCGGGCAGCCTGACTCCGCTGCGGGGCCTGACGCCGGCGAAGGCGCTGACGCCCACGCCCGCGACGCGCATGCCGCGCATCGGGTTCCTGAACTGGGGCACGCTTCACAACATCGAAGGGTCCTACTGCCGCGAACTGTACGCGCAGTTCACGTCCCGCGCGAAGAAGGGCGAGATCGAGTTCGTCGCCTTCGAGCCCGCCAAAGGGCCGCCCTTCCTGCCTTATCCGCCTATGGCCGCGGTCGCCGCGGCCAAGCTCGACGCGGCGGTCTCCAACGGCATCTGGAACCACGATTTCCTCTCCGAATTCTCCAAGCTCGGGATACCCGCGGTCTCCTGCGACCACGAGGCCGCCGGCATGCCCTTCGACTCGGTGGTCTTCGACGGCATCGCGGGCGGCGAACGCATCGGCCGCGAACTGCTCGCGCGCGGCCACACCGACATCCTCTTCATCAGCCGGCAGCGCTACGACACCGGGGCCGTGGCCGGCGCCGATCCGCTGATCGAAGACCCCACCTACATCGAACGCCGCGTCGGCGTGCAGCAGGGGCTCCTCGGTTCGACCGCCGAGTTCTGGCCCCTGATCTCGTGGGTCCCGCGCGAGAAGCAGGAGGACGTGGTCAAGCTGACCCTCGCGGCGCTCAAGCGCATCGTCGCCGACATGGGCCGCTGGCCGACGGCCATCGTCGCGCCCGACCTGGGCGTCACGGTCATCATGAAAAAAGCCCTGGAAGCCCTGGGGTTCCGGATTCCCCACCATCTCTCCATGGTAACCTTTCATTCGACGAGCAAGCGCGCGGAAGCGGTTGGCATCGCGCGCGTGGAGTACTCCTTCGACGCGATGGGCCGGCCCGCGTGGGACCTGCTCGCGCAGCGCCTGGCCGGCGCGCGGCCCCCGGCCCGGCGGGTAAAGCTCGCGCCCGCGTTCGTGGACGAGGCCTCCCTGGGCCCCCGGCGGGCCGAACCCTGAGGCGGCGCTGCCTGGCACGGGGCGCGGACGCGTGTATAGTACGAAACGGGTGAAAAGCGTCACGGAGCCCTGGATCGGATACGCATGCCCACGCCCCGACGTCCGCACCGGCCCATCTCGCAACCCCCCGCCCATCCGCCCCAGGACCACCGCACGCCGCTGCCGCCCACGCGCAAGCTGGCCGGGCCCGTGGAAATCAAGCACACCCCGCGCGTCGCGTTCCTCCATTGGGGCCATGTCGGGTCGCTCGAAAAAGGCTACTGCCTGGACCTCTACCGATTCTTCGTCGAACTGGCCAACACCGGCGTTCTGCAGCTTACCTGCCTGGGCGAAGCCCAAGGCAAGAACGCGCCGCCCTTTCCCGACTTGAACCTGGTCAAGGCCGGCAACTTCGACGCGTTCGTCTCCAACGGCATCTGGAACGCCGAGTACCTGTACGACCTGCACCGCATGGGCAAGCCCATCGTCTCGCTGGACCATCTGACGCAGGGCATGCCGATCGACTCGGTCACCTTCGCCAGCCGCCAGCCGGGCGAGGAGATCGGGCGCATGATCGTCTCGTACGGGCACAAGGACGTGCTCTTCATCTCGCGCTTCCGCCGCGACCTGGGCGCGGTGGCCGGCGCCGACCCGATCATCGAAGACCCCACCTGCGCCGAGCGCCGCACGGCCGTCCACGCCGGGCTGCTGGGCACCGACGTGGACTTCTGGCCCGCGCTCCCGTGGCTTTCCGCGCCCGGGGTGAAGATGACCGAGATGCTCGCGCAGGGCATCGCGCGGATGGTGCAGGAGATGGGCCGCTGGCCCTCGATCATCGTCGTGCCTTCCGTGGAACTGGGCGAGGTGGCGCTGGCCGAGATGAAGCGGCACGGACTGCGCGTCCCCGAGGATATCTCGTGCATCTCGTTCTTCGCGCCGCCCGGCACGGACGAGCCTCCGCCGCCGATGAGCACCATGGAGTTCAGTTGGGCGGCCCTGGCGCGGGAAGGCTGGAAGCTGCTCAAGGCCCGCATGGACGGCGCCGTGACGCCGGACGCGCCAGCGCGGCATCTCGAGATCCCCGCCCGCTACGTGGACCGGGGCACCGTGCGCAACCTGGCCCCGCGCTGACCCGCTTCAGTTGATGTCGCCGAGGTACGCCGGCAGGCTGCCCAGCGTGCCGTTGCGGAAATGTTCGCGCAGGTATTTCGGATACAGCGGCAGTTCGGGGAGTCTTTCGAGCGGGAGCCAGACGGCGCCCACCTGCCCGGGGTCGGGCGCGGGCGCGGCGGCCACCTGGGCGCCCGGCGCCAGCGCGCCGTGGAAGACGCATTCGACGGCGTGGAAGCCGGCGTGTTCGCCGGGAAAGTCGTGGCGCGCGCCGACGTACTCGCGCACGTAGGCCAGCGCGCCGACGGAAATCTCGCAGCCCAGTTCCTCGCGGCATTCGCGCGCGACGGCCTCGCGCAGGGTCTCCCCGAAGCGCTGCCCGCCGCCGGGCAGGACGTACACGTCGGCGCCGCCGGCGCGCATGCGCACGGCCAGGAGCCTGCCTTCGGAGACGATGAGCGCGCGCGCGGCGGGGCGGGGGGCGCGCAGGTCCAGCTTGCCGGGTTCGGGCGGCATCAAAACGCCTTGTGGTACAGGTTCCACAGCAGGTCCGTGCCGCGGTACCAGTAGAAGAAGGTCGCGCCGAGCACCGCGTGCGAGATCGCGATGGGCAGCACGTAGCGGTCGCGGTGGTAGGAGTAGCTCCAGATCACGCCGCCGATGGCGGTGAGCATCGCGAGTTCGATGTCGAGCTTGTTGAACTGGTTCAGGTGCACGGCGCCGTAGGCGACGCCGTTCAGCACCGAGAGCAGGAAGGGCGAGGCGTACGGGAGCAGCGCGCGCAGCCGGCCGAGCAGGTAGAACTGAAAGATCGTCTGCTGCATCAGCGCCCAGGGAAGGTAGAGCAGCAGCGCGAGCGGAAAACGCCAGTTGAGGAAGCGGTCGGCCACGCCGTGCCAGCCGCCGGTCTGGTAGCTGATCCAGAAGCCGGTGCCGGCCAGGATCAGGACCACGGGCACGGTGGCGAAGGTGATGTTGACGAAGCAGCGGCGGAAGCGGTCGAATTCGGCGTCGGCGGGCGGGCCCCAGATCTTCTCTTTGGTGTAGCGCGAGGTAAAGCCGATCAGCCCCAGCGCGGCCAGCGCGAGCCCGCCGTCCATGAACTTCGAGCGCGGCGAGGGCACGAGTCCGATGTACAGTCCGGTCAGGATCGCAAGGACGAGGAGTTCGATGAACATGCGCCTGCGCACTTCCATGGGCGGATGCGGCAGGCCGTTGGAATAGAACTGTACGCCGGTGGCCACGAACCCCCCTTGTTCGCACGCGGCAAATAGCCCCCGCATTATCCTCACGGCATGCACGGAGTAAAGTGCGACCGCGGGCCCAAAGGCTCGGATTTTTCCGGAAAGCCCGCCGCCCATAGGGACCGGCCGGCCGCCTTATAAGGAGCGCGTCGCGCGTGCAGCCACCCTTGATTGAGGGACCAGTTTTGGGCGTCTTAGAGCATTTGTTTTCTATAGAACTTACAATGGTTTTATCTAGTTAATGTTATGCGATGATAATATGCGATGTGTTCGGGCTGAGGCGGTGTATATACCTTTATAGTACCAGTGTAATACCAAACTGGAGGTGGGGGAAGCCGCATGCGAGACCGAAGAAGCGCACTCCTCTTTCTGGCCGTGCTCCTCGCTGCCGGGTCGCCAGGCGTCGCGCCGGGGGCGGAAGCCCCCAAGGGCGCGCTGGCCGGACTCCCGTCCTCGCCCGGCCCGCACCTGCAAAAGATCGCGGCGCTCGGCGACGGCGAGTGGGTGAACCTGGGCGCGCCCGCTCCCGACCCCAAGTGGGGCGTCGGCCGCGGGCGGAGTTGGAGCTGCAAGTTGGCCTACGCGCCCGAACTGCGCGGCGCGTTCCTGTGCGGCGCGGGCCCGCACGCGTACATCAAGCCCGACGGGCATTACGACGACATCTTCTTTTACGACCTGAATGCCCACCGCTGGATCGCCGTCTTTCCGGGGGTGAACACCAGGACCTTCGGCGAGGACTGCAAGAACGGTCTCCTGAAGGTGAACGACGACGGGCAGCTCGTCGATAAGGACGGCCGCGTGGTGCCGCTCGCCGCGCGCAGCCACAGCGGGCAGACGCACACCTACGACACCGACCGCAGGATGTGGATCTACGACGGCTGCGCGCCGGGCGGCGTCGATCCGGACTGGTGGAGCGCCAAGAGCCCCTGGTTCGTCGCGGGCAAGGAACACCTGGAAGCCAAGGCCGACAAGGTCAAGGATCAGCCGCTCTACTACAACACGCTGACTGGGTTCTTCGAACGCCCGGCGGGCAAGAAGCCGCCCCGCGGCGGCGGCGCGCGCGGCGAAGCCTTCTTTTACCTGCCGAGCAAGAAGGCGCTGTGGGCCTACAGCAGCGACAAGGGCATGCAGATCGGCGACGTGGCCACGGGCGCCTGGACGGCGACCAAGCCCAAGGGCGCGCCGCCGGGCAGCGACTTCGGCGCGTGCTACGACGGCAAGCGCGACCGCATTTACCTCAGCACCGGCCAGTACCGCTCGCCCATCGGCTCCGACGAAGGCAACGTCTACATCTACGACGTGAAGAGCAACGCCTGGTCGAACCCGCCCAACAAGGGTCCCGCGGTGCTGCTCCCGCCGTCCAACGCGGGCATGATTCACTACGACTCGGTGAACGACAAGGTGGTGATCCTTCGCGCGGAGAAGGGCGTCAGCGTATGGGACCCCGCGACCGAGACCTTCGAAGCGGAGAAGCCGCTGCCTTCCGGCATGCCGAAGGTCTGCTGGCACGGCTTCTATGCGCCGGAAGTGAACGCGCATATCATCTACCTGTCGAACGACGGCAGCGACAAGGGCACGATCTGGGCCTACCGCTACAAGCGCGCGGCCAAGTGAGGACCGGCACGTGAGAACGGCCACGATGCGAACGCTCATGCTCGCCGGGATGCTGGCGGCGGCCCTGCGGGTCCCGGCCGCCGAGACGCCGGCCAACACGTGGGTCACGCTGAGCGAGGAGGACTCGGGCGCGCGCGAATGGCCCGCCTTCTGGTACGACGCGCGGGCGAAGCGCTTCATCGCCAGTGCCGGCATGGGCGCGGGAAAGCCGCACTTCGATACCGAGGCCTTCGACCCCGCGGCGGGCGTCTGGACCAACCTCTATCCCGAAGGCGCGCCGTACAAGGTCGAGCGCGGCCCGACGGACGCGCCGCCGGCGGGCATCAAGGATGGCGAACCGACTTTGAAGCCCGACGCCAACGGCGTCGTGCGCGTCCAGCGCGCCTACAACGCGTACGGCCGGGACTCGAACGTCTTTTACCAGTTCGCGCGTTCCGACGCGGACGGTTCGGTCTACGCCTACCTGCTGGAAACGACGATGCGCTTCGATCCCGCCACGCGCGCGTGGACCGACCTGAAGGCCAACCGCTACAGCCAATGCCGCGGCTCGTGGCTGATCTACGGCGCGCTGGCCTACGATCCGGTGAACAACGAGATCGTGGCGCTCGGCGGCACCAGCGACGAGGACGGCGGGACGCCGGGCACCTGGACCTACCGCATCGCCGACAACCAGTGGACGAAACGCCCGCAGGGCTCCGCGGAACGCAAGGCCCTGAACGCGCAGGCGCGCGCGCTGTACGCCCGCGCGGCCGCGTTCATCAACGCCTGCCGCAACCGCTTTTACGTCACCGAAACCGAGGCCGAGGCGAAGCAGGACCTGCCCGCGCAGGCCGGCGCGCTGGC